>CALCRH010000363.1 GCA_937894515.1 uncultured Clostridia bacterium | reverse complement strand
GCTCCGCCCCGCAGATTCGGAACGCCCTTGCCGAGTGCCTCAAGATTCTCTGTGCCGAGTTCTGTCTTTGCAAGACCGCCGTGCATTTTAAGCGCACGTACGGTCGCCACGACCACGACCGCATCGACGGTTGTCACAAACGGTCTTGCCGACGGTGCGACGACGCAGATTTCAGGCGATTGGAATCTGAAGAGCGGCGACTGGACGTTCCTTGGTCCGGCGAAATTCGCGTCGTTGGAGAATCCGGCTAACTCCGGCACCGTTGCCATCATCACGCCCAATATAATTTCGACTTATCACAGTTATACTTGTGGGATTGTACTCGCTTTTTACCCATTCACCCCAAGTCATTCCTTCTTCGGCTTGATATTCGGTACTTGCATATCGGAACGCAACGACATTCGGTTGTACTTCTTCCACTTCTGTGACTTCGCCGGCATAATCAAACAGCGATTCCACTTTGGATTGTGCTGTTGGCAAAATGGTATCTTTGAAAAGCATATAAACGCCACCAAGCAAGAGCGCACCGATGACAACGGCAATGAGAATCTTCACGCCGGAGTCCACATAGCCCTCCGCTTTTTTGCTTTTTAGTGTTTTCTTGATAACACCTTTCATTTTTGCTTTTTTCCTCCTTTATAATCCCATCATTTCACGCACGATACGGTCTGCCATTTTGACCGCACCCACGAGAACGAGTAGGTTGAATATGAGTTCTCCGACATACGCCCATACCTGTGTGACTGCCGCTGCCGAAGTATCTACAACGGGCGGGCTTGCGGCAAACACAGAGAAGATAATGCAGGCAAGAGCAATGATTGCTCCTTCAAGCAGTACGGCACAGTAACTCTTGAGGAATGTTTTTCCCGTGTTCTGTGTCGGTTCTCCTGCGAATGTCGAAAGCGGTATCGGGGCGATTGCCGAATACATATAGATTTTGAAAAAGCGTCCGTAAACGCTCAATATCATAATGAACGCTAAAACAGTAATGAACAGTCCGCCGATCAGCGTAACTGCCCACAGCGGGATGGACTCCCAAAAGCCACAGTCTTCAATGGCATCAATGATACTTTGCGGCAATATTGTTGCTGACGAACTTGCCACGCCGGATGCCGTCATAATGTTTGAGATGACACCCTGCACAATAGTCATCAGTTTCATGAGTAATTCAAGTCCGTAAGTGATAACACCTTTCGCCAGTGCAAAACGGATAAATAGTTTTGCGGCGTGTTCGGGTTTCTTGACATCGGTGAAACTGCCGCAAGTTTTCACAACACCTATGACAAAGAACAGAACGAGCAAAGCATAACCTATGGCTTGCAATGCTCCGTGAATGTTTAATATCACTTGCCAGATCGCTCCGCCCTTGAAGGTTTCCGGTGACTGTGTAAGGAGTGTCCATATTTCCGCAAACTTTGAGTTCCATGTTTCGAGTGCGTTCTGTAGGTTCTGCACTACCCAGTTATCGGACATAGATTATCCTCCCTTCAAGATATTCGGGCGGAGTGTCAGCATCGGCACTCCGCCCGTTGTTCCGATCAGCCCGTGATAAGGGTGAGAATTTCTTTTGCAAAAGTGATGATAATACCACCGGCGACAGTAAGGAAGCCGTTAGCACGCTGAGACGGATCGTGGCTCTTGAGAGACAGACCGACCTGTACGATACCGAAGCCGAGCAGGATAAGACCGATAGCTCGGATAAGTCCGAACATAAAGTCGGAGAGATTGTTGACGACGGTCAGCGGATCATTGCCCGCCGCAAATGCCGTCACGGAACACATACAGACAAGAGCCACAACCATGATGATGGAGCAGTAAGCGATAAAGCCACGCTTTACCTTTCCGGTCATCGGCAGCTTAGATGTGTTTGAATTTTTGCGAAACATTTTCTTCATGGTAATTTACCTCCATATTTTCTTTTAATAGTTCTTCGATTTCTTCTTCTGTGAGGATTGCGAAATCACCGACCTCATCGGTCAGTTCTGTGGGTGCAAGTTTGAGTAATTCGGGATCGAACTGAATTGTTGCCACGCTGTAAGTCGGGCGTTCGTGGTCATACGGCTTTGCTTTTCCGTCTGCGGTCAGAGCCACATTCGGATGTTTGAGAATGTCGTATTTCAAATCCATGATCGGTCGCTCACCACGAATGAAAAGAAGTGCGTACTTGTTATCAAGCATTCGCACCTCATCCGGTGTCATCAGTTCACGCCCGGTGATCTGCCAGTTCGTCGAGTAGTTTCCGTTTCGACCTCTGGACTGACCGTAGGTATTCATATCAATGGTTTCTTTACCGAGCAACTTCGACACATATTCGTGAGTGGACTGTTCGTTGCCGCCGAGATACAAAAACTCATCGCAGTTACCGACAATGCTTTCCCATTCTTTCTCAAACAGTTTTTTAAGCTGTGCGAGGTTCTGAACGATGATGCTGACCGAGATTTCACGGCTTCGCATCGTAGAAAGCAATTTGTCAAATTCATCGGGCAAGGCAACATTCGCAAATTCGTCCATGACAAAATGAACATGAACCGGAAGTCTGCCGCCGTGAACGATGTCGGCACTGTAATAGAGTTGCTGGAACAACTGCGTATAAAGCATACCGACAATGAAGTTAAAGGATGAGTCGTTGTCCGGGATAACGGCAAAGATCGCCGTTTTCTTTTCTCCGAGATTTCCGAGCTGCAATTCATCGGTCTGCGTGATACCCGCCAAACTGTCAAGATTGAATTTCTCCAAACGGGCGACAAGGGTGATCTGAATGGATTTCAGCGTTTTACCCGAACCGCTTCGATAGTTCTTGTAATACTTGAGAGCAATGTGTTCCGGGTTGCGGTGTTCAAGCTTATTGAACAGTTCATCAAGCGGCGACCTGAAATCATCATTGTCCTCACGAACTTCACCGGCTCGGATCATTTCAAGCACCATCGGGAAGTTCTGCTCATCGGGCGGAGCTTCATAATGCAGATAGAACACAAGAGCAAGGAGCAGCATCATCGCCGCTTGATCCCAGAACGGATCTTGTGACTGACTGCCTTTCGGTGTCGTGTTCTTGAAAATGTTGGTGACAAGTTTTTGAATGTCGTTGTCATCACGCAGATAGACAAAGGGGTTATAGCAATGACTCTTTTCCATGTTGATAAGGTCAAGCACCTTAATGTCATAACCTTTGTCTTTGAGCAGATTTCCGGTATCACGGAGAATTTCACCTTTCGGATCGAGAATAACAAAACTGCTGTTTGCCTGCATGATGTTCGGCTTTGCGTAAAAGCGTGTTTTACCTGCGCCGGAGCCACCGCAGACAAGCACATTCAGATTTCGTCTGTGCTTTCGTCCGTCCAGTCCGATAGCGGTCTTTTGTGTGA
>CALCRH010000362.1 GCA_937894515.1 uncultured Clostridia bacterium | reverse complement strand
TCATCCACTGCCCCATCGGTAAGGTATCCTTCGGCGCAGAGAAGCTGTATGCAAACTATGCAGCACTCATCGGCGCTATCATCAAGGCAAAGCCCGCAGCGGCAAAGGGCCAGTACATCAAGTCCTGTGTCACCGCTTCCACCATGGGCCCCGGCGTTAAGATCAACGCTCAGAAGCAGATCTGATCTGCCGAAAGTCATTATACAAAGCTCCTCTGTTTATTACGGGGGAGCTTTTTGACAAATCATATTTTCTTTGATATCATTCACCATCCGACAGATCTGAAAGTAGAACCGCATGAAAACCAAGAAAAACCGGATCATTTCAGCGCTGATCATTGTTGTCGCGCTTCTGCTCGTCGGCTTTTTCTGCGCCAAAACAATTTCAAAACCGTCCTCTCCGGTCAAAGTCATTCTTGACTGTGATATGGGGTATATGAATGACGATACGCTGTCTCTGAGCATGCTCCTGAAAGCCGAAAAACGCGGCCTTGTAGAGATCCTCGGCATCACATTGGAGGGCGGAAACATTTTTATTGATGCGCCGTACGAAAACTACGGAGAAACACAGTTTGGCAGTTCAAAAAATACCGGGGATTTTCTCGACCTGGTCGGCCGCACGGATATACCCTATTTCTGCGGCACAGACTTTCCCGGAGATATGGACAGAAACAGACTTCAGGAGCTGGATGATTTTTATAAAGGTCTGGATTACATCAAGGGTGAGGACAGCTTCGGAGCCATTCACTTTTTCACATCCGTCGATCCGGATCTGCTCTGTGACAGGAATGATGCCGCGGATTTTCTGATTCGGTCGGTTCGGGAAAATCCGGATGAAGTTGTGATCTTTGCCATTGGCCCCACAATGAATATTGCAAAAGCGGTGAAGCAGGATCCTGATTTTGCTCCGCACGTAAAAGCCATCTACTACATGGGTGGTGCTCTTGGTGATCCATGTATGATAGAGAACAACCGTTCGGAAATGGTTGAAGGAATAGACGGTGCGAATGTTACACCTTATGCCGAGTATAATGTACTCTACGATCCGGCAGCGTTTGGCACCTGTATAACAGCACATTTCCCGTTACAGTACATTTTGCCGGCTTCCTGCAATGTTTATATTGATAGATCCATTGCAGATAAATTCATTGCGCATAGTAATCGGAACGGTATTTCCGGGCTGTGGGCTGATCACTTCAGGGAGTATATTCAGGATTATCCCTATTGGGACCCTCTTACCGTCTTTGCTTTCCTATGCCCAGATGCGGTTGCTGCCTCTTCCGTTCAATATGTCACCGTCAATTTAGACCGTCTTTCAAAATATGTCGGTCGAACCGACGGTTATTCCCCCGAGGAATACAAACAGCTTTCACCGGAGCAGCAATCACTCTGCGGCCGGGCAGAAGTAATCTATGAAATGGAAGGTTTCTGGGATTATACGATTGATCTTCTTTGCAATTAACACGTAATCCCTATATTAATTTGCTGCTCAAAGGAAATGTATGACCTGATTCACCCCCATATAGCGCAAGTGCTGCCTGTAAGCATATCACAGGCAGCACTTGCTTATTTATTCTCAGAAACATCCGGATTATCAGCAGTATCTTTTACAGGACTGCCGGTCATTTTGAATATTGCCCGATAGATCGGCCGGAGAGGTTTCAGGAAAGTATCCTTTAATCCGGTTTGCTGCTGGATGTTTTTCAATGTCTGATCGACGATGAAATCCAGCTGCTCGTCCTTATCCTTGATTGTATATGCCTGTTCTGCAATCTCCCGCCATTTTGCCTCAAACTCTTTATTGGCAGGCTTGCGCTGAGCCGTTTTTCCAGCTCGCTTTTCTTCGTCAACCGTTGCCTTCGTTTCTTTCAGAATCCGCATCGTCAGATTCTGAATATCCGAGATTTCCAGCTCGTGCGCGCCGGTTCTGGCAGCGAGGGCAGTATTTGCCGCCATTCTGACATCATCAGAATGCTCGTAATCATCGGCGTGATCACGCGCAAACATGGCTCCCATCTTAATTATGTCATTCCGGGATTTCACACCCTCCAGATAGGTATCGTTCAGATAAGCGTCCGCGCTTTTGATCAGATGCCCAAAGTCCTTATGCTCCATCAGGCGGCTGAGCGTGTCGCCGTTGATTTCTTTCCGCGCCAGCTTCATACAGGCCGTTTCCGTCAGATGGAGGTCGGACAGAATGAAGGTATTCTGCCTGACCGGGGAAAGACCGAGAATATAATCCGTTGAAACATGGAAGTGCCTGGCAAGCCCGGTCAGAATGTCGCTGCTGATGGTTGCCGTCTTGCCGCTTTCGATACGGGAAAGCTGGGATTCGCTGATTTGCAGTTCCTTTGCCAGATCGCGGATGGTCGTGGATTCATCCTCACGAAGATCATAGATGCGTTCGCCGACTGTTTTCAAAAGAATACACCTCCTGCGCCCGATTTCAACTCTATTATACCATAGATTTGAAGTCTCCGGGCGCTTTTTGTTTGCATTTTTGCAAGTTTTTGTCGAAAGGAGCCTCCGAATTGCAATTCTGCCGGAAATCCCCCTTTGCCCATACATCGCAGATATAATGATACACGAACCCGAACGAAAGGAGGACACAGCGATTGCAGAACTACATCCATTCACCCGGCAGACGGCGCTGACGGGCTATTACCCGGTTCCGCGGGAAGTGCTGAACCGTGACCTGCCGCCCACGGCGATCCTGCTCTACGCCGTCCTCCTTGACCGGGCGACGCTCTCCCGGAAGAACGGCTGGACGGACGATGCAGGCCGCGTGTATGTGGTCTATCCCATCGAAAAGCTCGCCGAAACGCTTCACGTCAGCGAAACCGCCGTCAAGCGGCATCTTGCCGAGTTGGAACGCGACGGGCTGATCGAGCGGCAGCGTCCCGTGGGAAACGGGCCGAGCCACATCTTCGTGAACATCCCGGAGGAAAGCAGAAGCACCGCCGAGGGGCAACAAAACGCACCGTCGGAGAGCGCGAAAACGCCCCGTCCGACAGGGCAGAAACGAACCCCAAACAACCGAAGAAAGCAAGAAAAAATATCTGACTCTTATTATCAACACAAGGAGGACGAAAGTCTGTGACGGACGAAGAAATCAAGGATTTCAACCGCATGAATCTGATCCATACCCACAAGGAAGCCGCCTTCGGCGATGCGTCGGCGCTGTACGGCTATCAGTTCAAAAACGACAACGGCGCTGTGCCGCAGATGGCGGAAGCACGGCATTATCTGGAGCATTGGCAGGAGATGCGGATGAACAATCTCGGTCTGCTGTTCTGGGGGCAGTCCGGCAACGGCAAGACCTTCGCCGCGGCGTGTATCGCCAACGCGCTCTGCGAACAGATGCTGGACGTGCGGATGCTGACGCTGGGCACCATGCTGAACAAGCTCCCCGGCATGGATCTGCACGATAAGGAATGGTATCTCGCCAGCCTGCAAAAATGCGACCTTCTGATCGTGGATGACTTCGGCATGGAGCGACGCACCGATTACGCGCAGGAGCAGGTTTATGGGCTCATCAACGGACGCTACCTTGCCAAAAAGCCGATGATCGTGACCACCAATCTGAGCCTGAACGACCTGAAATCGCCGGAGACCATCACCGAGCAGCGGATTTATGACCGGGTGCTTGAAATGTGCGTCCCGATCTGCTTCGAGGGCGGCAGTCTGCGGCGGGAGCTGGCAAAGGAAAAACTTCGCACCTATAAGGAGCTGACCCGGTAAAGCAGAACCTGTCCCGTGCATAGAGTTTAGGTAGAAAGGAGGGCTGGCAGCATGGAACCGATCACGCTGGAACGCATCGAAAATGACCGCAGGATCACCCGCGAGACCGACGGCGAATTTCTGTACGAATATCAGAAAGCCGTGCTGCTGGCCCTTGTGGAATCCGGGCGGCTGACGGAGCAGCAGTACCGATACGCCGAAGAAAAACTGCGGATGCAGAGGTGTGAGTTTGAAAGAAATCATCCCGCACATTCGCAAAAGTGAGAGACATCTGCAATAATATACGCATACACCCGGGGAGGTGAAATCATGATTCCCGTAGCAAGCTACTGCCGCGTGTCCACGGACAAGGACGATCAGCTCAATTCCTTTGAATCCCAACAGCGTTATTTCCGCGAATACATCGACCGCCAGCCGGATTGGGAGCTGTATGAGGTCTATGCCGATGAGGGCATCACCGGGACTTCCACGAAAAAGCGCGCCCAGTTCAACCGCATGATCAACGACGCCCGCATGGGCAAATTCAAGCTGATTATCACCAAAGAGGTCAGCCGCTTTTCCCGAAACATCCTCGACACGATCTCCTATACCCGCGAGCTGAAAGCCCTCGGCGTGGGCGTGCTGTTCATGAACGACGGCATCAGCACGCTGGAGCCGGACGCGGAGCTGCGCCTGTCCATCATGGGCAGTATCGCGCAGGAGGAAAGCCGCAAGACTTCCTCCCGTGTCAAATGGGGGCAGACCCGGCAGATGGAGCGCGGCGTGGTGTTCGGCACCTCCATGCTGGGCTATGACGTGAAGGACGGCAAAATGACGGTCAACCCCGAAGGAGCCGAGGTCATCCGTCTGATCTTCCACAAGTACGGCGTGGAGAAGAAAGGCACCTCCGTGATTGCGCGGGAGCTGCGGGAAGCCGGGTACAAAACCTACAACGGCAACACGAACTGGTCGAACAGCCACATCGTGAAGATCCTGAAAAACGAAAAGTATGTCGGGGATCTTACGCAGAAAAAGACCTTCACGCCGGATTATCTGA
>CALCRH010000361.1 GCA_937894515.1 uncultured Clostridia bacterium | reverse complement strand
AGGTGATAAAGTAAGGTTTGAAGTAAGGCCGGATACGCGAACTGTGAATTATCAGTTTGGTTCCGACATTGCTGTCAGCTTGGAATATACCTTCGACTGTCATCACGAATTCCCGACAGGTAGCAATACATGCAGCAAGTGTGAATATACGTTGTTGGACTTGAATACTGAGCACCACAGGGTGTGCGAACCAACATTGAGCACTCCTGGCTATACTCGTGAGTGTTGGGAGAATCTAGATAATGGCAAATTCTATTCTGATGCAGCTTGCACTCAGGAACTCACTGGCGCAGAACTTGCAAAGACTGTTGTTTATGAAACGTTGTCGGAATGTCCTGTCACAGGAAATAATGGTTTCAACATTGTTGAATCTGATAATATAATTATATCTAAAGATGATATTTGTAAATGTATTAATAAAATAAATAATCATAGTTAATATTCATTGAGCTAATCATTTCCTATGATTCTGTGTTAAAAGTAACAAAAAGAGGCTCTTCGGTGACTGGAATTTTAAAGAAATCACCATCTGTAATATATTTATTATATAAATTTATATTCATCTTAAGACGGATAAGAATCTCACAAAATCTCACAAAACAAAAAGCCGCCGGTGTATATCCCTAAGGGATTCCTGCCGACGGCCTATTTTATCTGTTTTCAGTTTATTTTGATATTTCGATCTGTGCCATATCCAGCGCATAACCGTTAGCGGTCTTGATCAGTGCTTCCGATGCATCGTGTTCTTTGAGCGCAGTGCTCAGGTCGCTGACAAGCGAATACAAATACTGGCGGTTCTTGTAGATCAGGCCCGCTTTGTGCTCCCACAGGTGTTCACACAGCTCATCTGCAGTGGCATCCTGACCTCCCAGCTCTAACAGCAGAGAAAAGAGCTGCGCTGTTTTTCTGCGCGTAAATACAACTGGCTGTCCCTGTCTGTCAATAATATGCTGCTGCGTTCCACTGCCCATAACGCTGAGAAGCTTCTTTGAGCCTGCCTTTTTCAGGATCTCCTGTATCTGTTCCTCTTCTACCGGTTTGATCAGGTAGCCGTCCACTATGCCGCGGTTTATGCTCTCAATGGCATACTGAGGGTACCCTGTGCAATAGATGATTTTGCAGCCCGGCTGAATGGTACGCAGACTCTGGGCAAAATCCAGTCCGTTTGCGCTGCCGAGCATAATATCTACAAATGCAATGTCTATATCCGCAGTATCGGCGCAGGCAAGCGCGTCTGCCGTGTTATCGAAGCTGTACAGAGCTTTTACACCTGGCTTATCTTCCAGCATGCTGACAAGCAGCCTAAGCGCCAAAGGTTCATCGTCAATGCATAAAATATTCATTTGCTTTACCCCCTCCATTTAGGAATTTTGATCTCGCACACCGTTCCGCCGCCTTCTCCGGAGCCAATCGTTAAAGATCCTTCGCAGAGGGTTTGCAGTCTTTCGCGGCAGCCGGCAATGCCCAGATGGATTCGATCTCCCTCTGGCGGATTTTGATAGCCCTCACCGTTATCCGAAACAATTACAATGTAGCATGACTGAGTCTCGGCTGAAGTTATGGTGATCTTTCCTTTGCCATGGATACCGTGTGATATGGCATTTTCCACAAGCGGCTGCAGTGTCATGGTAGGTATCTCAAACTGCGTAAATGAAATATCGTATTCTGCCTGCAGACCCGGGAAGCGGATCTGCTCAATGGCGATATAGTTTTTTAAGTTTTCCAGCTCTTTTTCAAAGGGAATCATCTGGCTGCCGGCCATATCTACATAGTTCTCCCTGAGGTATCCGGCAAACATCCTCGCTGCACGCTCTGCCTCCGGCGGGTCGAACCGGCAAAGTGCCACGATAGAGTTTAAGGTATTAGCCACAAAATGCGGATTGAGCTGGGATAACAGCATCTCTGATTTCATCTCTGCAAGTACATTCTTTTGACGCAGGAGCAATTCTTTGCTCTTGATATAGTCACAGAAGAAGACAACGTAGGCGGCCATCAGCAGAAAAATATATGTGATGGACAGTATTGAATATTTAATGCCTGCCGCATACCAGACGATTGTCATCACAATGACGAGAATCGGCAGCAGCGCAAAGCTGGCAAGAGATAGTTTCTGCCTCAGTGAACAATGCTGCGGCAGTATGTATAGCAGATAAGTCAGGTAGAACAGTGACATGAAGATGATTTCCAGTATTTCGCCAGTGGATATTAGATTACCTGATGCGTCCACAACAAATAGAACCCCGGTGAATGGGTTAACCGCAAGCATTACGAGGTAACTCAATATCAGGAAATAAATCCACCGCGTAAAATGCCTCTGTGAACGGCTTTCCGGTAGAGACGCGCACTGATAGCGCCAGAACAGGAGGTGCACCGCCGTAGAGCAGGTCGAGGTTATTGTCTGGAGTGCGATGATCGCGCTTCCCGCCACGCCTTTTCCCGCAAGCACATCCATCGCTCCGGAGAAAAGAAGGCAGAAATACAGCAGTACGGACACTGCGGCGAAGATATCCCCCTGATGCGTGTTGTCCCGGATGTTGAAGCAGCAGCAGGTAAATAAAATAATTGCGAACAGCATCCCGACAACGGCAATGACCATCTGGAGATAGTCCGCGTCCTCACGGAACAGTCCGAAGGAGAACGTCATAACGATACTTGCGATGAGCAGCGCGACCATGACGCAGCCCATGATGATATATATTGTCTTTTTCCGCATGGGGATCGCGCCGCTTTGCGTCGTTTCCATCGTTCACCGCCCCCGCTGTTTTCTTGTTGCTTTCATCGTAACATGGTTTGCCGCCTTTTTCAACAGGAAGCAGTTTAGATGCCGCTGACAGATATGTTGGGCACCGGATATACGGTTAAAAACTCGCTGCTCACCGAGCAGATTTGCAAGCTCACCCGCAAGGGCAGAGAAAAGAATTACGACGCGATTGTCGCCACGATAAAGCGCTCGACAAGGGAATGCCTGTAGGAACAAGAGACGTTACCATGGGGGCGGATTCAGAGATTAGAAATCAGCTCTGACATCATGATTTCTTTTGCTCTTTGCCGGATGCTATTCATTGTCCCGACCCATACCATTTGGTCGGATGCTTTGAGTTCTTCGGTGATACCCTCTTGCATCGCTATTTGTTTGACCAACTGAGAAAACATTGCCTCGGCCTGCCGGTCGATCTCCCGGAGGTAGGTGTCCAGCTTGCCAGAAATCAGCAGACCGGAGTAAATGGCGTGCTTATGTTTACGTAAGTACATGCAATGCCGCTGTCCCCTGATACCGATGGGCTCTTGCTCAGGCTCGTCATCCCCAGCGATGAGGTAATAATCGCCGACAAGCTCATATTTCAGCCCGGTGCGCTCGTCTGTTATGTACTTTTCCATAGTCATACCCTCCCAAATCTTTTCTTGTTCAGCCTTGCCATTTTGAGCAGCATCCTGTCCACGTCGATGGGATCAATGCCATCTGCGATCACGCGGTTCCGCAGTCTGTTCAGACTGAGAACGATCATCCGCCGCTCGTAGTCACTCAGG
>CALCRH010000360.1 GCA_937894515.1 uncultured Clostridia bacterium | reverse complement strand
GAAACTCTTATTTATGAAATCAACGAAGGCTTTTATGACGATGTGGGCGAGGTCGTTGACCGCTTATATTTCTATAAGCGTGTTATGTCAATTTTTGAAAACTACGATCTTCCCAGCAAGGCAGAAGTTGGACTTTTTTGCGCCGCTAATGTTCTCGATCATCTTTATTCGGAGGTCGAGGATTATATTGGTGATTCCGATACCGACAATGACATTTACCGCTATGTGATCGAGTATGGTTATCGTGTTTACGATTCTTTTGCCATAAACGAGGAAACTCCGCAGGAGGTATTGGACAGATTTGTCGATGAAGCTTTCGAGTTTTATTTGAAAGAAGGTATGGAAGATGACGAATGAAGAACTGAATCTCGAATTGTATAACCGAATGGCTGCCGAACAGGAAAAATTCAAGGAAGAACTTCTATCTCTTCCCGCAGAAGAAATCCTTGAACGCTCATACGCCTACAACATCCGTGAGGACATTCTTTTAATTATGCAAGAACTTGGGTTGCCTGACAAGCAAGTACAGGCATTGCTTAAATCCGAACATCCTCTTGCGGATATTTTTGAACGGCGAGAAAACAATGAGTCTCTCTATATGGATGAACTGCGTGACAATATCGAATGTCATGCCAATGAAGTCCTTCGTGACGAGTTTCTTAAATCCAAGCGTGATGCAAGGTAGGTGATCTTCTATGTGGGTAACGCCCGAACAAATTGCGGCGGCAAAAGAAATGGACTTACTCACTTATCTGCAAAATTACGAACCGACAAATCTCAAAAAGGTCTGTGCCGGAACCTACTGTACCCGTGAACACGATTCTCTGAAAATCTCAAACGGCGTATGGCACTGGTTCTCACGGCACATTGGCGGAAAGAACGCTCTTGACTACCTTATCAAAGTCAAGGGCGTTTCTTTTACGAAAGCAGTTGAAATGCTGACCGGATATGCAGAGGTATTGCCACCTATTTACGCACGGCAAGAGCAAAAACAAGCCGTAAAGGAATTTGAGTTGCCGAAACGAAATGATGACATCATCCGAGCAAGACGGTATCTGCGGTTGCGTGGCATTGACGATATTGTTATCGACTACTGCGTAATGCACGAGCTGATTTATGAAGATGCGAAATATCACAACTGCATATTTCTCGGTTTCGATGATGCTACGCCGAAATACGGTGCGGTTCGCAGTACGGTATCGGATTACAAAATAGATCTTCCGGGAAGCGATAAACGGTTTTCGTTTTCCATTCCCGCCGAAGCAGATTCCGATACCGTTCACCTGTTTGAAGCTGCCGTTGACCTTTTGAGCTTTGCTTCGCTTGAAATCAAAGAACACCGCAACTGGCGAAAAGACAATCTGCTCTCCCTCGCAGGCGTGTATAAGACGGATAATAAGCAGGATGTTCCGTTGGCACTCGCCACCTATCTTGACCGTCATCCGAACACAAAAACAATTTGCTTGCACCTTGATAACGATGACATCGGAAGAACGGCGACCGAGCAGATTATTTCTTCTCTTTCAGATAAGTACACCGTGTTGGATATGCCGCCGAAGTCCGGCAAGGACTACAACGATTATTTACAGAACGAATTACAAAAATCCAAAAGAAAGGATATGGTGCGATGAAAATCAAAATCTACCAAATCAACATGGGGCGTGATGAACGCCGGGTTGCCTTTATGGGATCGGATGAATTTCCGAGATTTACGGGTAGTGAGGAAATTGACAGCAGCATTTATGACTGTGTGTTTGAGGGTGAAGTCGATTGCCATACACTTGAAGATGCTTACCGCAAATTCAACCTCGATCATCCCGAAGATTACAGAGGCAGATCCATGTCGGTGTCGGATGTTGTCGAGATCATTGATTCCGATACCGTCGAAAAGGGCTTCTACTTCTGCGACAGCATTGGCTTTCAGAAGGTTGACTTTGATCCCCAGCTTACGCAGGAAGCCGAAAAGCACGGCACGATCAAGGTAGTTCTTTTGGAGCCCGGAAAGCTCGCAAGAGTAGCGGAAATCGACAGCTCCCTTG
>CALCRH010000359.1 GCA_937894515.1 uncultured Clostridia bacterium | reverse complement strand
CCCCCGGTACGTTGCTCAGATTGATAAATCCGAGAAAATCGGTTCGGTAATCCATGGACGCGAAAATGACGTCCGGATGGTTTTTGACAAAATTTGTTCCGTCATAATAGGGCTCACTGGTTCCGCCCTGAATATACGCTCCGCCGTGGATCCATACCATGATGGGCTTGTTATCCGATTGATCGGAAAAGTTGTTCCATACATTCAGATTCAGGCAGTCCTCGCCTTGCGGATACGAGCTGCTTAATTCGTCTCCGCCCTCGATCTGAAGCGCGGTCTTTCCGAAGTAATAAGCCTCATACACCCTGTCGCTTGCATCCGGCTTTTGCGGTGCTTTCCATCTCAAATCACCCACCGGCTGTTTTGCGTAGGGGATGCCCTTCCATGAAACGACATTGTCTGCGTCGGCTTTTCCTATGTAGATACCACTCACGGTTTTGGCGGCTAAATCCTTATCATATTTGCCGCGGATTTCTTTGTTTTCTCCGTACATGGCAAGCATTTCGGCTCTGATCGGGGCCAGAGCTTCTTCCGAGAAGCCCTGCTCTGCCAAAACGTCGTCGATACCCTGCTCCTGCCAGTATTTTTCAATATTGGCGGTAAATGCGGATGTCTCCTGCACTTGTGTTCCGCCGTTATCCGGGGAGCAGCCTGCCAGTAATGCTGCTGTCAGGCAAATCGCAAGGAACAAGCAAATCGGTTTTCTCATAAAGAAGCCTTCTTTCAGTTAGTGATTATACATCTTTTTGTACGATGGAGCCGTACAAATGGCTACTCAATTATATATCCCATCTTCACGGTCAGGTCGTGCAGGCTCTTGTCGTGCTGGGCCTGCGTGATCGCGCCGTGTTCGAGGAAGGTTTTCAGGGTGGCCACCTGCCGGTCGTAGAGGGTCCTGCGCTTTTCCTCCGGGGTCATGGCTTCCCATGCTGCGTTGTTTGTCGTGTCCATCACGCCACCGTCCTTCCTGCTGTGGCTATTGTATCATGCCGCCGCGCTGGCTTCAAGAGCGGGTTCAAAGTCCCTGCCATTTCTGGCGCATATCGCTGGATATTCCGGTGAAAGACGCCGAACAATTCGTACACAGACCGCACAAATACCGGTGAAAGTCGCGGGAAAGACGCGGCATTTTTCGGTGAAAGTCGTTCCAAGTTCCGGTTCAATACGGGGAAAGACGGCTGGATAAGTAGTGGATATACGCTGGATATTGCGTTCAAAGATTATGGATATTCGGGGAAAGATACTGGATAAGTACGGACAGAGCACGGGAAAAGACGGCCAAAAGTCGTTGCAGATTTTCTGAATATTCGGTGGAGCATATTTACAGATAATCGGAGATCATGCCGAAAAGCGCCCAAAACCGGCCAAAGAGCCCCGAAAACCGCTGAAATTGTGGGAGAGCTCCGTTACATTCTGGAGAAAGACATTTAGAGCTGCGGACAAAGACGGGTGAAAGTCGGTTTAGAGCACGGCCAAAAATAGTGGATATTCGGGAAAGACATACTGGATAAGACGCTGGATATTGCGGATAATACGGTAAAGAGACGCGGGAAAGACGGCTCATATTTCGGTTAAAGACGGGTCAATACTGGCCGAAAGACGGCGTACATTCGCGCACAAATACAAACAAAGTCCGTACAAAGACCGGTTAAAGTCGGTGGATATTCCGGCCATTTTTGCTGGATAATCGTCGGTAATACTCTTTGAGCTCCGGCTTCTGGCTGTAGCCCGTACTACGGATAAACCTCTAAAACCACCGGCAAACGGTGAAAACCCCTATGAAACCTCGAACACAACGAAAAAATGCCCTCGGCTGCCGGTTCTGTTCTCCGACTGCCGAGGGCGTTTTCTCATTTCACATATTCCTGCTCGATGCGGGCTCCGCATTTGAATGCTACCTCGATGTGGTCATCCCACACGATGATCCGTTCAACGAGCGCCTTCATGAGCACGGTGTCGTTGCTTGACACATCATCACGGGTAGCGCATTCACTGAAGGCGTCCAGCCACGCTCTTACTTCATTGAATCGGTTCTCGCTTGCCTGCAGGTGTTTTTGGCGTTCTTCCAGCTCTTCGATCCTTTTACTGCAGCGCTGAATGGCCTCTACATATTCATCCTCGGTGATCTGGTGGGCAACCTTCCTTTTGTGGAGGGCGAGCGCCTGTTCCTGCGTGTCCACGATCTCCCGCTCCACTGCCTCCAGCTTATCTTTGTTTTTCGGCTGCATCGACAGCATGGCTCCCTTGGTCACGGCTTTGATCACCACATCCATATTTTTCGTCAAGCTGTTGATTGCGGCTTTGTATGTAGCCTCCATGACGTCTTCTCTCACATGGTGCGAATCACATTCGCTGCGACCGTTTTCTACCCTGTTTGAGCATGCCCATCTCTTGATTTCCCGATTTTTCGTAAATGACCC
>CALCRH010000358.1 GCA_937894515.1 uncultured Clostridia bacterium | reverse complement strand
TGCTTCACATAGCAGTTTTCGGTTTCTGCCGGGAAGTTGATTGAGTACCAAATTGTCGCTCCGGAATATGGATATCCATGTCCGTAAGTCCAGTTTGCAAAGGAGTTACCGGTACTGACACCATAATGATTATTGTTTCGTGTCCCTTTGCTTCCCGGCCACGCTTCACACTTGTTGACCGAAAGCGTAGGCGAAAAGTCGGATTTTGTTTCGGTGTAAGCAATGCCGGCACCCCAACCCTGATTGATCATATTATAAAAGGTCAGTCGTTTGGTTGCGGCGGACACACCCGTCCACAGTCCCTGTCCGTCCGGTGTATACAGTTCATTCGGATAGTGCTTGTTGGTATAGGTGGAGATAAATCCCCAAGAGTCCGCCACCGAGCTTGAACCGCCGTCCGAGTTGGCACCGAGCAGGTGTTTGCCGTAGATGGCAAGCTCGGTAACGGTTACGGCATGGTAGGTTTTTTCGAGCTTTACATCGTAGAACGGCTCAACAATGATTTTATCGCCGTTTTTAAGGTTTGCGATGGCACCGATGCCGAGCTTTGACAATACCTTATTCAGATTTGTGGCATTGTTCTGCCATGTTCCCATACCCGAAGCGACCGGTAGAGTGGAGGCGAAGCCCATATCGGTTTCAAGATAACAGTTTGTGGAATTTTTGCTTGTTCCATAACTGCCGTTCTGATTGGCAATAAACTGTTTCTTGTTATACTTTACGGTGAATTTATAGGCGTTGGTGTATTCGCTTTTGCCGTAGGATGTGTTTCGAAACACATCGATACACTTTCCGCCTTTTAAGGCACCGCTTTTGTCCACCACGCTGAAACGGTAACCGAGGACATTGTCGCCGGTCGTCCTGATCGCATATCCGTTGACGGTTGCCGCCGTTCCCGCACCGCCTCCGCCTGCGGAGCTTCCGTCCCAATTGAGAGCGAAAACCGAAACAGACATGGAAGTGATGAGCGTTACCGCCGCAAGTAAAAGCGATAGGATTCTGATGGTTTTACTTTTCATCGTGTTTTCCTTTCTGAATAAAAAATCGGCTCGGACATTTTTCAGCCGAGCCGGTGTTTGTTATTCGGTTTTATTTTTTGCAACTGTGGCAAGTCCATGACTCGACATATTCGCCGCATTCCGGGCAGTTGCAGGCATTTACATACTGTACGCAGGTTCCGTTCTTGCCGTTGCCGCAGGGCTTGTGGCAGGTTTGGCAGTAGTGGACGGGATCGCTGTGGATGTCGTATTTCGGGCATTTGCTCGGCGTGTAGCAGGTCTGTCCCCATTCGTCCACCGCATAGAAGCTCGCACAGGTGTGGGAGCCGCAGTAGGGACATCCTTCGATTTCAAGGTTGAGGACATAGGCATGGGCTTCTGCGTTGGCACAGTGGTGTCCTTTCACGCCGCAGTCATAAGGTTCGGGAGTGTTCCCGCCGATGATGAGTCCGCCGCCCTCGTCCTTGTGTGTTTCGGGCTTTACCTCGCTGACCGGCTTTGCCGTATCGCTCGGAGCTTTCTCTCGTTTGCCTGCGGATGTGTTTGCATTTGTTTTTTCTTCTGCCGGTGTAAGCCCGCCGTCTGTGTCTTCGATCATCAGCATATTGTCGGCGGTCGTTTCGCTGTCGGTATCATCCGGTTCGGTTTCGGGATCGTCAATGTTTACCTCGGTCTGTTCCGTGGATACCGTACTTTCGCTTTCGGGTTTTTCCGCTTCTTTGCCGGGGAGCAGGACGATGCAGAGGACGATGGCGATAATGACCGCCACGGCAATGGATGCGATGAGCCATAGTTTCTTGTTGTTTTTCATGAGTTTTTCCTCCTAAAATTTGTTATCCAGTCGGGAGACGACAGTCATCGGGACTCTTGCCTCGCTGACCTTCAGTCCCGCAAAGTACATCGGGATGATCACCGTATAGTCTGCTTGGAGCTTCAGTTCGCCTTCGGTGATGAAGGTCAGCACGGGTTTTGTCAGCCGATACTGTTCGTTGCCGTCCTTATCACAACAATACAGGGAGTTTCCCCGTAAGTCCAGAGAGTTGAACGAACAAAATTCGGAAATATACTCGTCTGCGTCAATGACGGTAATCGTGTCTTTGCCTTTCTTGATACTGTCGTAAATGTCAATGGCGTTTTGCATGACAAAGCTGTCCAGCACCACACGGGAATTGCGTTCGGTCTGCTTTACGATATTGACCGCCGAGGCGAAGGATACGAAGACCGAAAGGAGCATACAGAGGATGACTACCGTCACGCAGATCATGATATATCCGTCACCGCGCTTGTTTTTCATATCTGCCACCTCTATTTCCAATATTTCTCGGACAGTCCCGATTTGGTGACCGACAGCGTAATGGGTATCTTGAATACGCCGAGTCCCTTGACATAGGTATCGACTGAAACCGTTACCCACATTCTGTCACCGAGTTGGACACGCTCGTATGCGGAATTGAAATACTTATCGGCACCCCACGCTATGTCGTAGTAATAATACTGATCGAGCATAGCGGTATCCGCATTGAAGAAATCGTCATCGAAGCAGCCCGAATAGGTCGCCGCCTCAATGAGTTCATCGGCGATCTGATCCATCTCGACTCGGATGGTGATAAATTCAAAGATATTGATTGCGATGACAAGCACCATGACGAAGACTACCACACCGACACAGATGTCGATGTAGCCCTCGCCGTGCTTGTGTTTTAGTTTGTTTAACATATATCGGCACCTCCTGATTTTATGCGAACAGCACACCGATGGACGACATGATCTGTTCGAGGATCACCACGACATAAATGAGCATAAAGCAGACGAGCAGGCACATGGAGAGGCGTTTGACCTTTCTCGGCACCTTTTGTGCCTGCATACGAAGCTGCTGCCTTTGAACATCATTGAATTTGACCGAAAGGGATGCCCAATACATTGCGGTATCGTCACCTCGGAGGATTCCGATGAGTCCGCGGCAGATATCGCTCATCATGCCGGAGCCGACTCTCGCTTCGAGTCGTGTGATCGCCGCCTCATAGTTGCCGGAACGCATATCCGCCGTGGTAATCTTCAGTTCGTGTGCAAGCTCCGGTCCGGCGTTGTCCGTGTAGGATTCGAGCATATATAAGACATCACGGTTGTGCTTTAAGGTCTTTTCGATGGTAAAGACGAGGCGAGGAAGCTCGTATTCGATTTTCTCACGCTTTGCCTTGATTCGTCTGCCCACCGCCTTGACCTCTCGGTTATATAAGAAGACGGCAAGGAACAGTACCACCGGTGCGCCGAGTGGAAAGATAAAGGCAACGGGGATGGCAAGAATGCCGATGAGCATTGCCTTGACCACGGCGTTTGCTTTATACATTTCCGGGGTGATGTCCATCTGTGCGGTTCGCAGATCCGACTCCAACTGATCCCGCTTGAATTCGTTCATGCGGATTTTCTTTGACAGCCACACGGCGATACCGTGGAGCCATATATCCAGTCCCGATGTCTTTTCGGACTGTTGTTTGGCAAGCGATTCCACCGCTTTGGATGTCTGATAGAACGGCACCTCATATACATCGGCAAGGATGAAATAGAGAGCGGCACCGATGATCAGACCGATTGCGATTTGAAAAAACATATTGCCGCCTCCTTACCGTTTGTATTCTATCGGCTTTGTAAATCGCATCATAAACAACGCCGTTATGAGTATGACGATTCCGCAGACACCGAGAACGGCTTTGCCGGAGGTGGTGAACATAAGGGTGTGGTACCAATCCTTGTTGAGAAAATACAAAAGCGGAATGTTGCCAACCACAAGAAGCACCATCATCCAATATTCGTTCCTCGCCGATGAGAGCATGGTCTTGAGTTCCGAGTTGACGATTCGCACATCGGTCAGCTTTGCAACGACCGACAACAGCGTATCCTTCAAGGTGCGGTCATCCTGACACTGTATTAAGGTTTCGCACCATTCTCGGAATATCTCGTTATCCACCTTTTCACGCAGGTTGTACAACGCCCGTTTGATGTTGGCGGACACTGCGGTCGCCTCGATTTCAAAGGTGCGGAACACATCCCGCAAAGGCGGTTTGATATATACAAGGTTTTCCTTGACCGCCGACACGATATCGTCTGAACGGATATACGAGGTCGTGATGATGGAGAGTGTGGTTTCGAGTTCTTCCTTTGTATGCTTTTCGTAATAGGAGAGCGTGCTTGTGGTATAGAAGAACGGCACAAGCGCACCGGTTACGGCAAGCACGGGAAGTAAGAACACATTGCCGATGATGATCGACAGAACGGCACCGCCCGCAAACAGCACGAGGGAAAGAAAACACGCAAGGGTGAATTGCTTGGATTTTCCCGTAACCTCCAGTGCGTTTTTCATCTTGACGAGGGTTTTATACAGCCCGTGCTTTTTCTTGTTGCCTCGGATGGCAATCGCCTCATCACGCATACTGTCATTCGGCTCGATGATATGAAGCAGGTCATCGGTGACTCTTTCGGGTGTCAGTCCCATCACAAGTGCGATGCCGACGATGATAAACACGGATGCAATAATGGAACAGATCAAGCGTAATCAGCTCCTTTCTGCATAAATCGGTCGAGCAGATCCATCGGCGCACCGAATTGGAGCAGCTTCTGACGGAGGTTATTGCTCATCAGTTCGGGCTGCTCGAAATGCCCTTCGATTTTGTATTTTCCTCTTTTGATTTCATTCTTGGTAATGCAGTATCGGTATAAGGTATGGTATTCCCGTTCACCTGTCGGCGTAATGACACATTCGGAGATGTCCATGATTTTTCGGCTGTTATCCTCTAACTTATGGGAGTACACGACCAAAGGGAACGCCTGGCCTGCCTGCATCAGCGAGGTGGAGAAGTCTATCGGGAAACGCTTCTGACAAAGCAAGGCAAGACGGGTGTGTGCGGCATCGGCGGCACTTGCGTGTATGGTAGACACCACCGTATGACCTGTAAGCGATGCCTCAACTGCCGAATATGCCTCGGTATCTCTCATCTCTCCCACGACGATGATATCGGGATTAAATCGCAGGGATGCCACCACCAAGTCCTCTTGCGAAATGTCGTAGGCGTCGTTGTCTGAAGGTCGGCTCAGTGTATGCACGACATTGTTGACAACGGCATCATTCTTGGTTCTCACGAGCGACAGTTCACGGGAGCCGCTTTCGAT
>CALCRH010000357.1 GCA_937894515.1 uncultured Clostridia bacterium | reverse complement strand
GTGATAGATTTGTTGGTAAACTCTCTTTTGGTAATAACCAGTCCGAGAACCTCATGAGCGATCTGTGTATCTCGCTCACCGAACATTTCAAAGAAATCTCCGACTTTGTAAACGACAACGGCATCGGGATTTTCTTTCTTGACCATCTCATATTCGTCAAACGGAGATACAAAATGATCTCTGAACTCAACGCCATTCAGTTCGCAGAGTTGTCCGAAATCCTTTGCAAGTTCTTCGGACATACCAACAACGCTTCCGTCTTTCTCAAAAGTGATAGCATCCTCTACAAGAAAATTAAAGAAGTCCTTGCCGTGCCATTCATTACCCATAGAGTCTGTCGCTGCGATGCCGTTCTCATCATAGTAGAACCTAACATCATCCATTTTGAGACTGTCAAGCACATCCCCAACAATTACGGTCTCACGATCATAAATATCACGATTCGCAGCATACTTGATATGCTTTGTTTCATAATCGAGGATGTCTTTGTTTATGGCGATGATATTTCTCGGTGTAAAGTCGAGGTAGTCATACCCAAGCTCGTAATCATTTTCGGCATCGTAAAAAGCACTCGTGTTGACATCACCGAGATACTGGTCGGACATTTCTTCCAGTTCATCACGGAAAGCATCGGCTTTTTCGGGGTGATTGGCGATGTCATAAGACTCAATCAATGCCTTGTATTCACGGAACGGCAAATCACCGACTACATACTGTCCGCCGGAATCCGCATCGGGATTGTAGTACATCCAATGAACCAACAAATCACCGGTGTTCAGCACAATTCTTGTCCGTGTGTTGTCATCATCCGGCGATATGGGTGCATCTTCGGTCTTTTCCTCAACCACTTGCAGATACTTGTCATTCAGCGGGTTTTCCTTGACCTTTGCGTCAAACTCGGCACGGGGCATATCCTTATTGAGCAGAGGAAACTCCGTATCAAACAGAGTTACATTATCTCCGTCAAGGGATATGATTTCATATTCCTGTGCGCCGATGAACACCGTATCACCGAGAGAAAACTTGTATTCCTTTTCGGGTTCGGGAGGCGGGTTCAGTTCGTCATAGGTCGGCTCCAACTTCTGTGCGTGAACACCGTGAAGCTGTGCAAGCATTGAAGCGGCTCTGTCCTTGTGGTGCGTGTTTTCGGCAAGCACCTTTTCCATTGCTTCACGCATCAGCGGAATGATAAAATCGCCGTTTGTTCTAAGTGCGGTTGTTTTTTTCTGACCAATCATAAAGCACTGTCCGCAGTCGGACAGAACATACTGATTCAGCATTGCTCCATCATTGCCAAGCTGCTTTTGAAAGTCGTTGTAATCTCGAATGATGGAAATGAACTCTTGCCCGATAACAGAGCGTTCCTTTCGTGCCATTTCTTTGCGGGCATATTCGGGATAGTATTCCTTTTCGGCACTATTCAGATAATGGTCTGTCTTGATAAGTTCACCGATACGCTTTTCTACCTTATTCCATCCAAGCAGGATTTCAGCATCGGGGTGAGCAATATTACCTCGACTGATTTTGATGCCTTTCCCATCGTGGCTTTCATCAATATCCAGATGAGTTACCGCAGGATAAGCACCGCCGATACCATATTCTTCTTTGAGAAACTTGATGTTTTCGGCAGAGGTTTCCTTCTTGAGATACTGTTCTAAGATACGGTATTTACCCTCATAAACACCGCTTCCACGAGTCAAAACGGCATCAATTTCTTCCTGTGAAATAGTAAAAGCGGAGGCCTTTTCAGTCTCCGCTTCTGCTATGATTTGCTTTTGTTCTTCTTCGGTGGGAAGATGGTCAGTTAGGCGTAAATCAGTTCCTTCATCACGATTTCCTCCGCCCGGTTCCGAATGTTGTTCATCAACTGAACCCACTTCATCTGATCCGTCGCTTTGAGTTTCTCGTTCACTTGCTCGGTCTGTGCCATCTGCTTCGTGAGCGATTCCATCATCTCGGTTGCCTGACGGTCGATTTCCTCCAGATGACTGTTCATCTTGCCCGACAGCATCAGTCCGCTGAACTCGGTCTTCCTGTGATTTCTGAGGAAGGTGTGCCGCAACATTCCATACTTTCCGATCTTCGGACTCTCCGGAACGCTCAGGTTCGGGAGTTCGTAATCTCCCACTTTGGTGTAAGTCAGTGACATTTTCATTACTCCTTTCGGCTTTTTCTTTGTCGCCATTATTATGCTCTTTGTTTTCGGTTTTCGCAAATGTGCGATTTTGCCGTTTTTCATCACGCTCCGCACTCCGCACCGTTGCCTCGATCTCACGCAGTACCATTTCACCGATTTCGCTTGTGGCACAGCCGAGAATATTAACGGTATCCGGCGTATTGAAATTGACTACCTCACGGAAATCATCGGTGTCAAAGAACGGCTGCGGATCATATCCGCACCTTTCCATCAGCATATATGCGACACCGTTTTTCAGAAGGTCTTTGAACCATACCTCCGTATTGAGTTCGTCAATATCTTCAAGGAAACTGCCGTGTTTGGCATTTTGGAGCATTTCAAGATAGTCGGGCATATTGTCTTGCACGACCGTTCCGGCGACCTCAATAAGTGCCTCTGCAAAGTTATCTCTGTGTTCAAGTTCACCGAAGCTGTCTTCCAGAGCATCGAGAACGGCATCTTCGTGCTGTTCTTTCATCTGCCATACCTTGACCTCGTGACCGTACAGACTGTTGGTGTTGGAAATATCAAAGACATGGCGGAGCTTATACGGAATATCCCGGTCAACCAAAAGAGCAATGCCTTTCGTGCCTTTGTTCACCCAGCGACCGAGCTTGTTCCAAGTTTCTACATCCGCACAGGCCGTTGCATCGGGCTTTTGTGCGTAAATAAGAAGCTGCTCTCTGAAAGTGTACTTATAGTTATTTGCCGCCGTTGTCAGGAATGCCGGATACAAATGAGGATGGGAGGTAATGTCATGTGCCGTAAGCGATTCCAGTTCAACAATCATCTGGTATTTACTCGGCATTTGTGTCAACCTCCTTTTTAATTTGCATTATCTGCTGAGAACGAACACAGTAAGCCGGTTCTCGAATGAGAAATAGCGGAAACATAACCACTTAATCTGCCAATGGTTTCTTCAATTTCACGCTGACAACTTGCGTAAAAATACCCTTTGTCGTTGGAACAAATCGCAACACCGTTGCGGCGAAGATTATTGATGATAGTTCTCAACCTTCTCTGAGTAATCATAAACTCAGCCGCCAAATCTTTGCTGTGAATTGCATTTACAACTCCGACATGATTGTTTTTCAAATATCGTTCGATTCTTGTATCAATAGTAGTCATCGTTCTACCTCTCTTTCTTTGACAGGAGGATGACGCTCCATATACTCTTTTAGGGTTTGCGTTGTTCCTTCGTAGTTCCAGTCGGCTTCCGAATCAATAAGGCGATACGGTTTTCCGCTTGGTGTTTGCTCGTTGAACTGCACAGGGCGGTTTGAGATAACCGTACCCCAATGATTGACCATAATCCAGTTGGCAATTTCACACGGATCACCACGACCGTCATCGTCGTGTCTGACCTCGTACATATACATTCCTTTGGGAAGTGTGTCCCTGTCGCAACGAAGGTCTGTGAAAAGCATCGGCTGCCCGAAAAGCGTAATATCCTCAAAGATTTCGGTATTTACATCTGCTTTGAATCCACTCATCTTGCTCCCACCTCCACAGGTTTTCTCGTTGTTTCGGGGAAAGTCCAGCCATACACCTTGCCGATTTCATCACCGAGCCGGTCGGTAACAGCAAGAATGTCCGCTTCGGTTGCTCTTCCATAGTAGAGCTTATCCTGCAAATCCTCGATTTGCTCGTCGGTAGCATCTTTCTTATAGACACGATAGCGATAATAGTTTGTGCCGTCATGATGGATGGCTTCACAGCGAAAATCTCCGTCTTTGTCCACAAACCAAGTCGTATAGACTGTGTCGGAATAAAGGCAGTCTTTGATGTTTCCGCTTTCGATTTCCTTATAGCCCATCCGTCTGCCGTTCCATAAGCCGAGATCACCGATAACGATGATTGTACGGTTCATCGGAATATCCAGATTGTAGCGTTCATCATCAAGGTTTACGGCGTTGGAATCAACCATCTTTTCGTATAACTCATCTTCGGGATAGTCGGGATAGAGTTCTTCAAGGGATTCACGCCAGTCCTCAAGGTCGAGATAATAGTCAGACCAAATCACATGGTCAGTCTCTTTGATCGCCATCATCTTCACCGCCTTTTATGAGAAACTCTTTCGGGATATGCCATCTGTTTGCTTCTGCTTCACAAGTCGGACAGACCTGTCTGCCTTCGGGGATTTCAGCCCCGCAACATACACAGCGTTCACTCATCTGGCATCACCTCGTTCAAACTTTTTATCCGTTGTTTTCGGTTCTTCGGCTTCAATTTCATATTCGCCGCTTGACCAAATGGTGTTGCCGTTTTGATATTGAGCTTCCGCCTTGTCCTGTGCTTCTTGGCGGCTGTTTGCTTCAACTTCAATCGTTCCATAGGAAATCTCTTTCACATTGCAAACATACTTCATCTCGCATCACCTCTGTCTTTCATTTTGCTCGGAGAAAATCTGCCGTTAGCATCGTAATTGGCGGGATCTGCGCCGGGAACATCCCATCCGAACATAGAACCTGCCGACATACATTCCTCCTGTGTTTTCGTAACACCGAGTTTTTGATTGTTTTCCGTTGCAATCATCCGGCTGAAGCTGGCATCCTTACTATCCAAGTCAGAGGGATAATACCCCGATTCGCCCTTCTTGACGATAATCATTTCGCCGGTTTCTGCATGAACGGTATAACAACGCTCCGGCAAAGAGGAACGAAGTGGAATTACCTTATTGCCGTTTGCTTCCATACGCTCGGCAAATTCGCAGATGTGGTAAAGGTTTCTGCCGACTTCGACGTGATAGTCGTCCACATATCGGCAAACCTCGTCAATATAAGAGCCGTCATCCAGCGTGATACGGATTTTGTCGCCATCGGGGATTCTGAACCTTTCCTCATAATTCGGAGTAATGAAACGAATGCCTCGTTCTGCCTGCTTCATGTGCTTATCCAGCCATTCCTTAACATAGCAATGGCAGTAAAGGTTGTATTCACCCTTATTGGGACATAGGCGTAAAAGATAGGCATATTTCTCTGTATCGACTCGGACACCGTAATACTCCATATCCGTATCCATTCTTGCCTGTGGGTTAGAATAGCAATACCCGGCAAGAGCTTTGCGGTTATGGAGAATGTCGCCTTCTTCACGCAATGAATTGATGACCGCATCAAGCTCGTCCTTGAACTCCTGTGTTTTCAGACGGTCATTCCAACCGTTCCACAAACTGAAAAAGCCGTTTCCGTCTGTGTCCATATCCGCGCGGAGATAGCCAATCAGTCCGGTCTGCGCCGCAATCTGCGAGCTTTGCGAAAAGGTATATTTATCCTCTGCCTCTGTGGTTGCACGGCGTTCATAATAGTCTTCTTTGATTATGTAGCCCATGTTCTCAAGCACTTCACTTGCAAAATCAAAGGTGTCTGTACCATCAGTAACCGTAGCCGCAAGTTGATTTTTTACATAGATTTCAAGAACGCCGTCTTCTCGTTTGTTTCGGCTGATGTCATCGGGAATAATAATCCTGTTCATCTTGCTTCGCTCCTTTCTTTCGGTTTCTTATTCTTTTCATTCTGTTCAATGGCTTTCTGCAAGCCATTCTTTGCCCAATCTGGCAGCTTGTCGGGATCGACTGTTCCGAGAATATCCTGCCGATAAAAAGACGACTCATGACAGTCGTAAAGAGAAATGCAGTAACAGGTTCTTCCTCTCGAATTCGGCTGTGCGCCGAAGCCGCCGACGCAGAGCATAAGCTGACGGGTTGCCCGCTGATACTCAGGACGCAACACATCCCCTCGAATGACAACCACCTTATTTGTCAGATTGTCCTCATAGGTAAACGGCTCGCATCCACTTTTGAGAATCTCGTCGTTTGTTCCGACTTCTTTTTCTTCACGGTCGATTTCTTCAAGCATTTCGCCCGCCGCTTCTGCGACACGCTCGGCAAACACCTTCATAATTTCGGCGTATCCGTCGCTCACAAGACCGTCCGTGAGTTTTTCAAACACCAACGCCTGCTCGGAATAACAGCAGAGATACCGTTCTCCCTTTGCCGCTTTGGTATTCTCACCCAAGACGACCTCTTTTTGACCTATATGAATGGAATGAAGGACCGTGTAATCACCGACCATTCTTTTTTCTTCCATTGACTTCTCCTTTCACAACTGAGGACGGCACCGTTTTCGATGCCGCCCTCGTTTTCCTTATTACTTTTTTCTGTTTCTCACATTGAGAAAAATAACGCCGCCGACAATAAAGACGACAAGCGCAATGACGATAAATGTCTTCATCTGCTCAACCTCCTTTATGTTCGTCTCCCGACATACCAATCGTCATAGGCATTGCCGGAGATGGTAATCGGTTTGGTGGTTTCTGCCGCCTGAAGCATTCCTGCCGGAGTCCACACATCGCTCTTTATGACTTTAACGACATATTTTCCGTCAGGATAATACAGAGGCGTAAAGTGGTACTCCAGATTTGTTTTTGCAGAGTTCGGAACATTGAAATACCAAATGCCCTCAGACTGATAGAGCGTATGTGAGAGATTTGCACCGTATTGATAGTTGTATTCCGGGAACAGCGCATAGACATACTGTGCTTTCGTCACATCGTTTGAGGATGGAATCAGATAGCCGGAAACGGTACTTATATTATTTGCCGTTTCAAGCCAAACGCCATACCCGGATTTCATTGTCCACTTTCCGCTTGAATCCTTCACAGCGCTGTTTCCGCTTGCCGGTGTCAGCGATACACTTGAGTTCGCCGCCAACCCGATTCCGTATGATTTCAGCACAAACGAACCGTTCTGATAAATATATTCAGACCATGTCGCATAATCGGATGTTGCGCTCGGCTGTGA
Organism: uncultured Clostridia bacterium; assembly: GCA_937894515.1. Taxonomy (GTDB): domain Bacteria; phylum Bacillota; class Clostridia; order Oscillospirales; family Oscillospiraceae; genus Vescimonas. Next base: position 982 of record CALCRH010000357.1, on the reverse strand, counting down.
CGGGGCTTTGAAGCCACTCGGTGCTTTTTCTTCATACTTCGTGTCCGGCGTAGTGTAATAGTAGTATGGAATCGTGCTTCTGGAATTGCTGACATAATCGTAAGATGTGCCGTTTTCCAGTACCTCTGCCTTTACGGTTACATTGGCTCCATTCAGCCCTGTCGGGACACGCCAACGGAAATAGACAAGGTTACTGTCGTTTGCCGGGACGACCACATTCTTACTGCCGGTATAGATTTGCGTTCCGTTAGATTTCTTAACGGTAAAACGCACCTTCAAGTCATTAGAACTTGTGTAATCCTCGCCGCATCCGTTATATACACGGAAGCTGGAGATAACATCAGTGTTTTCCCGATAACTTGCGTTTGGGGCAATCGAAACAATCGTAATCGGGCATTGTGATTTACAGATCAGTGTCCAACAGTTATTTAATCCGTCTGTCTCCCATGAAGTATTGCGAATTCCCGCACCCTCCAGATATACACCGCCCCACAAGCTGAAGGTTCTCTTGTTCGGAACGACCATCGTTCCGGCAGCTACGGTAATCGTACTGTTTGCCGGAATCTTATATACGCCCGGAATCTGCGTTCCGTCATCCTTATAGCCGCATACAAACAACGGGCAGTCCGTATTGTTCTTATACACATGGCGCACATTTACGGTTTCTCCGACTGTTAGATTGGATTGATCGACTACATATCCGCTGCTGTTGACAAAGTACATATCGTAAAGCTCAACATCGGGTTTTACAATCGGAATGTCGATCCATGTGCTTTCACTTGTGCGAGTATCATCCGTTACCCACTGCGTAGTCATCTTGAAGTGCATTACATTTTTACCGCTTCCTGAATTATCGGGAACACGAATAAAACCGAGTGTGCTTGTTCCTTCATACGATGAGGAAGAAGAAAGAGATGCCTTTACAGACAAATCTGTTGCATTGGTTCCCGCAACTCTCACCCAGTCTGAACCGCCCCATTTG
>CALCRH010000356.1 GCA_937894515.1 uncultured Clostridia bacterium | reverse complement strand
CTTTCCGGCACACCGAGCATCTTCATCGCTTCCTTTGCCAATCTTATCAGCTCTTCCATCTGCTTGCCGTCTTCAATGGCAGCCAGCTCCACACAGTTGAGCATGGTGAATTCGTTGAGGTGCTGCGCTCCCTGAGACTCTTTGCGGAAACATGACCCGATCTCATATATCTTCACCGGTGCATTCGTAATACGGTGAAGTTCGCGCATTACGATATAAAGATTCGGCGCGTGCATCGGTCTTAATGCCTTGTTTTTATCTACCCAGAACACCTGATCCAGCAGAGCGTGGCCTGCAGTCAGACTCATCTTTGACAGCATCTCACGGGTAACTATGGTCGGTGTTACTACCTTGGTATAGCCCTCGCCCTGAAGCCATTCCTCCAGCTTGTGTCCTGTTGCCACGCTGTCCGTCACATGCTTTTCATCCAGCAGTTCCTTTATCTCCTGCCTTGCCTGTCTTGACAGCTTCTTCTCTATCTCACGAAACGCCAGGTCACGCTCCTTTGCAGTCTCAAATTCCTGCTCGTTGAGTGCGGCATCTCCGTTTAGTTCGCTTATTCTTTCTATTTGAGTGACTGTAAACTTTTCCATGTATTTTTCCTCATTTCGTCAAGTTCATTTTCTGAGTCTGCCCAGTTGATGAATATTCCCCTGAATTCGCTGCCTGTCAGCTCCTGCCCTATATCGGATACCACCACTCGTGAGCCTAAAACATTCTCTCTGATGTTGAGTGCTCCCGCATCCCTCATGGAATGCTCGCCCTCCTGGATTATCTCATTGCCGACTCTGCGGTAGTGCTCGTATACAGCGTATCTCCTTTTAAAACTGCCGTCACTATTTTTCATATCCGTGCGGTACACATCTGCCAGGTTTTCATCCGAGAAGTCACCCGTCAGCGTTACATCTGCCAGCTCCTTCAAAAGATTCATGCCTGAGCTGTAAAGTACCACAATCGGAGTCTGGCTCGGTATTCTCGCATCTATCTCCAACACCTTCAGTTCTTCGCCGTCATCTATGACCTCTACATCCATAATGCCGTGAAGGTTTACCATCTCCGCCAGTCTTTTACCGATATCCGAAAAATGTCTTTCCTGCCCGATGGTCACAGGACACGGCGCTGTTACCTTGCAGCAGTCGTACACACCGTCCATATGTATCTGCGTTACCGCATATGTCCGGTAATTTCCCGGCACGCCTATGACTTCTATGGAATACGATGGGCCTGTAATGTACTCTTCTATGACCCACTGTTCCGGCGCTTCGCATTTCGCGAGGAATTCTTCAACTGCCTGAGTGCTGTCCGCATAGGTCACTCCCGTGGAGCCGCTTTCGCCGGACGGTTTTATGATATATGGTGCTTTGCCCTCCGGATAATGTGCCGGTACGGGTATGCCCCACTCCGCCATCATCCTGTCGGATATCACCTTTGATTTTGTAATGCTGTATGCTTTGGGATCAAAAGCAAGCGGAATGCTGTTTTCTGCGCAGATTTCACATATAGCTTCCAGCACCCTGTCGTTTTCGTTGGCAGGCAGTACCAGATCCGCTTCCTTCATTGCTTTTACGGCTCTTTCATCCTTTGCTGCCACATCCGCACACACGAAAACATCAGCAATCCCCCTTGCGGGAACGCTGCTGTCATAATCTATTAAAATACTTTCCATACCGCAGGCACGCGCAAGATAACATGCCTCCGTTGCCTGCAGCTTACCGCCAATAATCGCTATTTTCATAAAACACTTTCAAGATTCATTACTCTTTTGCGTCAAAACTTTAAACAATTTCTTGCCTGATTTCATTTGAAACATTAAATCTTTTCTACTCTGATTTAATTTGCAATACTAATTTTTTCTGCTCTGATTTCTTTTGAAACACTAAGTGCTTTCCCGCCTTTTTTTCATCTATACTACATGTATCATCATTTTTTGCAAATCATACGCCTGCATTGATCATACACCGCCTATAATCGCTATTTTCATCTTAGGAAATCCTTGTACTCGTCAAGCGTAGCAATTCGTAGCCCCATCTCAGAAAGGATGGTTGCGGCTTCCTCTACCGTCCTGCCGCCTTCGTCTACGTCCATAGTGCTGTGAGCCACTCCCATAAATCCCGATTTTGGAGGGATGATGGATGTGATCAGATTTGCCCCTGCATCGATACGCTCCTTCAGACCGCTGATACCGTCCACATCAAGTGACGCAGGTATGAGCGCATTCGGATACATGAGGCGCATAAGGGCTATTATCTTAAGTTCCTTTATTCTCTCCGGACTCTTGTGGTTCTCCATTGGGCTGCCCTCCTGAGGCACGAAGCTCATGACTCTCACCTGACGTGCACCTATCTCGCCCATGGTCAAAAGTGAATCCGCAATATCCTCATTGCTCTCTCCTACTCCTGCCAAAAGTCCCTCTTCTATGTACATGCCGCAATCCTTAGCAAATAGCTTGGCATTCATTCTCTCGTCGTAATCCTGCCCCAACCTCAGCTTTGCAAACAGCTCGCGGTTGTGTGTTTCCTGATAGAGCGCGAAAAAATCAGCTCCCGCATCTGCCAGTTTTTTGATGATATCATTGCTGACCACACCCGGAGAAATCATTACGGGTATGTTCAACTCTTCTTTTATCATGCTTATTAACTTGCTTACATTTTCAAAGCCTTCTTTGTGGTATTCAGGGTCCTCTCCCATGGTAAGATCTATGAGGTTTACCCCTGAATCCACCAGTGCACGGGATATCTCAAGTATCTCCTCGTTGCTCTTACGGTAACGCGCTATGTCGTTGGAACGACGGAAATAGCAGAAATTGCAGTTGTTACGGCAATATGTCGTAAAGTAAACAAAGCCGTAAGCGAAGATCTTGTCTCCCTGCACTTCGGTGCGCACTTCCCTTGCCCTTGCGAATATCTCGTCAAGCTCGGGACCGTTTTCCATATTCAATACTCTGATTATTTCTTCTCTGTTCATGATCACTCTATTAAATGTATATATGTTGTTGGTTAGAACGCCATGGCCATCATGTATGCGTTCTGGAAATCTGCTCTTGCGGCAAGCTCAATGTGCAGTATCTCCGAAGAGATCTTCACTGTCTCGTCCTCGGACGCTTTCGACAGGAGCGCCATAGACGCGCCTATACCAGCGGAGTTTCCTATCGAATATATCCTGTCCACAGTTACTCTTGGCAGCAGTCCGATATTTACCGCACTTTCGTTTCTGATGTAGCTGCCGAAAGCTCCGGCAACGGATACCTTTTCCAGCTGCTCCAAAGTGACGCCTATCTCGTTCATGAGTGTTGCAACACCTGCTGCGATGGCTGCCTTGGCAAGCTGCACTTCTCTGATATCCTTTTGAGTGATGACTACATCACTGTTTCCGTCTTCGGAGAAGTAAAGCACGAAATTGTTTGCATTGCCGTCTGCAACTATATGATCAA
>CALCRH010000355.1 GCA_937894515.1 uncultured Clostridia bacterium | reverse complement strand
CGGTAGTCCGGAACAGATACAACACCGACATTTGGTTCAATGGTGCAGAACGGATAGTTTGCAGATTCAGCACCTGCCTTAGTAATCGCGTTGAAAAGTGTGCTTTTGCCGACGTTCGGCAGACCGACTATACCTAATTTCATTTTATGTTACCTCACTTCAAAAATCCTTTATTTATAGAGGGTTTGCGGTGTTCCCCTCGGTGCCGTATACACCAATTATACACCAATTTACACCGAAGCGGTGGGGGATGTTGCTTCAAACCGGGATATGGCACTCATCATAGAATCATTCGTGACATGCACATAGCGATCCATCGTGGTTTGAATACTTGCGTGCCCTAAAAGCTTCTGCAAAACCTTGGGTTGCATACCGCTTTCAATGGCTCTTGTGGCATAAGTGTGACGAAGTGCATGCATACAAAACCGTTTGATGCCGGCTTCATCGCAAAGCTTATACAGATGGGTATCGTAGGAACTGTTTTTGGCGGGTTCTCCCGTTCGCCAGTTGATGAAGACAAGATCGTTCATAACAAGCGTGGACTTTTCGCCGGTGTGCCGATCCATGTACTCAAGCGTTTGGGAGAGCGTTTTCGCTCTTTTTTGATTCTTTGAGTTTTCATAGACCGTTTGCAGGATTTCATAAGCAAAATTCGTCAGCGGAATGGTGCGGTAGCTTTGCTGTGTTTTCGGAGGTCCTGCCCGCCAATTTTTCTGCTTGTGCCGAAACTCAAGCGTCTTGTTGACGGTCAATGTTCGCTTTTCCCAATCAATCGCATCCCAGGTAAGCCCTATCATTTCACCGGTGCGAAGTCCCGTTTCCAAAATCAAAGCATACTGATAGTAGTTGTGTGACCGTTTGGCAACCTGTAAAAATTTTTTCTGTTCCTCAACGGTTAAAAACTTGATGTCATCTTTTGCTCTCACCGGTTTTGTGTAACGGACACCGTTCATAGGATGCTTGGTGATCAAGTCATTCATCAGTGCCGACTTTAACATCGTTCCCATGCAAATGTAAGTTTGACGAATGGTCGAGCCGGCATAATCCTTATCCATCGCATTCAAAACAATCTTACAGTGCATCGGTTTGACATCGGTCAATTGCATTTTACCGATAATCGGTTGGATGTTGAACTTGTACCGCTCCCTGTAGTTTCTCAAAGTGTTCGGTGCGAGATCTCCCACAATATTCTCGATCCAGTATTCAAACCATGCATCCACTGTCATATTGGCAGGAACAAAGAGTGTATTGTGCTTGTTTTCGTACCGTGCATCCTCTAACCAATTCTTTGCTTCGGGAAGTGTCTTGAAATACTTTTCGAGTCGATTTCCACACTTGTCTGTAAATCTTGCTATATACCAGCCGTCCTTTCGTTGGCAGATACCCTTGCCGCATTCTTTGCCTTTTAGGTTTTTACCCAAATTATTAACTCCTTTCTCAAATGAGAAAAAGAGCCAATGCAACATATATAGTATATCACATTGGCGCTTTCTTTTCAATAGAAATCGGTGCATTTATGCAATTTTTCAAATAATCAATGCTTTGCTGATAAATTCTTCAAATTCCTTGCGTTTGACCAATTTCTTTACGCCGACGAATAAAACAAACGGACAGTTCGGCTCACGCAGCATGGCATCGATTTTGTTGATACCGATGTTGCTGTATTCCGAGGCCTCCTTGATTGTCAGCGTAACCTTTTGATAAATCGGAACAAAGTTTATTTTTTCAGACATCATTTTTCTCCTTTCACATTCCCAAATTTGATTTTTACCCGGGCGTAGACGAACAAAAATCGGAAGTATGTATACCTCGCCCGAAATTTCACCTATAACATGGTGGAAAAAATGATCAAATTCAAGAAAAGTAGCTTTTTTGAGAAAAAATATTGTTTTCCAAAGAGGGCATAAGTCTATATAACTCTATATCAGTACCCACCTCAAAAAATATAAGTCCATATATCTCCATATAAGTCCCCATAAGTAGCACACATCTGTTAAATGCGTGCTCATTGGTTTTGACAAAAATCGACACATCGAAAAAGCCTTGAAATCACGGGGATTTCAAGGCTTTTGGCAATTTTAAGGAAAATGGTTTGACCTTAATTCTGACTTGTTATTTTCTTTTCTGTTAAAAATCAGTAATTAGCGCACTTCTTCTGAAGAATAAAAAAATAAGCGATTTTTTGACTTTTTTGACGCTAAATATGCCGAAAAAGTGCATTTTACTGTTTTCAAAGATTAAAACAGTGTGGATTTTCGTTAAACGAAAGTTCGAGAACCAGCGAGCACATAATAGGTTTTCAGATGCTCCTGATATAGGCAGAATTCAGTTTGTCAAGGCATGTTTTTTGATGAAACCGGGACATATGTAAATATATATCCCCGGTTATTTTTACGCTGGCGTGTCCCAGTGTTTTTGAAATGGTGAAGATATCCATGCCGGATTCCAGACACATCGTGGCAAATGTGTGCCGGAGGGTGTGAAAATTGATATCGGTCAAACCGGCTTCTTGCAGAATTTCTTTATAGTATTTGTAAAATGTTCTGCTGACAATCCCGGAATTGTTCCGGCTCGGGAAAACATAATTATCCTCGGAATACGGGATGCTCCGCTTTGCCTGTTCTTTCAAGAGCTTGTCCTTGTATTCTTTGAATTCTTGAACCAACGGATCTATCATGTGGATACACCGTCGGGAATTATTCGTTTTGGGCGATTTGGGGATATAGTTCGTTTTCACCTTGTCGGTCGTATTGATTTTGTATTCTCGCACGAGTTGATGCTCTACCGTGAGCATCTGCTTGTCAAAATCTACATTACGCCATTTCAAACCAATGATTTCACCTTTTCTGAGTCCTGTAAACAGAGAAAGAATAATGCAAAACATAATGAAATGCTCCGAACTTCTCACCGTGTTTACAAGTCGCTCAACTTCATCTGGGGCCAGTGCCCGATTTTCGTGAACACCGGTTTTTGGAATGCGCACGCCAATCGTGGGATTGTGTAAGATCAAATTGTTTTGAACGGCAAAATTGAAAACCATATGTAAAAAATTACGCAGTTGATGAAGACAACTTTCGCTCATGCCGTGTTCATCTTTGAGCAGGGAACAGTTCGTAATATGGCTTTGGATCATCATGCTTGTGATGCGTCCGATGGGCATATCGCCGAGCTCTCCGAAGTGTAGCCGTATCATGCGTTCATACGACATATAGGTGTTGCCATGTATGTTGGCAACGCAGTAGGTGTCCAGACAAAGATACGCCCAATTTTTCAGTGTAATATATTTCGTCGGATTTGATAACTCGCATTTGAGTAACTCAGCAGCATTCAGTTGGTCAATGAGCACTTCAAGCTTTCGCTCGACTTCCTTTTTGGTTTTGCCGTAAATGTATGTGGTATGCCCGTGATCTGTAACACAAGTTGAATATCTCCCGTCTTTTCTAAAGTATACCGTGTAGTTTTTGTAATTTCGATACATCGTCATTCTCCTATCTTATTGATGCTACTATTATAAAATAGGGGAAACAATTTTCCGGGACATGGAATGTCTCATTTATTAAGGTGTTAAGACATATGAAGTTATCCAATGTAACAAGAAATTATGTCGTCATCCTCAAACGTGCAGATAATAACAAAATAAATTCATGAAAAGTGAAAATAATTATAAATATATATTGAAAATCGGTGAAAATAATGTTATACTACTGTCAACGATGACTTGGAGGATCAGTTATGGAACGAATTGCCTTGCAAAAATTGATTGATTGGAATAACAATAAGCGAAAAAAACCTTTAATTGTATGGGGCGCCAGACAGGTTGGCAAAACATATCTTGTGAAGGATTTATTTGCTGAAACATATTATAAAAAACAATATATTTATATTGACTGTAAAAAGGAAGATGAAATTCGCGAATTTTGTTCCGAAACGGCCAATGCCGAAAAAATCATCGAATATATTTCATTGCGCACAGGACAGCCGATAGGCACAAAAACATTGCTGATTTTTGACGAAGTACAGGAATGTCCGAATATTATTTCCTCTCTGAAATACTTTTGCCAAGATTTCAGAGACATTCCAATCATCGCAACCGGCTCTATGGTGCGTATCAAACTGCAAAGGGAAACCCATAAACGCGGGGTAAAGGACAACTCAAAATTCCTTTTCCCCGTTGGAAAAATCAATCAGTTGACCGTCTACCCGATGACCTTTGATGAGTTTTTGATGAATAGCAATCAAATTCTTTATGATACTGTCCGCAAGGCATACAAAAATAAGACGCCATTAGAAAAAGAAATTCATGAACTCGTAATGGAACAGGTGTATAAATATCTGCTTGTTGGCGGAATGCCGGAAGCAGTCGAGGCTTATGTTGAGGACGGGAATCTGTTGGAAGCGCGGGAAATTCTCAAAGTGCTGTACGATAACTATCTTGATGATATGCAACTTTATCAGGCAAGCCCGGAAGCAGTTTTACGCTCACAGAACCTATTTCAGAATATCTACCGGGAACTGAACAAGGAGTCAAAGAATTTTTCTCCGGGTCTAATCGAAGAAAAAAGCAAAACAAGAGATTTTGCGACTTCCGTTCAGTGGCTTACTATGGCACATGTTGTCAATCAGTCTTTCCAATTAAAAGAGCATATTACAATGCCACTGATGCCGGATAACGAAAGCAACTTCCGTCTGTTCCTCAGCGATATCGGGATGTTCTCTTATCAAAGCGGAATCAATGCGGCTTCCTTTATATCAAGCGAAAGAGAGAACACCCTATCCGGAATTTTCTTTGAAAACTTTGTTGCCAATGAGTTGATCGCCAAGGGTCAAAAATTGTATTACTGGCGTGGAAAGTCATCCGCCGAACTCGAATTTATTGTGGAATCGGATAATAAACTTTTCCCGATTGATGTTAAAAAAGGTCGTGGAACACTTAATTCTCTCGAAAAGTTTTCAAATCATAACAAGTTTGAGTGTGCAATCAAGGTATCTAAAAATAATTATGGATATGATGCTGAGCAAAAGCTACTCACGATTCCGTTTTATTTTATTCCATTTATGGCAGAAGATCTCTCTAGTGGAACAATGTACGTATAAACGAAACTGTGTAAAGAACAAAATTTGCATAGACAATTTTTGGGTGTTCATTGCAAAAATCAAAATTGTTGGTTGAGTTCAAAAATAATTTATCTATCAAAATATAGAAGGTTTTTTCTATCAATAAGAAAAAATGTAGTTATCTACGATAGTAAATGCTTCTATCAAAAATTGAAAAGAGGTAACAATATGGCAACATTTTTAGAAATTAAAGAGTTATTAAAGAATATTCTTTGCATTGAAACAGACATGGATGAGCAATGCGACATTATCATTCCTAACGAAATTGGAGGAAATGAATCTTTTGTAATTAAAAATGATGAGTTGCTAACGGCATTTAATAATCTTCAAACTTACACCAAAAACAAATTGGAAATATACAACAGTACATACAGGGAGGTGGCTCTTAGATATGATGCACCAACAAGAATATTTCCAGGAATCAACAGCATAACGGATGCAACAAACGGTATTTCATATTCAGTCGGTATTGCCTCGCCTAATTATTGTTTATTTATTTTGGATTCTATCGCAGAGAGTGTAAAAAACGGGGACAGAAGTATACGCATTGATCTTAGGCATAGGGTTAGAATGGCATTAAGGCGTTCGACATATTCAGAAATGAATGATTCTAATGATATTTTATCAGAAATATTAAGAGTATACACTTTAAAAGTCAGCACCCATAATGTATTTAATATTAATAATTTAAAATCTTTTGCATCATCGTTTGAGTTTGTTTTAATGTATAAAAAAGGAATTGCCGTATCTGAATATTCAGATATTCAAGATATTTATTCTATCGGTAATACATCATTTCATCGCTATCGAGAAGAATTAGACACTCCACCGCAAAGAACATTCAATGCAGCTGTATTAGATTATTATACAATGGCATTGGAATCTCGTGACCCGTTTACAAAGTACATATCTTTTTATCATATTGTTGAACATTACTTTGATGCAGTTTTTAGAAAAAAACTGACAGATCAAATCAAAGAAAGAATCACAAATCCGGATTTCTCATATAAAAATGAGAATAAAATATATGACTTGGCAAAGTTTATCAAGAAACATATGAACAGTGATGGGGAATCAGGCAAGGGCGATGAGTTTGAATCTTTGCGATATGTGTTGATGGAATATGTCCCAATAGACGAATTATTAAACCGAATGGGCAATCTTGACAATAAAGCAAAAGATTATTATCAAGATAACTTTGTTCCGTTCACAACTTCCAAGAAAACTAAAATTTTTTGGTCTAATTTGGATGGAGTATATACAAATATAGCAACTAGGATTTACGAAACCAGAAATTCTCTTGTCCATAGCAAAAGTGAACAAATTGCAAATCAGTACAAGCCTTATGAGAATACAAAAGATCTATTTTTGGAAATGCCGTTAATAGAGGCGGTAGCCGAATTGGTATTAATCAATTCAAGTGAAACAATATAATTTTTAACGATAATTTTTTCGTTGATGATCGTTTTATAGGAGGAATGTTTATGAAAACTGAAATAATAGTTGCTATAATAGCCGGAGGAGCTACAATTCTTGCTGCTGTTATTGCGGGTGTTTTTAATCTTGTTTCTAAAAAAACGAAAAACACAGGAGGACAGAAAATTCAGGGTAATGGAAATATACAGGCCGGCAGAAACATAACCATTTCAGGAGGCGTGAATACTAATGACGATTCAAGCAATAAACGGAAGTAATAATATTCAAGCCGGGCGCGATATAACAATCAATAAAACTGATATTATTATGATTAAAAACGAGTTATCATCTGCTACTCAACCCATTCGAGCAAATTTAATTGATGATATACCTTTATCTGAAAATAGTGATGCTGACAATACTGTTTTATTTAAAAAGCTTAAAAACGGTGGTTTTAATGTTACTTTCCGCAATAATGCTACTAGAAAGAAACTTGACACGCTAGCCCTCATTATTGACTATTCGAAAAAACAATCAGGGAAAGCGATACTAAACGATATCTATGAAACATTGCTAACTGTAATTAATATGAAATATATATCGCAGTTATCAGATGGACAAAGTTTGAAATCAAGTTTATCTGATATTCTTGAAGAGTTATCTACGGTATCCCAAAAGTATGAAAATCAAATTACAATAGATGAATCGTTTTTAGAGGGTCTCCTTTATATTGCAACTTCTCGATGTGCCTTAAAGTGGAAAATGGAGGATAACGATGAAAACATCAATGATTGTTAATCGAATAGAGAATTGGTTCGATTCCACAGATGTTGAGCTAGATGAATGTTATATTGCCGTCAAATTGCTTGAACGTTTATCAACAAGAAAAAAGATCGGATTGGACTATGATCGGTTAAAACTAGCATCAATTCTCTATAATAAATCTAGTGCGGAATCCATCGGGGTTATAGATAAAGCAATTGTAATACTTGTTTCTAGAAATCTTATTAGTTTTGATGCTAAAAAAGAAGGCAGGCGTAAACTCCTAATTACAGAATTGGGAGAATTAGCTTACCATCAATATAAGGAAGAAGTGAAAAAATGAAAATATTTAATCTTGTTGTTAATGGTGAATACACACTAAATGTTGATTTTGATGATAAAAATATATTGCTCGGTGAAAATAATACTGGGAAATCTACATTTGTGAAATTGCTATTATATGCGTTGGGTGTTAATATTAATAATTTTATTGAAGAAATAGCAAAAGAGAACAAATGCAATTCTGTTTCTTTGACGATAAAAACCAAAAGTGACAATAAATATATTATCACAAGAAAACTTCCATATTCCGATATTGTAAATGTATTTCCAATCAATGAAAACAATGTGGTTTTAACAGAAGATGTAATTGTATACAACTTGGAGGAATACTCTGACTTTTTATTAGAAGAAGAACTATATTCCAAGGAGGTTATATCCTACGGAAAAGGGAAAACTGCGTCACTGAGGTATTATTTCTTATTAAGGGGAGCTGTTGTTGATCAAACGACACCCCATGCACGCATACTATCAAATTTAAGCGGCGAAAAAAATGATTATATATCAAGTCAGCCTTTAATAAATACTGCCATCATTGAAAAGATACTAAGCAGAAACACTGAAGAAGTGCAGAGATTACGCCTTTCATTAAAAGAAAAAGAACGAGAACGTTCTCAAATTAACGCACGGATATCTTTTATTAATGAGATTATCTTTGATAAACAGAAAAACAATCCTGATTATCCTAAAACGATCAATAAAATTCGAGATGCTTTAAGTGCTATTAATATTGAAAACGAAAATCTGAATGCACAACAATACAGTGTGCTTACTGAACTAGAGCAATCGGCCGACAAGCAGATTGAGAACGAGATTATTCAATTAACAAAAAGTCTTAATAAAGAAAAAGAGCGACATACATCACTGACATTAAACATTTCGGATATTCTTTCAACTCAAGAAAAATTGAAAGAAGAGTTGGAAACTATTAAAAAGAGACTAACATCACAAAAAATTATTTTTGGAATACCTGTAACAATATGTCCTATTTGTTTGTCTGATTTTAATGGAGAAATGCTTTGTGAACATTGTAAAGAGGTGGATGTCCAAAAAAACATAGAAAACCTATCTGGTTATAAAAAATTAATCGATGATTCATTAAAAGAGTCTGATGTTTTATTGTTACAATATCGAAAAGAACTCGTCGAATGTAGTACAACTATTGAAAAAATAACGAAATCATTAAATGATCTTAAGGGCAAATACCTTTTGCGGTTGGAAGGTCTTCGTGCTCCGCTACAAGAAATTATTGACGAATTAAAAGATAGAATCAGAACTCTATCATCGCAAAAACTTGCGCTAACCGACCTGCTTTCGTATATGAGAGAATGTGAAAAATGTAAGGAAGAGAGGAAGCAAATTAATGAAGATTTAAAAGAGCTTCAAGATTCATTTGAGGAAGCAAGCAGAAAAAGTGCTGAGGATATTAAAATTGTCGATGCTTGGATTGACTATTATAACGAGGTATACAATATAATATTTGGTTCATCTAACGAAAAAATAAGCATAGACGACGAATATATGCCATCAATTAATGGAACTGAAATCCATAAAATTTCCTCCGAAAGCGTTAAATTAGTAGCTCAGCTTTCATATATTTACACGCTTGCTAAACTTAACGAAAAGTTGAACAAACCAATGATTAATCATTTGGGCTTTGTGATTTTTGATTCGCCAAAAGATAAAGATTTAGATATGGATAAGTACAAGCGCTTCTTAGCTTTATTAAATGATATTCATGGCATTCAAATATTTTTGACTGGAAGCATTTTAGATAAGGATGCATATGAGGAAGTTGTTTCATCAGCTCGTTATCTCCCATATCTTTCTGAAAGCAATAGGTTGTTGAATTGTAACAAATAAAGCTAATTCAACATTAAAATCAGTGCGTGTGTTCAAATAGTATAGCGCCCGGGTATTTGCGATTCCAAATACCCGGGTGCTTTATGACTTTTGCTACATTGGACTTTCTCTGTCAATTTCTTTTCCATACACCATTTCACCTATTGGGCGTGTAAATATATTGAAGTGTATAGAGATTTTTTGGATTTGTGAGAAGATATTTAATTCGGCATGCGAATTACCGTTCTCACTTCTATTTTTTGGCATAAATTTCGGATACATATGGATTGTCTTCTGTGACATTTTGGGCCACATGGCGATACGATTTCAAAAGTTTATCTGCAATATTAGAATCATTTGTACTATTAAGTGATTCCAATATTGTTTTGTTATCAAGTTTTCGGTATAGAAGATCAATATACTTGCTAATCCATTTGTTTAATGTCT
>CALCRH010000354.1 GCA_937894515.1 uncultured Clostridia bacterium | reverse complement strand
ATGTCCTTCTTTGCCGTGATATTGAAATGGCCTGCGATGAAAAGGTCATTCGGGACATGGATAAGGGCAGCGTTGCCGCCTATTCTCAGGCGCTTTTGGATTGCAGTTTTCCTCGCAGGAGGATCGCCGCATGCCCGCTTGCTTTCGGTGAAGTGGGAGTAAAGGAAAGAGTAAAATCTGTGTTGAACTATAAGAAGCCCGCGTTCTGGGTCATCGTTTTGACTGTCATCGCCTGCGTGGTTGTTGCGGTCTGTTTCCTGACTAATCCAGCGCAAAAGTCTACGACTCTTCTTGGCATGTACTATTCCACTGCTGAAACTCTATACTGCACAGATGAAGAGTATCTTTATTCTAATGATGAGATATGCTATTCCATTACTGCTGACTATGAGTTACACGAAAAGGGTCGCGACGGAGAATGGTATTATATCGGCACGCTTGATCAATACAATTTGCGAAATGGGGAAATCGAGGATTATACAAGCTATGACGATGGGTGGCAACGGAACTATCGTTGGGGACGAATCAAGGAGTCCTATCTCCTGCGCCTTCCCGAGCAGAACGATTATTTCTACATGGCCTTCCTTACGAGCCGAGGAGACATCTTGCTTGCGTTTGGTTGGGAAGACTTGAGTGAGCGTTGGGATGGTCCGTCTGATGACACTGGTTTTAAGTGGTTGTATAAGCTGACACCCCAGACTTCGGAAAATGTGCTCTGTGTCAAAATCGAAGATCATGCGGCAGGGGCAACACAGGAGCCTCGATACACCATTTTTGATCTGCGGCCATTTGACGGTGAGGGTGTAACATTGCCAGGCGTCTATACGGCAATGTTCGTGGTCGATGAGGTTGAGGACGGCGTCACCCATGTAACGTTCGATGCTCCGCTCTATCAGGATGGATATGAGACACATGGACTGCAAATGAAGGCCGGAGAAAGTCTGACACTGCGCACATCGCTCTCTGACGAGTATACTGCCTATACATTCTCTATTATCAGCATGGCTGATGCGGAGAAGCTGATTTCCAAAGGCAACAATATGAATATCACAACCAATGTTACAAAATGGTATGACTATCTGGAAGCCCCCGATGAAATGAAATGGAACGGTAGTATCGATATCAATCTTCCGGAGTTTCCGGATGTGTCCTTCCGCGCATCCTCCGTGAGCATGGAGGCTGTCAAGGGTGACAATATCATCCAGCTCTATACCGGCATGCCCATTTGGAATACCTACTTCTGCGACCTTTCCGGCGACGGCCTGCCCGAGTTGTGTTCTTCGATCAGTTGGGGTTCGGGTATGATAGATAACCGCGTCATCATCTACGACTACGCAAACGGGGTTAGTTACAGCCTGGAGGATCGAGGAGTATCTGACTATACCCTCCGGCAGAATGAAAGCGACGGTCAGCTCTATGTAGACAAGAAGGCCTATATGGGAGGCGGACTTCTGTCTACCGGACAGTTGGTATTTGAGGATGACTGTCTTCAGGTTCTTTGGCTAGAGAAGCCGAACGACAGTATCCGGGAGATCACCGACCCTACCGATGACCCGAACTTCACCTACGATACGGCTGTCGAAAAGATCTTTGAAGACGAGAACAACGAATACTTTATCGGCGGCCTGTACAGTCAGCATATCATCGTCTATTACACCGATGGCACACAAGAGGACATCATGACCGCTCTGAATGCCGGCAGAGCTTCCATCGTTGATCTGGATAAGTTCGGTATCCGGTATTGGGCAGAACCGAAGGCGGATTCTCTCGACATGGCAATTTCATCAGCAATTTTGGAACATTACGCCAGTGACAACCCGGACGGTTTGATTCATGTGGAAAGCCATGTCTTATTATCGAATGAAACGATGAGCGGAACGCCACAGTATGGAGCAGATGACCATGCCGAAAAGGTTACTGCGTACCTTTTGGTGCATCATGTAAAATACAGCACATATGGAGGAGCTTTGGAAGCCGTGGGCGGAAGCTATGTCCCGACTGCCATCACGTTCAAAATCACCGATTCCGGAGAATATGTTCTGGAGGAATATTGGGAGCCGAGAGACGGTAGTTACTATGCAAAAGATATTCGAGGTAAGTTCCCCAGTACCGCTGCTGATGATGCACTGAATGACCAAGCATATATCGAAGATCTCAAAAAACAGAATTACAACAAAGCACTTTCGTATCTGAACAGCAATATTAGTCTTGATGTCCGGATTGAGGAGCTACTTAATGAAATTCAGTCTTCTCCTGCTCATTCATCAAATCCCAAAGACTATATCCGCGAACATGAAAGCGAGTATAATGAACTTATCGGTTACGGAAAATATACATTACAATACTGTTTTTCTGAGTTCTTGAAAGGTGAACAGACGGGTTTGCTTGGTCATATCATGGCTTTAGCTTGTAAGGATATTTCCAATGCATGGGGTGAAGCATTTATTATTGATGGAGATACTCCGGTCACCGGTCAAGGGTGGTTTGACGAATTCCAGAAAAACGCGGAAGCTCTTGCAAAACAGTATAGCATTGAAAACCTTGAAAAGTATTATCCTGCAAGCTTTCTGCTCCTTCAGATGAGTGATAACGATTTCATGACCAAATAAGATTTGAAATCTTGATTTACCGACGGGAAAAGGACTTGAAGTATATGTATGGCAGATGGCTCAAAACAGCTATTCATTCGGAGTTCTTTCTGGAACCAACCGTTATAAATCCCCTGAAGAACTGTGGAATCTAAAAGGGGTTTCAGCCGAGGAAATGAAGGCTATTCTATCCACGTATGACATGGATGAGCAGAATATTTACATCTATCCTTGGCAAAATCCAATTTCAAGTTATATCGCTGAGTATTGGATCACGCAGGAAGGCGAAGAACAAAGTTCTGTTGAAGCCCGTAGACAAGCGTATGTGGACAATATCCGCTCAATGCTTTTTGATTGAGATTTCTGTTTGTAAAGGTAAAAACAAAATCAATAAAAGAAAGATGATGGTATAAAGAATATGAAACAGTTTATCCCCTTTGCAATGAAAAAAACGATGATGTAAGCAGCAACTATACATTCAGCCCAAGGGCGTTTGCTATCCGCAGATGTCCTTGGGCTTATTTTATTTGCAGGAAAAACTTCCGTCACCACAATTCGCTTCATGGACATGAAAAATATTTTCCTGTATTCGTGTTGATGACAGGAATATCCTGCCATTGGTTCATGGCGAAAAATGTCGTTTTTGACTACAATGATAATGGAATTTTTGCAAGATTGGAGGTGATGGCTTATGCAGAACCGTGACACGGCGCTGGACTATGTGAAAATCGGGCACCGAGTTAAGGTTTCCCGCAAAGAAGAGAGTCTTTCTCAGGAAGCTCTTGCAGAGAAATGCGCCACCACAAGCCGTTACCTCAGCGATATTGAAAACGGGAAATGTAGACCTTCACTTGATTTGTTGGCAAGAATCTGTGTTGCACTGGATGTGAGCATTGACAGTCTTCTGTATGATTCTCCAATTCCCTATACCGGCTATCTCGTGAAAAATTCGATCCCCGAAAAAGTAAATAAGCTAAACAAGCAGAGCCTTATTTTCCTGGATCGTATGCTTGACCTTCTTTTAGAAGGCCAGTCCACGGAGGGGCAAAACAAGGAGTAACGAAATCAACAGATAACTGCATCTCACTCACCGCTATCGGAATGTCTTTCTTCCGTGACGGTGCATCCATACTGTTTTCACAGGCTGTTCGGTCAACATGATCGGACAGCCTTTTTTCTATCTAAACTAAGAAAGGAGCGCTACAATGGCAGTTACAGAATTTGAAAATCCAGCCGCCGAAGTTTCTGAATTTGAGGAAGCTCTTAGCTTGCTGGAGCAAGGACTACGGAACTGTGAGGATTCCGTAGCCCTGATTGATGGTCTTCTCAAAGGAACCGCACAGTTCTATGGTGCAGATCGGGCATACGTCATCGAAACCGACTGTGAAATCGGCGCTGGACTCAACACCTTCGAGTGGTGCGGAGCCGGTGTCGAACCACACAAAAACCAGCTTCAGTTTTTAACCAAAGAATCGTTTCCACGCTGGCAGATATTTCTGGATGAAAACAAACCGATCATTATTCCCGATACCTCTGCGCTTCACGATTCGCTCCCGGACGAATATGCCGTATATGAAAAATGTGGTGTACGCTCTCTGCTATGCGCTCCGTTTTCAAAGAGAATCAACAGGGGCTTTGTTGGCGTAAACAATCCAACTCGTCACGAAGCCGATCCCTCGTTTCTGTTTTTGATTTGTTATGTGGTTGTGCAGGAACTGAATGAAATCAAGATGCAGAAATCCGTTTATGCAGCGGAGCGCCGAGCGTCTCGTTACAATGATAATGAGGTGTATGTCAACACCTTCGGAAAACTCGAAATAACGAATAACAAAGGAACCATAACTGACGATGATATTGGATCAGATCAGTGCTGTGCGCTTTTGAGCTTTATGCTTCTGAACTACAAGCGCCGGTACCCGATTGATAACCTTTACGATGTAATCCGCCCCTATGATGTAAAATCGGACAGCAACCCTTACTACGTCGTAAAGAATGTTGTCTATCGCACAAGAAGAACGCTGTCCATAATCAGCTTGGATGAGCTGATTATCGGCAGAAGCGGTTCTTTTATCATAAACCCTGATTTGAAGATCAATATCGACACGGAGCGCATGGAAGAAATATGCCAGACACTGACGGAATCAAATGATCCGGCGGTTCTCCGCAGCAACTTCCATGCAATTAAAGAGCTGTACCGCGGGCCGCTTCTTCCTCGTGAAAGCGGTCAGCAGTGGAGCATCCCGGTAGCGGCATATTACCAAAGTCTTTTCCTGCGTGTTCTGAAAGGATATGCGGTCAGAAAGATCGCCGCCAATGACACTGTGAGCGCACAGGGAGCCATCAGAGACGGTTTGAGCTATGACCCCATGGACTGTGACCTTCATTTTCTTATGGCTTATGTACTCGTACTGTCAGGCAATAACGGGCTTTCTCAAACGTATATTGAAAGCAATAACGGCAATATGCTCCCGGAACACGTTGCCGCTTTGAAAGCGGCAAACAGCGGCTCAAAATACTGTGAAACCGAGCTTAACGAGCTGCTGCGGCTCTGATTCCTATTTTACTCCGCAGATTAGCCCTATTTTACCCCGTAGATTAGCCCTAAATTACCCCGCAGCACAGCCCTATTTTACTCCGTAGATTAGCCTAATTTTAGCCTTATTTTACACCTTATTTTAGCCCTGTTTTACCCCGTAGCGTAGACCACCCGCGTGTTACCTTGTATTCCCGGCTCACGCCGGAATACAGCGTAATGTGCGGGTGTTTTTTTGTGGGTTGAGCTCTAACGCTGATGAAGTCAGCATTGGGCTGAAGCGCAACCAGCAACTGATAGCATTTCTTCAAAAATCCAAATAATCCCCTAAAATCAAAGGAAAAATTTGGATTTCTCGTAATATCAAACAATATTCGTGCTTTTTCTGGGTTTCTCCATTTTATACTAAATCATGGGGCATTGCCCCTAAATAACAAAATATTCGAGCCTGATATGCATTAGGGCTAAGGATACATATATGGACTTTGTCAAAAGGTCTGTATCGGTACCCTTTCCTTGGTGCGGTCATTTATAGGTGCTGACGGATTGTGTACTGATGACACAATCCGTCTTTGTATTCTCAGCCTTTTTCACCACAGGAGAAAGGACAAACATGAAAAAGCGCTGGGAACAGTACAGTACGCACTATCCGTAATCTCCGATTTTTGAAACCTACTTAATTCAAAAATCAAAGGAGATTACATAAATGAAAACACCATATTTGTTTGATTACGACCTCTGGACAACAGAGGAAGGCTGCCATAAGCACTATTGGGTACGGGTGAAGTCTACCGGAGAAGTGGCAGAAGTTTCCCATGAAGTGATGAAGTATTTGAGGGCAAGCGAAAAAAGCCTTCGTCGTACTATTGCCGCAACTTCATACTCTGATGATGAGATGCCCGCTGAGAAGAATACCGAGCTTTGCAAAAAAGAATTATCTCTCAGCTTCGTTTCCGGCGATGATACCGTGTCTCCTTCTTGGCTTGTTGATCCAGTTGATTACATAGCAAATGCAATCACGGATTCTCTCGAAGTACAGTTTTCAAGTCTGCTCACGGCTCACCAACTTGAAATATATAGGTGTTGTATCAAGGAGGGTATGGGTATTCGAGAATATGCAGAACGTCACCATTGTCATCATTCATCCGTGGAAGAAGTCATTCGCTCCATTCAAAAAAAGTTTCAAGAATTTTATTTTGATACCCCGCCAAAGTCACAGTAAATGTCCGTTGTAATGTGAGAGGACAAAATCTCACTCCGATTGGGCTGGGCTTCAGTTTTCTCCAAACCATCACGGTTTGCCTTACTTGAAAACTGAATATCCAGTCATCAGGTACATTACCGATGCCGATAGCCTTGTTCACAGGTGCGCCACGACTCCGAAAGGATGAGCGATTCAACCCATGTGGCAAAAGCCGGGTTGCAACCGGAAGCGGCGAGGACAGGCATCGGGAATAATGATACTTCCGTAATTCGCGGCCCGGTCACAATGAAGGCGGGGAGGTTAGATTCCTATGGAGGGGCTTCGCAAGCCGCCGCCTGATGATTCCCATCGGACTACTGAACGTCCGTCTCTCGGGGTGTCGAGGACAAGTTGAGAGACAAAACACACTGATAAGGAAGCCGGCATTGCCGGTTTGAGCGTGTCGGCTTCCTGCTTACATATTTCTGAGGAGAAACACATGAGCTATCAAGACAGATTTAACGCTGAGCGGTATCTGGATATGACCGCTTATCTTGCACTAAAAAATATTGAACGAAGTGAAAGGACAAAAAGGACATTGAGAGATGATTGGGATTTTCATCGTGGTGATCTTTACATAGCAGATCTTGGCAATGGCGCAGTCGGTTTTCACGGCACTCATGTCCAAGGTGGTGTGCGTCCGGTAGTGGTTCTTCAAAATAACGTTGGTAATCTTTTTGCGCCTACGCTTGTTGTGGTTCCTATCACGTCAAAGGTCTGGAAAAAGCCCACTCAACCGACGCATTATCTCATCCGGCAGACCGAGGGACTGCATTCCGACGGAATGGCGATCTGCGAACAGATTACTACCATCGACAAGAGGCAGTGTCTCAAATTTCTCGGTCGTTTGGGCCTTGAGGAAATCGAAGCAATTAAAGCTACCGCGATTTGTGCAATCAACGGGGATGCTGATATTCCCGAAGAAATCGAGGCCCCGTGAACGAAAGGAATGAGGTTGAATAATAAATGGAAAAACTGCTGACAAGAAAAGAAGCGGCAGCACTTCTTGGAATCAGTCTTGCAACACTTGATTCTGCCAGAACAGGCGGGCAGATTGCATTTGTTCAATATGTAGAGAACGGATGTGTCTACTTTACCGAAAGTGGATTGCGAGAATATATAGCAAGATCAACTCACAAGGTTAAGGCACAGAATATGCTTCAGGCTTCTCAACGTCCAAGACGAAAGCGGAGCTGAAATTCGCATCCTTGAGAAAAACGCCGCATTGCCGATAATAAAGGCAAATAATAAAGGAGGTACCAATCATGGCAAAGCGAAACCGTCCTGTGCCCCAATACGGCGCTACGACCGTTACCGGTGGCGGCGATTATTACCGCACCAGAATAAGAGATGATGACGGAAACCGTATTACTCTATACGGAAAAACTCGAGAGGAATTACACGAAAAGCTGACTGAAACTCAGCAACAACTTGAAAATCATTCCTTTCGGCGATCTTCCCCTACGGTTCAAGAATACTGCGAAAAGTGGCTTCTTATGCAGTCTGCTCACGTCCGTGCAACGACCTTGATCGATTATAAATCCAAGGTCAAAAAACATATCATTGAGCCACTTGGCAGTTTATACATGGCCGATGTTACTGAGGATAATGTGCGCATGGCGATGCTTACAGCCGCAGACAAATCTGCTTCTGTTTATAAATCCGTCACCGTTCTTTTCAAGTGCATTTTCAAATCGGCAAAAGATAGTCACATCATTGATGACAATCCTACCGTGTACCTCACTGCCAAAGGCGGCGGCATCCCGCAGCAAGATAAAATACCCTTGACGGATGAACAGGTATGTGTGCTTCTTGATACCGTCAAAGGGCTTCCCCCTTATGTCTTTGTGATGATTGGCATATATACCGGCCTTCGCAGGGAAGAAATACTGGCTCTGCAATGGGATTCAGTATTCCTTGATTGTGAAGCACCGTATCTTACAGTGCGACGCGCATGGCATACGGAAAACAATCGTCCAATTATCATGACCGAGCTTAAGACAAAAGCGGCACACCGTGATGTCCCGCTTCCTGATTGCTTGGTCGAGTGCCTGCGTGAAGCAAAAAAGGAGTCTCAATCGCAATATGTAATCTCAAATGCAGACGGAAATCCCCTTTCGTACACGCAGTTTAAGCGGTTATGGCAATATATCGTCACAAGAACAGCAAAAGAGCGTACTTACTACCGTTATGAAAATGGAGAACGGGTTAAGCACACCATTCAGCCCAAGCTCGGTGAGAAAGCTGCTCATAATGGTCGAGTGACTTATACATTGGACTTTGATGTTACCCCGCATTTGCTGCGACACACATACATTACAAACTTAATCTTCTCGGGTGCAACGCCTAAAACAGTCCAATATCTTGCGGGACACGAAAGCAGCAAGATAACGATGGACATTTACGCAAAGGTAAAGTACAACACGCCAGAAGAGTTAGCGATTCCCATGACAGCCGCTTTCGACTTGTGGAATGATTAAATCAAGAAGGACAAGAATTCCGATTCTTGTCCTTCTTTTTGCGTCCAGTGGCATCCTTGCCAAAAATACTATTCCAGCGATAATTATGGTATTCAAAACAGGAGGTGCGCTATATGCCAAAGAAAAAAGAGACGATCCCCGAATATGGAACGGTGGAATTGAAAGGGATTACATATTATAGAACCCGTATAACAGATGCTGATGGAAAACGTGTTCCGTTATATGCAGAAACACCCGAACTGCTTTTCCAGAAAGTAAAAGAAGCCAAACGTAAGATTGAGGACATAAAATTCCACAGAGAAAACCCTACCGTTGGAGAATACTGCGAAAAATGGCTTACAATGCAGTCGGCGGTTGTTCGTCAGGTCACGCTGAATGAATATAGGCGTACCATGCAGAAGTACATCGTCGAAAAGATCGGTGATATGTATCTTGATGAGGTCACGGCTGATGATCTCAAGCTGTTAATGGTGCCCGCATCCAAAATGTCGGCAGCAGTCTATGCAAAGGTAAATATGCTGGTAAAATGCGTATTCTACTCCGCAGAACGAAATCATCTGATTGACTATAACCCCGCAGCGCAGATTTCTGCTAAAGGCGGAACCCCGGCTCAGGAAAAGGACGCACTTTCAGATGAGCAGCGAAAGATTCTTGTTAACTCCATTCGTGATCTGCCCCCATATCTGTTTGTCATGATTGGACTCTATTCCGGTCTTCGGCGTGAAGAGATTCTGGGGCTGCAATGGGACTGCGTGTTTCTTGATGCGAAAACTCCCTATATTTCGGTACGACGAGCATGGCATACAGACCACAATCGTCCGGTAGTAGACACCAATCTGAAAACCAAGGCTGCCAGACGGGATGTTCCGATTCCGCAATGCCTTGTGCAATGCCTTCGAGAAGCAAAGGCCGCTTCAAATTCCGATTTTGTAATTGCCGATGCAAATGGCAATCCGTTGGCTGGGACGCAATTTACCCGGTTGTGGAAATACATCACAGTCCGTTCAACCGAAAAGCGGAAGTATTACCGTTATATCAACGGCGAGAAGATCGTGAAAGAAATCAATCCGGTGTTAGGAGGCCATCCGAACAACAATCCGAATATAACCTACTCAATAGACTTCCATGTTTCCCCTCATATGCTT
The DNA here is from genome assembly GCA_937894515.1 of uncultured Clostridia bacterium. GTDB lineage: Bacteria > Bacillota > Clostridia > Oscillospirales > Oscillospiraceae > Vescimonas. Next base: position 751 of record CALCRH010000354.1, on the reverse strand, counting down.
CGGCGTACTTATATCACCAACTTGATTTATGCAGGCGTAGATCCAAAGACAGTCCAGTACCTTGCCGGTCACGAAAACTCAAAAACAACTATGGACATCTACTGCAAGTTGAAGTACAATAAACCCAGCGATTTACGTCCGGTTGTGAATAACGCATTTTCAAGTAGAATTAGCAGCTAAAACCGGGCTGTCAGTCGGGGCTATAAGATGGGCTAAATTTTGATAGGTGCCCGAAAAAGCCCGTAAAATCAAGGGTTTTGAGGCACATCAGCCGTCTGTGGCAACAGATTGGCAACAAATTTTCATTATTACAAGAATAAGAGCTAACTGATTTTGTATAAGTCAGTTAGCTCTTTTTTACTTATAAATTCTTGCTTTTTCTCCTGAAGCTTCTTCAATTCCTTCTTTACAGCAACGACCCCAGAGATCTCTCTCAATTCCTTTTGCGAAAGGTCTGTCCCGTTGTTCATTTTCTTAAGGGAGGCATAAACCTTTGGTTCATCCCCCTCGAGTTCCTCGCCGTTATCAATCTTGCGCATCAAGATATCGGCCATTGAAGATGTGACCAATATTGGATGCGCCTCAAACGCCTTGCGCAAGGTCATCGGCAAGGTTTTAATCTCTTGTGAATAACGAGCGTCAAGGCGACTTATCTCTCTCCGGTAAGCCGTCTCAAGATCGCATTTATTCAAGTACCCCGTTATAGAACCATCAAAACGACTAGCGATAACGAGACCATCTTCAATCCCCG
>CALCRH010000353.1 GCA_937894515.1 uncultured Clostridia bacterium | reverse complement strand
AGAGAACCGGTGGTGTAAAGCTCCAAGGCCAGTGCCACCTGCTTTGCCTCCGGCTCCGGCTGCTCCAACAGCTTTTCGCGCAGGGTGCAGAGCGTGGGCACGATGCCGGTGATCTCGGCTTCTCGGTACACCGAAGCGACACAGCGGTCGATGATAGACTTGTGCTGCGGCCCAACGCCCTTCTTGTCGATCTGCTCCACCAGAGACATGATAAACTGAGACTTGACCACCACGGGATTTTCTTCCCCATAGCCGTCCACCATATACATGGCGTTCAAGCGGTCTTTGCCGCCTGCGGCAATATGGATGACCGAACATATATCGCCCATGGCTTTGAGCAGCGGCCCGTATTCACCTTCAGGATCGCAAATGAAGATATCATCCTGTGTCCCAAGCAGAAGCAAAATAATGATCAGCTTTGCCATGAAAGACTTACCGGAGCCGGGGATGCCCAAAAGGAACGAGGATTGGTTCATCAGCTTTGCCTTGTTACAGAGGATCAGGTTATGGGAAATGGCATTGACGCCGTAATACATACCGCCTTCGTCCATAATCTCCTGCACATTAAAGGGGATAAAGGCGGACAGGCTCTCCGTTGTCAGGGTGCGGTTCTGAATGACGCGGCTGCTGCCAATGGGCAGGACGGTATTCAGCCCGTCTATCTGCTGATAGGTGAAGGTGGCCATCTGACAGCCGTAGCTCTGCGACAAGGCGATTACAGCCTCAGTATCCGTATCCAACTGTTCCAGAGAATCCGCCGTTATGACCAGCGTTAAGGTGCCAAAGGTCATGCGCTCATCCTTGGAAGAAAGCTTGTCCAAAATCTCCTTTGCGCTCTTGATCCTGAGTTGCAGATTAAAGGGCGGGTCGGCGGTATAGTTGTTATTGGCGATCTGCCTGCGGCTGAAATTGGCTGCCTCCGTATCCATGGCCAGCAGCTTGTTTTCGATCACGCGGATGCCCTCCTCCTGGGGGACGGTGACAATATCCAAAGATACCATCATGTGCGAATTGAGGTTGGACAGCTCAGAGATCAGCGTATCGTCAATGGAGCTGGCATAGTCCTTCAAAAACATGGTACGGGCAAAGGTGTTGCCCAGCTTCAGGTGGTTCTTGGTATGCTCCATGCTGTCCGGGCAGATGAAGTCACGGAAATCATGGCCGCGGCGAATCATCTCCTTGGCGTTAAACGAAAAGGTGGCGGTATCCTCCGGTCGATAGAAGTCGTGGAGAATACGGATACGGTCACTGCCGGTCAGCTCCGCGCATTTGGAGCCTAACGCCGCAAAATGCAGAGACAGCTCCCGGTCGATACGGTTGAAATATACCCGCGCCGCCTCAATGTTGGGCTTATGGACGGAGATGGTGATGATACGCTCCTGATTCATACCGCTGCCATAGCAAGCCTTGTCCGTAATCATGTTGTTAATCTCCGTCCGGTAAACGTCATTCTCATCACCGGCCAAAGGCAGAAAGGCATTTCCGTTCATAGCTGTGGAGCTGCGGGAGTGCGTAAACACGGTGAATTTTACCGGCACACCGCAGTCCAGACTGTTGATAAGCCGCTGAAAGGACTTGGACATGGTCTGCTTATCCTCATCGGAAGCCACCCGATAGTTGATATCCGTAAAGCAGTAGCTTTTGGAATAGCGGTTGCCGGTCTTGAAGATACCGTCCTCCCACATACACTTGATGGGAATGACATCCTGAATCTTTTTGGGAACGCGATATTTCTCCTTGTCCTGCAAGAGTATGGTTTTGAGAGTTTTAATCACGGCGCTTATACACCTCCTGATCGTGCTTATCTATCAGCTCTTTCGTTGCTTCGTAATAGTAGTTGTTGGCATGAAACTCTAAATGACGCGGCTCCAATACCTCAGAGCGAAGCCATGCCCAGAATAACTGCTCTGCCGTCATACCGTGGTAGCGGACAAAGCCCAATGCTGCAAAGGGAGCAGCACCGAGGACACAGAGCCAGCTCAGAGTCTCCGTTCCGAAATAAGGCCGCAGCAGGAAGTAGAGCGCCACCGCCACGCCAACAGCAAGCACAGAGAACACAAACTGCCGAATGGTCAGCCCGAAATACACCGTCTCTGCGTAGTTTTGTATTTCTTTATTGATTTTCACATCCATGGTCTTTTTCCTCCTTTTCTTTTGCCATGCGTTTTTCTTCTGCACAAACACATTTTCCCGCTTTGCAGACCACTTCCTTGTTTCGCATACCGCCGTAATGGAGGCAGTAGCGACAGTCGCAGTCCTTTTGTGAATAGCCGTCTTGTATGATGGAATGATTGCTCATAGCGCACTCCTTACAGCCCCATCATTTCACGCACCAAACGGTCGGACATCTTCACGCTGCCCACAAGGATCAGCATATTGAAGATGAGTTCCCCGATATACGTCCATACCATGGACGCAGCGGCACCGGAGGTGACGACAGGCGGCGAGGAGGCAAAGGCGGAGAAAATGACACAGGCCAGCATGATGACAGCGCCTTCCAAGAGAACTGCCGCATAGCCGCGCAAAAAGCTCCGGCCTATGCTCTGGGTAGGCTCACCGGCAAAGGCAGACATGGGAATGGGAGCGATGGCGGTATAGATATAGATTTTGAAAAACCGTCCGTAGACACTGAGGATCATGATGAAAGACAGCACCCAGATAATCAGTCCTCCAATCAGCGTCACCGCCCATAGCGGGATAGATTCAAAGAAGCCGCATTCCTCCACCGCAGTAATGATTTCGGATGGCAGTACCGTACCCTCCGGATTGACGATGCCGGAGGATTGCATGATGTTTGAAATGATACCCTGCACGATCTCCACCAGCGCCAGCATTAAGTCCATGCCGTAGGTGATGGCGGCTTTGGAAAGGGCAAAGCGGAAAAACAGGCGCAAGGCGTGTTCCGGTCTTTTCACCTCTGCAAAAGAGCCGCAGGTCTTCATGACACCTGCCACAAAGAACAGCACCAGCAAGGCATAACCAATGGCTTGCAGTGTTCCGTAAATGCTGACGATGACCGACCACACAGCGCCGCCCTTGAAGGATTGGGGCGATTGGGTCAAAAGCGTCCATACTTCGCCCAACTTTTCATTCCAGATATTCAGGGAGTTGGTGAGGTTCTGTACGACCCAGTTATCCGACATTGAATACACCTCCTTCGGGGAGAGGACACCGTCGCGTGTCCTCTCCCTTTACGGAAAACTCAGCCGCCAATAATAAGATTCAGGATTTCTTTTGCAAAGGTAATGACCACGCCGCCGGCCAGGGTAAGAAAACCGTTGGAACGCTGAGAGGGGTCATGGCTCTGGAACGAAAGACCGATCTGCACGATGCCCCAGCCCAGCAGAATGAGACCCACGGCACGAATGAGTCCGAAAATGAAATCGGACAGGTTGTTGATGACCCCGATGGGATCTCCGCCCTCGGCAAAGGCAAAGACGGTACAGCAACCAATAGCCATAATGGTGGCAATGGCAGTTCGCACTGCCTTAGCACCGCTGCGCTGAAGGTTAAGAGTATTTGTTGCTTTTTTCATTGGATGTTTCCTCCTCATGTTCTTCGATGAATTCATTGATTTCATCGCTGGATAAAAAGATATAGTTGGGTTTTTCTTCATCGGCATTTGCACCCTCCAGCCTGTGTACCATGAAGGTGGCAAAGCTGAGAGAATCCGTGCCGTGAAGATAAGGGGCGGCATTGCCGTCTGTGGTTTTTGACAGGTTCGGGTGTTTCAGAATGTCATACTTCTCATCCTGTATCGGCATCTCACCGCGAATAAAAAGAAGTGCGTAGCGGTTATCCAGCGTGCGCACTTCATCCGGTGTCATTAGCTCACGACCGACGATCTGCCAGTTGGTGTTGTAGTTTCCGTTTCTGCCCCGGCTCCGGCCATAGGTGCGGGTGTCTATGGTTTCCTTGCCCAGCAGCTTTGACACATACTCATGTGTGCTTTGCTCATTGCCGCCAAGGTAGAGAAACTCATCGCAGTTGCCCACAATGCTTTCCCATTGCTTTTCAAACAAAGCCTTTAACTGCGCCATGTTCTGAATGATGATGGACACGGAGATCTCCCGGCTTCGCATGGTGGATAGCAGTTGGTCAAAATCCTCCGGGAGCGCCACGTTCGCAAATTCATCCATGACGAAATGCACATGGACAGGCAGCCTCCCACCGGGCGATTCCTTGGCCGTTTCATAGAGCTGTTGGAAAAGCTGAGTGTAGAGCATACCGACGATGAAGTTCAGGGAACTGTCGTTTTCGGGTATCACGGCAAAGATGGCGGTTTTCTTCACGCCCAGACTCGGCAAGTCCATTTCATCCGTCTGACACAAGGCCCGAACAGAGGAAATGTTGAATTTCTCCAAGTGGGAAATCAGTGTGATTTGGATGGATTTCAGCGTCTTGCCGGCACCGGCTCGATACTCCCGATAGTAGCGGCAGGCAATGTGATCCGGGTCGCGCTTATAGATCCGGTCAAAGAGATTGTCC
>CALCRH010000352.1 GCA_937894515.1 uncultured Clostridia bacterium | reverse complement strand
AGATGCAAATTTCTCCGCATCAATGGCGCTGTCAAAGCACAGTACCTGCTCCAGCTCGGAATCCAAAAACGCATTCAAACGGGACAGGACGGTAGACATGATGGAGGCCATCGCCTGATCGGAGGTGTTGAGTGCCGCGCCTGCAAACCATCTTGCCTTATGGGTATCGGGCAGCCTATCCATCAGCACCTGAAAGTGGTTCTTGTCCTTATTCACCTTGGACGGAGCCATCAGATCCTGCACCAGCTTGAATACGCTGACGATGTGCCGTGCCTCATCCGGTTTGTCCTCGGTGGGGTAAATGTATTCCGCTGTCAAAAGGATCACTGCTGTCAGCAAGCCCTCGGCAGCATCATAGAAGAATGCGTTTTGCCCGTAGTTGGAGGCATCTCCATCCGGATTGATAATGGTCTTGGATAGAATCTTCGCATACTTCTCAGCCTTGGCACGGGCGGCAATGTTCTTCGGATCGTCACGGGCAATATCCATGTATCGGTTGACCAGCGCCAGCAGGTTGTTGCCGTCCGAGCGAGTCGGATTACGAAGATCGATAGTGGCAATGTGATACCCGTAATACTCCTTTGCCACATACCCATAGTTTCGGGCGAGGTCGCCCTTGGTATCCAGCGCCAGAAAGCTCATGCCGGTGGCGCAGGCATACTCCATATTTGTGTAGAGAAAATACGCCGTCTTGCCGACGCCGGAGGCACCGATCATCAGACAGTGGATGTCATCGGTGTCCACCAGCACGGAAAGCTCACCGGCATTGGTTTCGGTTCCCAGCACCAGCCCCTGCTCTTGGGGACGGCTGTCCGGATTCTTACGCCACAGCTCCGGCGTGAACTTCACATGGCGATATGTTTTGGCGATCTCAGCTTTTGTGGCGAATCGCGCTGTACCGTGCTGCCCATCGCCAACTGTTTTGGATTTGATGTTGTTGAGAGAATAATGTGCCAGCAGGGATGCGCACCCGATCAGCAGAACGAGAACGATGCCAATCCCCATCAGCGTTCCCAGGGGTGTCTGCACCGTTTCTACAAATCCGTGCCACCTGTCAGCAAAAAAATCCCATATCATAGGCTTCACTTCTTTCCAGTCGTTTTTCTTCCTCGCTCTGTACGAGGTCTTCGTTCCAGTCCTTCTTTTCAGAGAGCAGCAGTTCTGCATGGTAGTCCTTTGCCTCCAGCTCCGCAGAGAGCCGCTGGGCAGCCAGCAGCCCCGCTTTATCATTATCGAGACAGAGCATGACCTGCCGGATGCTTGGGTTCTGCTCCAGCATCCAATGCATTGCAATCCCGCTGACACCGCACAGAGCAACATAGCTGTCCTCCTGCCAGCAGTCCGGGTTCAGGGTAATGAAGGACAGCATATCTATCGGCGCTTCAAAGACATAGAGGCAGTCGCTGCTGCCGATATGGTGGAAGCTGTATGCTGGATTGGAGCCTTCCGCATTCTGTCGGAAGCTCTTTCCGCTGCTATTCACGCTGCGCTTGTGTGCGTGTAGAATAACGCCGTGTTCGTCCTTTCCGGCGAACACGGCGTTGTGATATTCTGCGTCCTCGTAGAGCGTACCCTCCTTGGCAAAGAAGGTCAGCACATCCCGATTGATCTTTCTGCGCTGAATCAGATAGGCATACACTCTGCGCATGTTGTCGTTCTTAGGCGGCAGGACGAATTCTTTCGGAGCATCTTCTTCCCTTGGCTCTGCCTTTTTGAAAGCAGAACCGCATCTGCCGCCGAGCAGCATCTGCATCGCTTCCGGAAAAGAAACCCGGAAATACTTTTTGACGAAGTCGATGGCAAGACCTCCTTCACCGGTGGCGTGATCAAACCACTCATTGCCGCGTACCGTGATGCTGTGATCGGAGGACAGGCGCTTATCCCGTCCGGACGGTATCAGCTTCTCACCGTGCTGCCGCAGGAGTTCTTCGAGATCCACTTCGTTTGCCATGCGTTTCTGCTCGTCAGTGAAATAGATAAACTCACCCATATGCAAATCCTCCTTCGCTACATTTGGACGAGACCAATATTGTTTTTCTGATCCTCATGGTCATCGCGCTTATGACCGGCAGCCATACGCTTCTCCATGAGCTTGCGTCTGCGCTTGCGGTCGATCTGTACGCCGTGGAAGGTATCCCCGGCAGCGAAGTTCTCACGGAAGATTCTGCCCATGTGATGGAACATCCTTGTGACCGTAGATGCCACCTCACCGTAAGGAATGCCCTGATTGTTCTGCTTCTTATCACTCTGCCTGTTGTCAGCAGACGGCGGCGCAGTCAGCTCCGGTGCTTTCGCATCAGATGCCGCTTCATGAGTTTGCTCATGCGGGATATGCACTTCCTCCTGCGGATGCCGTTCCATCGTACCCATGCTGAGAACCTCACGAATGACCATGTTGCGAACCGGCTTGAACTCCTTCTGCTTGGATAGCGGCAGGCGCTCCGGCAGCTTGCTGGAGTAGGTCTTGTAGACTTCGTCCTGCATCTCCTGCCAGAGCGAATATGCTTTTGCGATCCGTTCATCCTTCGCCAGCTCATCCACGATGGCATCCACCGTGCTTTTCACTCTCGGCGGAAGATACCCATAGACCTTCTTCCCGCTGACACAGGATAACTGACTCGACAGCTTCATCACCAATTCTTCCATCTTGGGGCTGCGGATTTCACCGGACTCAATTTCAGATAGAAGCTCCTGCACCTTTTGACCGGCAGCTTGCTGCAGCTCATCACGGTAGGCGCTCTTTTGCTCATAGACATGAAGCATGTCATTGCGGAAGATATCCTTGGCGAAGGCAGAGCGCAAATCGTATAGTCCCTGCTTGGTGAGATAGCCCTTGCAGGGATTCTGCGAGTAGATCAGCATATGAACATGGACATGCTTGTCCTTATCATGGAGCGCTGCATACCATCTCAAATCCTTTTGCGGAATTTTATATGCCTGCGCGATGGCTTCCGCATTGCTCCTGATGAGGCTGCTCCAATTATCCACATCCGTATAGCCGAGACGCTCTGCATCCTCTCTGCGCAGAGACAGGATCGGTGTCCAGACAACACCGTTGTGCTGCGAAACGACTCGCATGGCTTCTGCGAGATTCGGCACCTTGCCGTTTGCATCGAACAGTCCATGCTCACCGCTGCGCTGAACGCCGGGACGGTTTGCAATGTAGTCCACATAGTTTTCACGCTTGGCAGCTTGGTCGAGGTTCTGCTCCAAGGCAAGGGAGATGAACTCAGACGCATTGCCCTGCGTAGGAGCGGCAAGGTAATCTTCGTACTCCAACATTTCTCTTGTGTGCGGGAAGTCTTTTACCAGCTGCTCGATGAGTTCAACCTGCTTGTGAGAGGGAGCGAGCTTCGCCACCTCATTCGGCAGCTTCTCTACACCCTCGCGTGTTGCAATGTACTTTGTCAGATTGGCCAGATGCTTTCCGTTTTCACGAGTCCGCATGTAAGACGCGATGAAGATAAATCTTGCCACGGAGCTTCACCTCACCACTCCGTTTCTTCTTCGAGGAGCATCTGGCGCTGCGTTTCAAGTGCATCGCTGAACTTGATCTGCCCGTTGGTCTTATTCACTTCATCCACAGCATACCTGCGGAGATCCCTGAGAGAAAAATGATCGCCGCCGAAATGTCTGGCAATGATATGCGCCATGATGTCGACCTCAACCGTCAGCTTGTAGAGAAGCGTACAGATGCGATTCTCGCTGTCATGGATCGTTGCCTTGATCGTATCGACCAGCGTCTTTGCCAGGTAGTCCGAAGTATCCACGCCAGCCAGGTAGCCCATGTAGAAGCGCATTGCCTGATCTGCGAATTCGCCTCGGCTCCTGCAATTTGCAGCTTCTGCCCAGCCATCCAGCTTTGCGTGTACGTCGGGTGAGATCCAAAATGTGGTCTTGATTTTGTTTTCGTTTTCCATATTGCCTCACTTTCCGATAGCGGCGGTAAAAACATTGCAGCACCGGTGTTTTCACCTTTCACCACCGCGATTATTCCTGTTTTCAGCTTTTACCACCGCTATTTCGAATGTTTGAAAAAGCCCCGCACTGCGGGGCTTTGTGGGTGGGAGGCGGTCGCTTGCGACCACCTCCCTTTATCTTGCACTTTTTTCTAACGGGGGGTTCACCACCCCCGTCATCAGCATTTCTCGCAAAAGGCGCTCAACGCCGCCTTACAATGCTTCAGGGTATCTTTTCCCGACCCCTGCGGCAAAAGCCTCACAAATCGGCACACAGGCGGCAACACGGCGGGATTACAGCATCTCCATGCCGTGGCTTTCCTCGACGGTCTGCGCTTCCTGCTGCAGCCTCTCGGCATATTCCGCGACCGGCATCTCGCAGTATTCGCTCATCTTCCGGTCGAGCATCTCTCGCTGCTGCGCTGTAAGGGAATAGAGCATGGTGGTTTCCGTGCCGTCACCACGGCAGAGTGTGAGGATGAGATTGCGATCCACCTGCGCCGAATCGATATCGTACTCGGCATAGACATTGAGCCAGTCATCGTTTTCCTCCGTGCAGACATGGGTGCCGAAGACGGCATCCACATCGAAGCTGCTCTCCAAATAGAAGTTGAGCTTGCCGTCTTCGAGGATGACCTCATCGGAGAACGAGACGTCCTGTTCCGTCAGCGGACGTGTCCCATGCACGACAAGAGGGATGCCGCTCGCCGTCAATTCCTTGCCGTCAAGCCGATCAATGAAGGTACCGAAGCGGTCGATCCACAGCTCATTGTTCTTCTTCATGGCGTAGTAGGCAGCGGTGCAGACATCCCTGCTGCGGAAGGTTTTCCAGCCATCCATGATGTGCAGAGCGGAGAGTTCACCGGCATCCATGTCGATGTCATAGACCTGAGCGACCTTGCCGGTATTCTCCAAACGCACCTGTGTCAGGTGATCATATTCCTCCTGACTGATCTCTGTCGTGCCACGAAAGCCCTTTGCAAATCCGTCCTGATCCTCTCTGCGGGTGTAGCTGCGAAGCGCATTACCCACAGTCAGAAGGTCGGTTTTGCCGTCAACTTTGAAGAGTTTTGTGTCGCCGAACTCCCGAATACGGAATGCAGTAAAGACACGAGCGGCTTCTCTCGCCGCCTGCTCTCGCTGCG
>CALCRH010000351.1 GCA_937894515.1 uncultured Clostridia bacterium | reverse complement strand
CTTCCAGATCAATGATTTCCCCTTCAAGCTCCGCTAATCCGCTTTCATCGCCGACGTATATGAATTTTTCGTCCTTTATTGCCAAAACGCTTGCTTTGGGACAATTCACATCGGCGGTAAAAATATTGGCATTTTTGTATATTCTTTCTGCTTTCATTCTCAATTCCATTTCCAAACTCTTTCAAAAAGATATACTATTAAACAGAACCCCCAGCTAATGCAGGGGGTTCCATTTACGTCTGGGACCAACTCTCATTTCGCCAAAAAATCAAGAAATGATTTGAAATGGTTCACAAATATAATGTGATGTTAAGAATTATATACTTTGTTTCCTTCAAAATATACTTCTAATACCCTGGTATTATGAATGGTTTTCAACTGTTCACCCTCATAGTCCAGGAAATTGGTATCAAGGATTACGAAATCAGCGTTCTTTCCGACTTTTATCGATCCGCATTTATCTTCGATCCCAAGTTGCTTCGCACCATTGATTGTCATACATTCAAGTGCCTGTCTGACGCTTAGTAATTCTGTCGGATTGAAAGGTCGATAGTCGCCGCCCGGCTCAATACCCGTTACAGCCACTTCAATAATATTCATAATATTCCCTTCAAAAGCCTCAGAACACGGAGCGTCGGTCGATGATGTGACATTAACGCCAGCTTCGATCAGAGATTTCATCGGATAACCGGTTTCATAAATCCCTTTCGGAAGACCTGCATTCATAGATGCAATGTACTCGTTGTATTCGGCATCGTCTTTCGGCAGATTGTCGTTGTGCCAATCCAGGTTTTCAGCGATACCGATCCCGTTTTCTGCGCATCTTACGATATCTTCCTTCGTGATATTTCTCACGTGCGCTAATGAATTCGGCGTCTTCTTTCCCAATATCGCATTCGCATTTACGTATGCGTCAATAACAGCCCGGCAAGCGCCATCACCAAATGTATGCGTATGAACCGGAAGTCCTTTGGAGTTGGCATATAAAATGAGAGTTTTTAACTCCTCCTGAGACCAGATGATATTGCCATGCTCTTTGCCCGGAGCAGCATTTGGATATTCATCTATAAGCCATCCGGACATTGCCTCGGTGATGCCATCTGCAAATAGTTTCAGATTACGGGGATTGAAGTGCTCAGAACCATACTCATCAGACAGTTCGTTGATATGATCGATTTTTTCTTTGTATGATGCATCATCATAACTGCGCAAGGTATGCGTTGATACCATGTTAATACCTAATTCACCGGCATCATCCAATTCTTTGATGTATTTATAAAACTGATTGTCCGTTAAATAATTGATATATGCATCATAGTAATTGGTATATCCTCTCTTATGAAGGGTATCAATTTCCATCCTACATGCTTTTCTGAATAATGCCGCGTCGATCTTGGACATATCAAAAGCACGCTCAATCACATACGGCACCGCTTCATCGGTAATGATCCCGTTTGCATTGCCCTTGTCATCCAGGAAAACATTGCCTCCTCTGACTTCCTTCGTCTCATACAGGCCTGATTTCTTAAGAGCCGTGATATTACAGATCGCCTGATGCCCGCTTGTATCAAACAGAAGCACCGGAATACCGGGAGCTATATCTTCGATCTCCTGCGCATAGCTTCTTGAAGGCTCGGGATTTGCCTGAATCTTCAAATAATCAAAGCCCCAGGAAAGGAACTGTTCGGGTTTTTCTTTTTCAACCTTTTCCCGTAATATATCAAACAGTTCCGGGAAATCCACGTAATACGCAGGCATATTTCTCACAAGGCCATCAATTCCGATAAAATGTCCGTGTCCTTCTGTACAGCCGGGAATTACCAAGCCGTTATTACCTTTGTCTATTACTTTGGTAATACCTTTTTCAATGTAGGGCTCAACACCTTCCCGGCCACCTACATAAACATACTTTCCATCTTTTACCGCAAAAGCTTCACATACCTTGTTATCTTCAGCTGTATAAATTGTGCCAATTACAACCAAATCTGCGCAGTTATTCATAGATTATACTATTCCCTTCTTTGTCAGGCCTTATAAACGATCTCGCCGTCAACAACGGTAGCGACCACCTGTGCCGTTAGAAGTTTACCGAGCTTGTCATTCAGCAGGTCGGTGTCGAGCACGGTCATGTTGGCGATCTTTCCGCTTGCGAGGGAGCCGAGATTATTTTCCTGATGCCACATATAGGCAACATTCTTTGTCATGGAAAGGAGCGCCTGCTTTCTGTCGATGACCTCGTTTTCGCCTCTGACAGTACCTTCCACCGCATCACCCTCTGCGGATTCCGGATTCGGCACTCCGCGCACGGCGGCGCAGTACACGCTGGTCGGCACATTGAAGAGCGGGCTGATCGGGAAGTCGGAATGGAACACAACGTCCGCGCCGGCATCAAAGAAGGACTTGATCGGGTACTGAGAAGCGGCTCTTTCTTTACCGACATTTACCTGCTCCACCTCATACACACCGGGAAGGCCGGGCGTCCACAGCGGCGGAACGATGGCGACGGAATTGGTGTCCGCCATCCGCTTCAGATCCTCCGGACGGACGAACTGCAGATGTGCAAGCGCGTTGCGCTGATCCATGATTCCGGTCTGCTTCTGCGCTTCTTCGATGCAGTCCAGCATAAATTTCGTCGCGGCGTCTCCATCAGAGTGGGCATGCACGGCAAGACCGTACTTTGCATCCTCTGCGATCAGCTCCGTCATGCTCGCGGCGTCACAGTAGCGCTTGTTGCCGAAATAACCGGGCTGATCGTCATATTCGTCCAGCATCCACGCGGTATGCGCTTCCAGAACGCCGTCAAGGAACACCTTCGAGCCGACGACCGTGAAATGCTGTGAATTGTATTTCTCGGCAGCTTCGGCTGCCTTCTTTGCGCATCCCTTCGGATCGTCCGTATTATCCGCTACCATCAGATAGCCGTATGTAT
>CALCRH010000350.1 GCA_937894515.1 uncultured Clostridia bacterium | reverse complement strand
AGGAAACAGCTATGAACCCCAAAATCACAAAGCTCCGCGCGGAGTTCGATAAAAACAAATCCAAAATTTCGGATTTACAGGCAAAGAACCGCGAGCTGGAAAAGCAGATCAAAGAGCTGGAGAACATCGACATCATCGGCATGGTGCGTGAACGCGGCCTGACGATGGAACAGTTCGCAGAGCTGCTCGGCGGCACGGCTGTGCCTGTTCAGAAGGAGGAATCCTACGATGAAGAAGTCTAAAATCCGCACATTGCTCTGCCTGTGTGCGACGCTGATCTGTATGCTCTCCCTTTCCGTCTCGGCTTTTGCTTCTGACGGCGGCTATTACGCTTCCGATGAAAGCGGAAACGCCACGCCGCCCGACGCTATCGAAAGCCTGACGATCTCCACCGAAGCCGTTGACGTGGAGAAGGACGGCAGCAATGCCGCCTTTGAAATCGACCCCGACGCCATTGATATTTCCGATCTGTTTGGCGGTTTTCTCTCCATGTTCGGAGAAGATGCGCTGACCCCCAGCGGAAATCTCACGCTGATCGACGACATCATGCAGAAGGAAAGCGCGTCCGATGAGGATGAAGAAGTACACAGCAAGCAGTTCATCACCGTTCAGAGCAAGAACGGCAATTACTTCTACCTTGTCATTGACCGCTGCGGCGAAACCGAAAACGTGTATTTCCTGAATCTCGTTGACGAAGCCGATCTCATGGCACTCATGGAGGACGGCGATACTGCCGCAGCTCCCGTTGCCGTTTGTACTTGCAAGGACAAATGTGCTGCCGGTGATGTGGACACCACCTGTCCCGTCTGCGCCGCCAACATGACGGAGTGTACCGGAAAGGAACCCGCAAAGACGCTGACGGATAAGGATGCTGACCCGGATGCAGACGATGAAAAGCAGACCGATGAGCCTGCCGAAAAGCAGAGCAATCCCGGCGCTGTCCTCGTTGTCGTTCTGATTCTTGCAGTTGGCGGCGGCGCAGCCTATTACTTCCTGAAGGTCAAGAAGAATAAGCCGCAGACCAAGGGCAGCACCGACCTCGATGAATACGATTTCGGTGAGGATGAAATGGAGTTTGAACAGTACGATTCCGATGAGGAACAGCCTGACGAACCCACAGACGATACCGAAGAATGACCTATTTCACAAATAACCCTTTGGAACGGATGATGATGCAGAAGCCAAGTCCCGGAAAGGATAAAGCCCCGGTCATCACCGCTCCCAAGGGGCACCATTGCTACGGATGCGCCCGGTACGGCGAAGGCTGCGTTCTGCCGTGCTACCGGGACATCAATGCTATGAGAAAGGAGCAGAAAAATGTATCTCGTGATCGCTGAAAAGCCCTCCGTCGCACAGAGCATTGCCGCCGTACTCGGCGCAAAGCAGAGACGCGACGGTTTCCTTGAGGGCGGCGGTTATCTCGTTTCGTGGTGCTACGGGCATCTGGCAGAGCTTGCCGATGCCCAGCACTACAATCCCGATTATGAAAAATGGGCGCTGAAAGACCTGCCCATCATCCCGAACCCATTTGAATTTACCGTGCAGGCAGACAAGAAAAAGCAGTTCGATCTTCTAAAAAAACTGCTGAAACGTCAGGACGTGACCGAAGTCATCAATGCGTGTGATGCAGGACGCGAGGGCGAACTGATCTTCCGAAACGTCTATGTCCTGTCCGGCACGAACAAGCCCATGAAGCGCCTGTGGATCTCCAGCATGGAAGATGATGCGATCCGCGAGGGCTTCCGTCAGCTCAGAGCCGGGAGTGATTATGATGCTCTGCATCATGCTGCGCTCTGCCGAGCTTATGCGGACTGGCTGGTGGGTATCAATGCAAGCCGGTATTTCTCTCTGATCTACGGACAGACGCTCAATGTCGGGCGCGTCGTTTCTCCGACGCTGGCGCTGATGGTTCAGCGTGAAGCGGAGATCGGCGGCTTTATCCCGGAGCCGTTCTACACCGTTCAGGCAGATTGCGGTTTTACTGCTGCGACGGAACGAATGAAGGACAGAACCGAAGCAGAACGGATCGCGGCACTCTGCCGGGGAAAGCAGTTCACCGTGCAGAAGGTGGAACGGAAGGAAAAACAGGAAAAAGCCCCGGCACTCTACGATCTGACCACGCTCCAGCGTGACGCAAACCGGATTCTCGGTTATACGGCACAGCAGACGCTTGATTATCTCCAATCCCTCTATGAAAAGAAGCTCGTCACTTATCCGCGAACGGACAGCCGCTTTCTCACGGATGATATGGAAGAGAGCGTAAAACCGGTTGTTCAGTATTGCAGTGCCATCTGCGGCATGGAAGCTCCTGCCGTTATTCTTACTGCACAGGTTTGTGACAGCAAGAAGGTTTCCGACCATCATGCAATTATTCCTACCGCAGTTGCCGGAAAAACGAAGCTTGATACGCTTCCTGCGGGTGAACGTGAAATTCTCATTCTGATCGCACGACAGGTATTGATGTCTGTCTGTGAACCGTATCGCTATAAGGAAACGACCGTTACGCTCGATTGCGCCGGTATTCTTTTCACAGCCAAGGGAAAATCCGTCACGAATGCCGGATGGAAAGCATTTTCCAAGCAGAACAGCGAGGAAAAAGCTTTGCCTGTCTTACAGGAATGGGACGTGCTTCCGAAAGTATCTGCGGAAATTAAGGAAGGCAAAACGACGCCGCCCAAGCACTTCACGGAGGATACGCTGCTCAGTGCCATGGAAACTGCCGGTGCGAAGGATATGCCCGAGGATGCCGAACGCAAGGGTCTGGGTACGCCTGCGACACGGGCTTCCATGATTGAAAAACTGGTGGAAACCGGATTTGTAGTTCGTCAGAAGGCAAAGAAATCCGTCTCTCTGATTCCCGCACAGGTAGGTGTTTCGTTGATTACCGTCCTGCCGGAACAGCTCCAGTCTCCGCTCCTCACGGCGGAATGGGAGCACAAGCTCAAAGAGGTTGAGCGCGGAGAGCTTGCACAGGATCAGTTCCTCAAAGAGATCAATGGCATGGTTCAGGAGCTGATTGACGGTTATACCGTTATCAAGGACGCCGAAGTGCTGTTTCCCTCCGGTCGTGAGGTAATCGGCAAATGTCCTCGTTG
>CALCRH010000349.1 GCA_937894515.1 uncultured Clostridia bacterium | reverse complement strand
ATTCTGCCGACAATACTTGACTGGAGACGGTCCGGAAAGATAGGTAGCGCCAACATAAAAAGAAGACATCCGTTTGGATGTCTTCTTTTTATGTTGGCGCTTCGCGGTATTAAATAAATTGGGAGGGGCATACCCCTTGCCCTCGTCACGGCATTGCATTTTGCGTTTTTCGCAAAATGCGCCGTTTCCTTGAAATCGGCTTGCTTCATCCGCCACTGGCGGCGCTGCACCGATTTCCCCTCCCAAACCCTCCCCATGCAGACTTGGAAAGTGGAGCGAAACATGGGAGGGTGTCTTTTTTATGTTGGCGCACTACGCGTGATAAGATTATTCGTGTCGTTTGTAGTAAAGGTAGGAGTACACACAAGGAGCGATGGCCGCTACAACAGCGGCGACAATCAGAACCACCTGCCAGTTCAGAAGCCCTGCCACTATGATGAACAGTCCGGAGATGACATAGAGGAAACCGGCGAAGCGATGGGTGGCATTCCAGTTCGCCTCGTTGTTCAACGCCCAAGGAACTTTGATCCCCACGGTGTAATTTTGCTTTGCTTTAGGGAGGTAGTTGCCGAGAATGAGAAAAATGAAACCAACCAGCAGACCGGCGCTGGTCTGAACGGGAATCGGTTTACCCATGGCATAGGATAGTATCGAGCCGGAGGCAAACCAGGAAATCAGCGGCATCATCCAGAGAATGACAGTGATAACCTTCGGTGTGATGTTTTCGCGCTTTGGATCAAGGGCGGGAGCTATAATACACAGCAGATGGCAACCGGCGCAGATGGCGGGGATTCCCCATACGGCAAAGGCTCGGCTGCTCCATCCATCCGGCTGGCTGCCGTGGAAATGGGTGGCGATCTGCTCCGGCAGCTGATCCCAGAGGAGAAGACCTGCCATGATGGGCAGCAGGGTCAAAAACAGTGTGAGGAGAATGGTGTATTTATGGGTTTTCCACATGGCCTTCGTCTCCTTTCAGTTCAGTGAGCCACAGCAGGATCTCCTCCAGTACGGAGGCATTCAGCTCATAGTAGATATATTTGCCCTCTCTAGTGTCGCGGATCAGATCGGCATCTTTCAAAACAGAAAGATGCCGCGAGATGGCGGCGGCAGTCATATCAAAGGGCTGGCCCAACTCTCCAGCAGATTTTCGCCCGCCTTTCAACAGATTCAAGATCTCACGCCGGGTAGGATCGCTCAGCGCCCGCAGGGTAGCTTGCAGGCTCAAACTGCTCACTTCCTTTCAAATGGTTAACAATTAAGTTAAGTGTTAATTGTAAGATAACATACAGATGTGGAATTGTCAAGCATAATTCTTAATGGACCTGTTATGGTTGACGATAAGAGGTCGAACTGCTATACTTTGGAAAAGAAAACTTCTGGGAGAGGTGTCTATGATGAAGAGAAAAACGCCGGATCCGAATCAGATTTATCCCATGCCGGGAATCACAGCGGTGACGCTTGTGAAACCGACGGTAAAAAATCCCAATATCATTGTGGGCGACTTTACCTATTACAGCGGAACGGATTTTGAGAACCGGGTGACCCACCACTATGATTTTATCGGGGACAGGCTGATTATCGGAAAGTTCTGCCAGATCGGACATGATGTGGAGTTTGTGATGAACGGCGCCAACCACCAGATGAGTGCCGTGTCCACGTTCCCGTTTTATACCATGGAGGGATGGGAGCAGAAACCGCCTGCGGAAAGTGACATGCCGTGGAAAGGGGACACCGTGGTGGGCAACGACGTGTGGATCGGGCAGAATGCGACAATTCTGCCGGGCGTGCACATCGGAGATGGTGCCATTATTGGAGCAGGGAGCGTGGTGGCAAGCGATGTGGAGTCCTATACGATCGTGGTGGGAAATCCGGCGAAGCCGATCCGCAAACGGTTTGACGACGAATTGATCGAACTGTTGGAAATACTGCGCTGGTGGGACAAGCCGGTGGAGGAGATCAACGGGCTCATTCCACTGCTGACGTGCAGCGATTTGGAAAAAGTAAAAGCGGAACTGAAAAGGCTGGTATGAAAAAATGAGGAGCGATGCTCCTCATTTTTTACTTGCCTTTTTCGATTTTTTCGTCGGTGTCCTTGCGGATCTCATCGCGGAGATGGGTGAGATAATCGGAAAACGCCACGTTCTGATAGGCGTAGGTGCAGTTGAGCTCATACTCATGAGGTTCCCAGGTGGAAAGGGGGGACTCATTGTGCTGAATGATGGCCTCCAGCTTATCCAGGGACTTATAGACCTTTGCCTCGGTGGTCTCCAGAGCGCCCATCTCGGCATAGAGCGCCGCCATATCATCGCAGTAGGGAGCGGGGAGAGTGGCGACCCATTGGAGCAGGACATCGTCCTCGTGCTTTTCATCGGCAGCGGTTTTATTGAAGCTGGGGATATCACCGGTGAAGCACTCGCCCAAGTCGTGGATCAGGCACATGCGAATCACCTTGTCCATATCTAATGCGGGAAACTCGTCCCGGAGGAAGAATGCCATTAAGGCCACGCGCCAGCTATGTTCAGCCACGCTTTCGGGACGGCCCTTGGAGGTCGTGCAGTGGCGTATTTCATCTTTCAGTCGTTCTGCGATATGCAGGATATCGAGAAATTCACGCGCGTCCATAAGAATCCATCTCCTTTTTGAGAGGAGTATAGCATATCACATGTGGCGGTGCAATAATTTTGCAAAAAATGTTGAAAAAGCACTTGCCAAAGAGAAGAGTATCAGCTATAATGTGTACCGTTGATATGCACCATTCGCTCAGTTGGGGAGCGGTCCGGGCGCTGCCTGCGGCAGATGCAGCGAGGTGAGCGAGTGGCAGCGGTCAAATTTTCAAGCGAAAAGCGAAAGCCGCGCAGAAAATTTGGGAACCGCAACAGGAAGAGCACCTGACGGCTTTTTGATAGAGTAACAGCTTTATATGCACCATTAGCTCAGTTGGTAGAGCACCTGACTCTTAATCAGGGTGTCCAGGGTTCGAGTCCCTGATGGTGTACCAACGGCCCGTTGGTCAAGTGGTTAAGACAGAGGCCTCTCACGCCTTTAACATCGGTTCGAATCCGGTACGGGTCACCATAAAAGACTGCACTTTTGTCTACCACGACAAGAGTGCAGTTTTTTCGCATTTCAGGGCAAAATAGACGAAAATCAAGCAAAATACGGGTATATCAGGGCTTTGAGGCAGTCCAGAAGACTGCGTCGAAGCTCTTTTTTATTTTCAGAGCCGAAAAACTCCCGAAATAAGCCTGTACAATTTAGTAAGACTTAGCTCCGTAAAGACTTATCGGTTATTGGGAGATTACGGGAATCGAACCTTTTGCTCCGTGCTTTTTTGAGGTCTTTGCTCTGCAAAGTCCTTCGAACTCTGACAAGGTGACGGGATTTGAACCTTAACAAGATCGAAGCCGCAAAAGCTGATGTGCTTTTTGTCAGTTTTAGCTCCGCAATGATTTATACGCTCTTAATAAGTGTAGAGATTTGAACCAAAATTACCGGAACACACTGACTATTCAAGTTGAATATCTGGATAATTTGCTGCAATCGTTGTATAAATGCTTTTGACATGACGCTAAAAACAGACAATTCTGAAAAGGTTCGAGTCCCCTATGTGACGGTTCAAATCCCCTCAACCGCAAACGTTCCGAACATATTATCTGATAATCGAACATTTTATTGAAATAATTACTGATAGGTGTTATAATGCATTTTAGAAATTTGTCGATATCGGAGGATATTGAAATGGCTGTTAGTTACCTGAAATTATGGCATTTGCTGCTTGATAGAAAGATGACAAGGGGAGACTTGGAAAAGGTTGCTGGGGTTAGTCATTACACCATGACACAGATGGGCAAGGATAAGGACGTCAGCACCGAGGCACTGCGTAATATTTGCAATGCCCTTGGGTGCAAGCTCGAGGATATTATCGAGTTTGTACCAGATGAAAAATAAAGCCCATTTTTTAGGACACAAAGACTGGTATATATTTGGGGCCGGTTATAATTGGTGAACTTAACTCATGAGAAGGTAATAAAATATGCGACAGCCGAAATGGGATATTTATGAGGCGGTTAGCAGTCCCGATAAAGCGAATCAAACAGACTATCAATGATTTGAATACAGCGGGTATTCTTCAACAGCTTTCAACTGATAGAGAAACTTTTGCACGTGCTGTTCTAAGGTACGATGAAAGGTCGCTATCAATACTTGCATCTGTGTTCAGTAATTCTGACTGAGCAATTATCGTCATGAACATTTCGCGTCAGACAGGTTGCTTCTAAAGTAGATATTAGATTTAAAATAATCTAGAAATGAGAAAATGGTGGTGAGCACACCATGTATAAAACCGAAAAAATAGAATTATACGAAGATCAGCCAATCCGTACTGCATGGAACGAAACAGAGGAAGAGTGGTACTTCTCCGTTGTGGATGTCGTGCGCGTATTAACAGATCAGCCTTCACAGCGTGGTGCCACAAACTACTGGGCAAAGCTCAAGGAACGGTTGAAAAAGGAAGGCGCGGATCAGTTGCTGACAAATTGTCAGCAACTGAAATTGAAGTCCGAAAGTGATGGAAAGTACTATTCCACAGACGTTGCCACCACAGAACAGCTTCTCCGTATCATCCAGTCTATCCCCTCCAAAAAGGCGGAGCCGTTCAAAATGTGGCTGGCGCAGGTCGGACGCGAGCGGATCGAGGAAACCATCGACC
>CALCRH010000348.1 GCA_937894515.1 uncultured Clostridia bacterium | reverse complement strand
CCGCCGGTGCTGATACGCTTTCACCAGGCAGCTCCTGTGCCGCTATACACCCTTGCTCCGGTTGGGGCACAGTCGTTTCCGCTGCTGTCAACATATCATTTCTTTTTTCCCTGCTGATCGGTCTGCCCTTTGGAGGAAGCACGATTTCATCTGCGGTGGCATAACGCACTGCGACTTCGCCGGTGCTTTGTTCCTTTTCTGCGGGAACAGTGATCTCATTTCGCGCGCTCGACACGGAAACTGCGTCCGGTACGCTTTGCAGATCGGTATATTCATGAAGCCCTACGCCCCCGATTCCGAGTGCCAACGCCGCCATGATAAATATCGCTTTTTTCATCTTCGTCTTCCTTTCGCATTATATTTTCATTATGTTTTTGTCAGCGATCCCTTTATGGGGGGACATATCAAAAGGGCGACCCGATACCGAAACATTCCCGGTACACGGATCGCCCTTTTGATATTTTTCTTTGTAATATTCTTTTCTGCCGTATTCCTTTTGCTCTGCTCATGCCGGTCACCTCCTTTGCAGTGACCAACAATACCACACTCCGGCGCATAAGTCCAGCGGAATTTATACAAAAATCGTGCAGTATCCGCCGAACCTATTTTTTGCCAACGAAAGATGAAAACGAATAGTTTTTCTACCGTTGTTTCAATATGACAATATTTTTTCAGGTAATCTGGTTCATATCCACCGTACACCTTTACCCATACCGAAAAAGGCAAGAAGATCTATGCTCGAAGAAAAGAGACGGTGGAGCGCAGCTTTGCCGACTCTAAAGAATTACATGGGCTCCGGTATTGCCGTATGCGGGGCCTTTCTAAAGTTGCCGAACAATGCCTGCTTACCGCTGCCGTCCAGAATATGAAGAAAATTGCTTTGTGCTGTGGCTGATCTCAGCCTTTTCTTCTTGGCATACACTTTTTCTTTGCAAAAAAAGACAAAGCCCACTTCTTTCAAAATGAGCTTTGTCAGCGGCCTGAGAGCTATCTGATTTTTAAAGATCAGATAGCTCTTTTTTGTTTATTTGGCTCAACATACTGGGATTTAATAGTCAAACGTTTTCTTCTCAACATAAATGGCGGTTGTCAGTTTTTCACCTTTGTAAGGATTTCAGCCCCAGCGCTTTCATCAGAGCCACGTCTTCCCGCCCTCGATCTGTGCAGACGCTGTCGCCGCGCCCCATAAAAAGTTTTCCGGAAAGCTCATGCTCTTTCCTCCAGCTCTGCGGTGAATAATACGATGTCATTGGTTTGGAGTGTGCAGGGAAGCACGGTCTTCCCGTCACGGATGAAAAATTCCGCTTTTTCTGCACGGAGCTTTGACTTCTCTTTTATCTCCGTCACCTGTGCCGGCGTCAGATTCTGCGGCGCGCCCAACTCCTGCCAGAGCTTTTTCGGGTTGCAATGGTCGTCGTCGATGCGCTCGACCGAGACTGCCTTTGCGATACCGTTGATTTCGATTTCCGCGGTATGCCGTTCGTTTTTACCCGGGTCATTGGATTGAGGCACAAGAACGATCTGCACGGAATTTCCTTGTCTGAATGCGGCGTATTCCACTGTTCCGAAGGCGCGGAAGCCTATGTCGAGCCGCTCCGGATAAAGCCTTGAAAGCAGCTTGAACGCCCAGAAGCTTGGCTTGGGGATACCGTCGTTGGTAAGGAGCCCGAAGCCGCCGATAAAAGGCTTGTTCAGCTGGATCTGTTCCTCGAACAAATCGGAAAGACACCAGAACATATATCCGGTAAAGTCGTTTTTCAGGTCAAGTACGGATTTCATCACGAAGGCCGCCGAATATTTTTCATCGTGGACCGGCGCGGCGAAGATCGCCATGGAATTCCATTCCGTCATAAAGAGCGGAAGCGTTCCGACTTTGGCTTTGAGCTCGTCGTCCATTCTTGTCAAAGCGTCTTTTGGAACGCGGGCCGCCTTTTCGGGATAGAAGAACATTTTTCCGAGCGTTTCCGTCAGGTCGGCGCGTTTTTTCACCGCGTCAAGCATGGTTCGGAAAATCCCCGCATAGTTTGCGGGTGTGATCAGATTGCCGAAGGCGTCGCCGGGATAGTGGTGAGTGGAGACAAAGTCAAGCGGCACGCTGTTTTCACGGCAATAGGAAAGGAATTCGTCGATCCATTTGCAGGCGCTGGTGGACGGGCCACCGACTCTGATATTCTCATCGACCGATTTCACGGCACGGGCGGTAACCTCGTAGAGCTTAAAATAGTCCTTTTGCGTTCCCGAAAAGAACCCCGAAAGATCAGGCTCGTTCCAGACCTCAAACCACCAGCTTTCCACTTCTTCGGCACCGTAGCGCTCAAGCAGAAAACGAATAAAAGCTTTTATATATTCGCTCCATTCATCATAGTCTTTCGGCGGCGAGGTGTGATTCTTGTAGTGGAGTCCCGTTTTTTTGCTTCTTGCGAGCTGTGACGGCATAAAAGACAACTCCACGAAGGGCTTTACACCGGCAGATAACAGATTATCGTAGACGTGCCCGCATTGGCGGAAGTTTATGTCTCTGACCTTTCCGCCGCCGGGCATAGGAGAAAACGTGCAAAGATCGGAAACCGTCCACATATCATCATCGAAAATGCCGTGGAAGCGAAGACTGCGTATGTCGAGCTCATCGTGGACAAGCTTCACCGCATCCACCATATCCGAACGGTGCAGCTGCCATGCGTGGTCGCATCCGAGTCCCTCCTGCCATGAATAATCGGTAGGAATTGTATTTGCTTTTTGGTCGATCATTATCTTCATATGAATTCAATCTCCGATAAATCAAGTTTGCCCTTGCCATGATAAGTAAGCCAGAGTGCGGAAACAGATTTTTTGAAAGGAACTTTTGTTTCTGCGGCTGTCCACGTGCCGCTTGTTCTGACAGGTACAGAAGCAATAGGATCCGCTTTCCCGTCCGCTCTGACCTCCAGAACACCGTCAGCATTTCCGCGGTAGGTAATACGCAGGATCGTTTCACCGTCGAAGTTGAAATATTTATAGCCGATGACAGTGCCGTTGTCGATGCCGTGAATGATCTGTGTTCCACTTTCCTCGACAACGCAGCGGTATTTC
Organism: uncultured Clostridia bacterium; assembly: GCA_937894515.1. Taxonomy (GTDB): domain Bacteria; phylum Bacillota; class Clostridia; order Oscillospirales; family Oscillospiraceae; genus Vescimonas. Next base: position 1,640 of record CALCRH010000348.1, on the reverse strand, counting down.
TCCCGGAGCCTTACGCTGAGCTTCGGCGGCATTTTTTTGCCGTAAAGCTGACAGCAGATGGATGCAGGATATTTCCCTTTACCGGCAAGCGCTCTCCCGTTCAGCCCACAGGAGGTGATCTCCACCTGCCTTATCGTACCGTCCGCCTCGATCGTGATCGGCTCGGCGCAGGCCTGACGGGAAAAATCGCTGTTGTTTGTGCAGCGGTGGTAGAACACATAGTATTTGCCGTCGATGTTTTCAATGCCGCCGTGAATGGTGCCGGCGGGATAGCGACGAACCGTGTTCCCCTGATATCCGATATCGCTGCCTGAGATGATGACCCCGCGAAAACGGAAGTCTCTGTCGGGAAATTCCGAGGTTGCATACGCGAGCTCATTGTTTTCTCCCGAAGAATAAACGAGATAATATAAATTCTCGAATTTTCGTACAGAGGGCGCCTCGTAAAAGGCGTGATCATATAACTCACTGTACTTTGGCGCTGTGGTCTTGCTGTCCAGAACGGCCTTCGGCCCGGACTTCACGGTCAGCATATCTTCCTCAAGCTCCAGGGCGGCGCAGGAAAGAATGCTTGGCTTTGTTTTTCTTATTTCGCTGACCGGACGTTCAAACAGTCGGCTTTGTACAAAGTTATATATCGGTGCAAGAGCCTTGCTGCGGAAATCTCTTCCCAGGCCCCAACCGTAATACAGCCATATTCTGCCGTTATCGTTCAAAACAGCCGGGTCATTGGTCAGATACTTCAATACAGGTCTTCCGTCCGGATATTGCACGTCGCCGAGATAGTCGAAAGGCCCGGAAGGCAGATGCGATACCGCAACGGATATGGGCCCGAAGTTTTTCACGTTGGGACCCATGGCCACGTAATAAAGATAATACCGGCCGTCCGGCCCCTGCACACAGTCCGGCGCATAGAAATCGACAAGCTTACCGGGCCGGGAACGGGGATCCTGCTCTTTGCGGTAGCTGACTCCGTGGCACGTCCAGTCCGATAAGTCTTTTGTCGGCGCTGACCAGACGGTGTAATCATTCACGCAGAAACGGTCGGCATTTGCGGCATCGTGGCTGCCGTAGAGATAGACCCGGTCACCGAAGACGTGGGGCTCTCCGTCCGGGACGTATTCCCATGAGGGCAGGTACGGATTGCATATCTGCTTTATCATTGTTTTTTCTTTGCACGTTTTGCTTCTTTTTCGGCTTTCTTTGCGAGATACCGGTTGTTCTCCGCCTCGAAGTCAAGCCCCTTTTTGGCGCACATTTCTCTGAGGTCGGCAATACGATCCTCTTCTGCCTCGGCAGCGGCCTTTTCCGCATCCAGACGTTCCCGCTCCTCCGGCTCAATCCAGACCTCGCCGCGAGCCTCGACGGCTTCCTTCTGACGGCGGATCAGTTCTTCCTTAATGTCGGGGAGCTTCTTTTCCACATCAACAAAGGGAAGGATAATAACGTTTGCGAGGGCCCAGACCATATTGAAGGCATAGAATGCCAGCGCCATAAAGCTCTTGACCTGCGCACTTGCCATGACGCCTTCGGCATCTACGAAGCCCATTTTAAGGATGGCAGACTCAAAGCCGCCGGCAAAGGGGGCGTAGATCAGACTCTGGATCGCCACGATAATGGCAACACCCATCAGACCTTCC
>CALCRH010000347.1 GCA_937894515.1 uncultured Clostridia bacterium | reverse complement strand
GCAGGCGGTACCGATAAAACGGTGCCGTCTTTTTTTATCGACAAGGAGGAAACGAAATGAAAAAAGCAACGATCACCATTTCCTATGATGAGGAAAAACTCTCTGCGCTGAATATGTATCTCACGCAGAAAGGTGTGCAGGTGGAAACGGAACTGGAACGCTCCCTCGAAACCATGTACACGAAAACCGTTCCTGCCGGAGTGCGTGAATTCATCGAAATGAAATCCGGCAACCCGTCAAAAGCAACACCCGCAAAGAAAGTGAAATCTTCTTCCTCTTCTGCTGTGGGGGCTGACGGAAAAGAGGTGAAACCGAATGCTCAACCGTGATACCGAAGTAACCGTCTTCTATAACGACCGCCGCCTCAAAGCAATCAAAGAAGCTCTCGCCGAAAAAGGTTCGACTGTCGAGTCGGAACTGAAGGACATGATGGATGTGCTGTACGAAACCGTCCTGCCCAAAGAGGTCTGCGATGAAATAGATGAGCAGATCGCAAAGGATCAGGCGGCGGACGATGCCGAGCGTGAAGCAAGCAGACGGTTCGCCGTGATGCACATTCGTGAAAACGGTAAGGACACCTTCCTCACCAATGACTATTTCGGAACCTTTCTCTCGGCGGCATACCGCTACCGCTTATACGAGCGAGGCGAACTGACCGCCCAACCGAAAACCTTGACGGAGGCATTCTGTGAAAACGGAATGCTTGACGAGGACGAATACAAATCGCTCTGCGAAAAGGCAACTGACGATGAACGCATCACCGCCGTGTTGGATTTCGATCTTGACGAAAAGACCGTCCGAAATCTCAACACACAAAACGGTGAATGGAAAACCTACCGTCTGCACGATGTGTCGGTTGCCGCTTACAAAGCCAATCGCAGTGATACGAGAGCGCCGCAGCTCCGTCAGATCGCTTTCGATTCCGCACTGGACGGCCGTGAAATCGAACCGCCTGCCGGTGCCGAATCCGAAACAGAAGACGGCGGCATGACACTCGGCATCTGACACAGCGTAAAGCCCACAGAAAGCCCTGTGTCGCCCTTTCCCGTAAATCACGGGAAAAGACACGGCAGAACCGCTGTCCGCCGATTTAAGCCGATTGTTGCCCGAAGAAAACACAGCCGAAAACGGACGGTATTCAGGCAGTCTCACACGGTCGAAAATCAAGCAGGAGAAAGGCAAGGGGTTGCTCTCGCACCCCTTGCCGAATCACAGCGGACGGCAACGCCGACCGCATAAGGACTTTTGAACGGTTTGCGGTTCTGTTTGCAGGGTTGCACCCTTGTACGCCGTTTTCGGTTTCGGGTGACAACCTGCCCGAAATATGCCGATAAAGCAAGGTCTTTCAGAGGGGTTGAACATACAGAAAAAAGGAGATGAAAACGCCGTGTCCGCACCGAAAAACAAACACAAATTTGCCTTGTGGCTCCGTCCCGAAACACTGGAAAAGGTCAAGGAATTATACAAAGAGGATGACTGTATCAGCAAGTCCGAATTCATAGAAAAAGCCATCCGCTTCTATATCGGATATCTCACGGCAGAGGATCAGTCAAACTTCCTGCCGAATATGTTCCTCTCGAATATGAGAAGCATCGCCGCAGAAAGCGATAACCGTCAAAGCCGGATGATGTTCAAAATGTCGGTCGAGATGGCAATGATGATGAATCTGCTGGCGGCGTTTCACGATGTTGATCCCGACTCTCTTGAAAAACTCCGTGGCGAATGTATCAAAGAGGTCAAGCGGCTCAACGGTTCCTTCTCACTGAAGGATGCTGTCGATTGGCAAAGCGGTAACTGATAAATGGCAAAGCTCGTAACGAAAATTAAGTATCTGAAACCGACTGCCCGACAAAATGCCGGAGGATACGCAAGATACATTGCCACCCGTGAAGGTGTCGAAAAGATTGACGATACAAAAAAGCTGGAACCGCCGACCGACAAACAGATAAAGCTCATCGAAAAAATAAAAAAAGATTTTCCCGACAGCACCGAGATGCATGAGTACGATGACTACATCGCAAGACCTACGCTCGGTAACGCCTCTGACTTTATTTCCCGTGCGATTGAAAATAATTCCGATGAGGTGCAGTCCTCCAAAACTTATGCCGACTACATTGCCACCCGTCCCCGTGCGGAACGCTTCGGCTCCCACGGACTGTTCACCGATGACGGTGTGCGTGTAAAACTGAATGAGGTCTCGGAGGAACTGAAAGAGTACGAAGGAAATGTGTGGACGGTCATCGTCTCTCTGCGGCGTGAGGATGCGGAACGGCTCGGCTACAATCACGGTGAACGGTGGCGGGATATGCTCCGAACACAGACACAGGAAATGTCCGAGCAGTTCCGAATCCCGATGAAGAATCTCAAATGGTTTGCCGCCTTCCACAACGAGTCGCATCATCCCCATGTGCATCTGATGGTCTACTCAAGCGATCCGAGCGAGGGATATATCACGCCGCATGGTGTGGAACGCCTGCGGTCTTCTTTTGCGAAAGAGATATTCCGTCAAGACCTGCTATCCGTTTATGAAAAGCAGACCGA
>CALCRH010000346.1 GCA_937894515.1 uncultured Clostridia bacterium | reverse complement strand
GGAAAGACATCGTGGACTCAATCTTATTATGATTTCCGGTTCAGAGCAATATGCTGTAGATGCCTTTCGGCTCCATGTCAGTGATTTTTGGCTTTATCCGTACACTGCCGAAAGAGTGGAAGAAGCATTCCGCAATTTAAGGCACACACCCGAGAAGGGATCACAGTTTAGTTAAACAAAAAATGAAACATAAAAACTTTTGAAAGGATGTTTTGATATGGGAAAAAGGATTTTATCATTGTTTCTTGCGGCGCTCATGGTCGTGTCACTGATGCCGACTGTGGCGTTTGCGGCGACGGCCGCTACCCACGACCTTTCAGTTACAAAGATCGTTGATACGGTAGAAACACCCGCAACCGAGGGCGAGGATTATGCGTGGGATACGACGGACAGCAATAAGCTCATCATCAAGGCGAATGGTCTTACGGTTTCGGGCTCAACCGCAAAGGAATATATCGAGGTCGCTTCCGGCGTGACCGGTCTGACCATCAATGATCTGTCGATAACAAGCGAAACATATTATCCTATTCTATTTAATGCTAGTGGCGACGCTACGCTGACGCTTGTTGGAAGCAGCAGTTTAACAAGTGACGGGTATGGTTACGCTATACTGTTTAATGAATGCAATGGCACAATTGCAGGCACTGGTAGTGTTACGGCTTCGTCTTTGGGAGGCGCCGGCATTAAGGGAGCTGCATTGACCTTTAACCAAACTGGCACGGTTACGGCTTCGTCTATGTTGGAAGCCGGCATTATGGGAACTACATTGACCTTTAACAACGGTATCGGCAGAATTCTTGCCCGTGGTGAGGGGTATACTACTTATGGTGCAGTTTATGGTGCGGTGACGCTTGGTAATGCCTTGACAATGAAAGGCTCGGCTGCCGCAGATACCGAAGAGGCGAACATCAACGGCGAAACTACGATTGACGAGAATACCGTCAAAACAGACGGTCAGATTGCTTTGTCCGTGCTTATTGAAGGTGCGGCGTCCACCGTCACCGCGCAGGTGCAGGGCGACCACGGCACGGCAGAAGTTAAGGACAGCGAAGGAAATCCTATAACCGAAGCGGCAAAAGATACAGAACTGACATTTACCGCGACCCCGAATACCGGTTATAAATTCGATCATTGGGAAGTAGTTTCCGGCGGCGTGAATATTGAAGCCACCAAAACGAATAACCCCATCACCGTCACCATGCCCGGCGAGGCACTGACGCTGAAGGCGTGTTATGCGCCAATAACGTACACAGTGATGTTTGACAATAATGGTGGAAGCGGGAACCCAAATTACCAGACAATGACTTACGACGTTGCTGCGAAACTGAATCCGAATAAATTCACAGCACCGGATGGACATCAATTTGCCGGTTGGTCGACAAGTAATACTTCACGTACGCCTGAATATGGTGACTGTCATACGGTCATGAACCTGGCAGATACTCAGGACGCGAAGGTTACGTTGTATGCCATCTGGCTAGAATCAGATCGTAAGGTTGCAACATATGTGATAGACGATGAGTATTATGACGGAGGGGACCTCAGTAATACAATTGAAGTATGGGACCCATCAGGTACCTTTTGGCCAAAGGGCTCAACCGCGACCGCAAACGAGGGATATTTCTTTAAGGGATGGAAGGATGCTGAAGGTAACTTTATAACCGAAAGCAAAATGTATTATTTTGACCTGTGCGATGACGGAAAAACAATAAAACCTGTTCTGAATCCAAATCAATACGATCCATACGATCCACACGTAGAGTATAGATCATATTTCGCTGCCGTTTTTCGCCCTCTCGTTACCGTTTCCGGCGTAAGCATGAACAAAACTGACTTCGCCTATGGCGACGCAGTTGGCTACACCGGTACTCCGGTTGCAAAGACGATAGAAGGTGTCGATGTGACGGAAAGCATTGAGGATTGGGTATATTTTTATTGTCAGAATAACGGCACGGCTGATGAACCGCAGTGGGCTGAACTAATTAACGCTCCTACCGCTTTAGGCAGTTACAAGCTTGTGGTAAAAGCGTATGACAAAGAAAATGACTATCAGGGCAAACTGGAGCTTCCGTTCACGATTAGCAAGAGAGCGGTTACGGTGAGCGGTATTGCAGTACAGGATAAGACCTACAACGGCAAGACAGACGATGCGGTTATCGTATTGGACAATGTAAGCTTCACAGGTAAGCTTGCTGCTGATAACCTCACAATAAGTGGCATTACCGGCACTTATGCAAGTGCCAATGCAAGCGATACGCAGACGGTCAACCTGAATGCTTCTTCAGCCTGGACGCTGGGCGGCGCATCTGCTGCAAATTATATGCTGGCAACCGAGGGTCAACCCACATCCGTTACCGGCAAAATCAGTAAGGTAACACCTACACTTGCAAGCGTGTCTGCTACAGCCATTACCTATGGTCAGACGCTGGCAGACAGCACCGTTACAGGTACGGCTACAAATGAAAACAAGACGAGTGATAAGACGGTTGAAGGTACATTTGCCTTTACGACCGGAGATACGACTCCTGCTGTATCCGATAGCGAAAACACCACTTATGGTGTGACTTTCACTCCGACGGACGGAACAAATTACAATACTTCAACGACTGAGATTAAACTGAAGGTAAACAAAGCAGACTATGCTGAAGTAATCAAGACTGCATCGGGTAATCTTAAAGCAAAGAAGGACAGCACCGCAGAGATTACTTTACCTTCTAAGCCTATAAATACAAGCTATGGTGCGGTAACTAATAACAATACCGTTCTGTACACAATCAACGAAACGAATAAGGCAAGCGGAAAACTGACGCTCACGGCGGCTAAGGATTTCGACAAGACAACCGAAAGCGGCGACACGACGTTTACTGTTGCAGTTGAACCTGATGGAAATCACAACGGCTATGATATTACAGTAACCGTTACTCCAACATTTATAGTAAGTATTATCGCAGAAGCGGATGGCTTCACCTACGGCGATAACGGTAAGACAGGCTATAAGAATGTCACAGTGCAGGATAGCCTTGTTGATGTGAACACTCTTGCAGCGACCTACTATCTTGCAGACGGCACGACAAAGACCACAACGGCAAACAGCGGTGCGGCTTCCGATGGGGCTGTTCCCGTAAAGCAGGGATCATACAAGGTTGTCCTCTCTGTTCCCGCTTCAAATGAAAGCTATACCGGCAGCAAGACCGTTGAGTTCACCGTTGCACAAAAGGAAATCGGACTTGAATGGAATAATACCGAGCTTACCTATAACGGCGAGAATCAAAAACCGACTGCAACCGCAACAAATGTTGTATCGGGCGATACCGTAACGGTAACAGTAAGCGGTGAGCAAAAGGATGCAGGCGAAGGTTATACCGCAACAGCAAGTATTACGAATGCAAACTACAAACTTCCGACAGTTTATACGAAAACCTTTAAGATTTCGCCTAAATCACTTACAAATGATATGCTAAACCTTGATCCGACCGAAAAGGAATATACCGGCGGAGAGTTTTTGCCGACAATTACTGTAAAAGACGGCGGTAAAACCCTTGAAAAAGGTACGGATTACACCATAAATGATGAATCAAAAAAGATAGATGCGAACAATTATTCCGTAACCGTAAACGGTACCGCAAATTACACGGGTTCTGCAACGAAATCATGGAGCATTACAAAGGCAAATATGTCGGTTTCCGCTCCCGAAAACGAGGTTGTATATAACGGAGAACCACATTCTGCAACCATAAATGTTACAAAACCGGCAGAAGGTGCAGCTATCACATACAAAACAAATCCCGATGCGGATTATACACCCGATGCTCCGTCCTTTACCGATATTGGAACATACATGGTTTACTTTAAGGTAACAAACGGCAACTTTAACGATTATACCGGAAGTGCAACCGTAAAAATTACTCCGGCACCTATTACACCTGAAGTTTCTATCGAGGGATGGACATACGGCGAAGAAGCCAATGAACCTGAAACAACAGGAAATCCGGGCGAAGGCAATGTTGCCTATACCTATAAGGTAAAAACTGCCGATGACAGCACCTATTCGGGTGAAGTACCGACCAATGCAGGTGATTATACCGTAAAGGCAAACGTTGAAGCAAACGGAAATTATCAGGCAGGGGTTGCAACAAAAGACTTTGCAATAGCGAAAAAATCTGCAACGGTTAAAGCGGCTGATACATCTGTAAGAACAGGCAGCACCGCACCGGAGTTCAAAGTAGAATTTACAGACCTTTTGGATGCAGATAAGACAGCTGTTACCGAAGGATTCAGCCCTGTATTCAAGCTTATGACAACAGGCGAAGCACCTGAGGAAATCTCCGTTGAGGATGCGTTGAAGACACCGGGCGAATATACAATCGTTATTGCGAATGTCGCTGACCTTGATGCGTTTACCAATTACAGCTTTACTGCAAATACCGGTAAGCTGACCGTAATAAGACGTTCCTCCGGCAGCACTCCTACCGTGACTGTCCCCGTTTCCGGCGACAGCAATAGTGTCAAGGTGGAAGCTTCGGTCAGCGGCAGCACCGCAACGGTCAAGCAAATCAAGGACGCTGACCTTGCCAAGGTAACGGAGGGCGAAAGCGTAGCAATCGACCTTTCAGGCGTTGGCAAGAATGTAGATACAGCAAAGATTCCGACACAGACAGTTGAAAAGATTGCTGAAAAGAGCGCAATGACGGTTAAGCTCCCCGTTGCAACCGTTGAATTCGATAAGGCTGCAACGGAAGAAATAGCTGACCAAGCCAAGGGCAGCAATATTGAACTTGTTGTAGATGATATTAAAGAAGTATCCCTGAATGCTGTTCAAAAAGAAACTGTAAAGAAGCTTGATACTGCAATTATCATTGATGCGCACCTTGCTTCAAACGGCAGCAGACTCTGCACAGCAGAAAACGGCGGCTTTGGCAGCGGCAAGGCAAATGTTATTCTTCCTTACGAAATCAAGAATAACAGAACAGCCGCAAACTACAGCGTATTCTATGTGGACGATGCGGGCAAGCTCCAGAAGCTGAACGCAAAGTACGATGAAGAACTGGCCGCATTCGTCTTTGAAATCGAGCACTTCTCCGTCTATGCTGTTGCGTATGATGAATATGTGATGCCGTTTGTGGATGTTCCCGAAACTGCATATTACTATGACGCTGTGAAGTGGGCGGCAGCAAACGCTATCACTTCCGGCACGGATGCTACGCATTTCAATCCGCTTGGTATCACAAGCCGTGGTCAGATGGTAACATTCCTCTGGAGAGCAGCGGGAGAGCCTGAACCTACGGCAACAAGCTGCAAGTTTACGGATGTCAAGGCAGATGCTTACTACTACAAAGCAGTCCTTTGGGCTGTTGAAAAGGGCATTACCGATGGCACAAGCAAAACGACATTCAGCCCTGATATGAATGTCAGCCGTGCGCAGGCGGTCACTTTCCTTGCCCGTATGAGCGGTGTGAAGGACGATGCGGCAGGCTATACCCATAAGTTTGCTGACGTAAAGGCAACTGCTTATTACAATAATGCTGTAGCTTGGGCGTATGAGAACAAGATTACGGACGGCACAAGTGAGACCACATTCTCCCCGAATGACGATTGCCTCCGTAACCAGATTGTTTGCTTCTTGTATCGTTATTTTGTAAAGTAATAGAATAAACTCAAATCTACGAAGGAGGGAGCTTCGGCTCCCTCCTTTGGTGTAGTATAATGATTGAGTTTTCGGTTGACACTGAATTGAACCGCAAGGGCATTGCCTTGATAAAAACAAAAAATAAAACTTTTGCCCTGTTTTGCTTCTTTGATTATTGAAAAACGGCAGTTTTTGATGCTGATTTTTCATTTAAACGTGGGTTTACGATTTTTCAGGTCGAATAATAAAACTTATTTTTGAAACTTTTTATTTGCCATCTCGGTCATAGGAGGGCACTTATGCCAACGTTCACACAAAGAGCGCGCGAAACAATAAAAAAGAATAAAGAGCAGCGAGAGAAGCTAAAACAACTCGAAGACCTGCTTGCTGATCTTCCTGAAGATGTCGTTAAAGGCCTTTTGAAAGAAAAGGGCCTATTAGATGTGCCTATAAAAGAAAAAGCGGAAGATGACAAGATGGTTGAAATCGTATCCGGAGCAAATAAAAAACGAATTTGCCCTTTTTGCAATTCATCTATCATTCAGAAATACGGAAAAGACAGCAAAGGATATCCTCGTTTCAAGTGTACTGCTTGCGGAAGGACCTTTGGCATAAAAAAGGGCTTGCTGGTTTCCAATTCTTCTTGGTCGCACGAAATGTGGATTACATTTATCCAGCAAACTATGATGGGCCAATCGCTTAAAAATATTCAGCATACCTTTGAGTCTGACCTTGGGGTGCTGCTAAAAGAGGAAACCCTGCTTGAATATCGCCATAGACTTTTGCGCGCAATTATGCTCCAATTTTCGATGCCGCAGTTAAAGGGTACTGTACAGATCGACGAAACGTTCTTTAGGGAGAACCAAAAAGGAAGTCGTGAACTAATTAATGTTGCACCGAAAGTGATCAGCGAACGCGAAGCACGTACTCCATGGAATAAAGTGACTGCGAAATACGGCATTCAAGGACCGGAATTTTCCTGTGTTGTCGTAGGTGTTGACAGCACGGGGCATACTGTTGCGATTATGACCGGGCTTGGCCGAAATTCAGCAGAGCCTTTTGAAACATATTTTTCTGAATATCTTGGAGCGGTTGATTTTTTATGTACGGATGGCTTTCCCATTTATGACTGGTTCTGTGAGAAGCACAACATTGCTCATTATGTGCAGAAATCAACATATCGTGACGTATTGAGGACTAAGAAAAATGAGTTTTACGAGAGGACAAAGACGAGCATTTCAGAAAGAGAAATACGAAAATCCCTTTACGGAAAGCGCGAATTAGATTACTTGGACTACTACCATAAAAAGCTGAGTTTTGAGAAATTCGAAGAATTGAAAAGAGAAAAAGATCTTGGGCTGATTCACGTCGATAGAACTCATAAGCAAATGAAAACCTATATCAATCATCCTACTGAAACATTTTGTGTAGAAATCGTCAGTGACGCTCTTACAAGGGATAAGATAACCAACGAAGTCATCGATAGACAACGCAAACTGGGATGGTTCGTTGATGAAAGTAAGGTCACAGATTACTACGACTTTGTTTGGATACCATCAGCGAGAACCGTCACGGTGAGAACCGTCAATGAGGGAGAGAATATCATTATCGAAAGTCCTGATGATATTTATGTCATGGAATTGATGGTTGTTGACGCTAAGAAGCTTCAGGAGTATATATACGGCATCAAATCACGTGAAGAATTGATACAGATGGCAAATAATATGCGTGCAACCAACACACGAACAAAATCTATCGCCCCGGTATCTATCTGTATTATAGCTTTGATTATCAGGAACGTCCGGTAATCCTGGTCATTGGCAAAGATATACATAAGAAATTCGCGAAGTCTCATGTCCAATACGACAACGGCAAGATTTTCTATCTGATGCCCAAGTCGGTAACCGAACAACATGATGAAGTGTGTCCCAAGTGCGGTGCAAAAGTTATCATGAGGCAAGGAATTTACGGATATTATTTCGCATGCGAGCGTCTCGGTCCGGGCGGATGCAGCTACACACGGAAAGCAGTTTAATAGAGGAGCAGCCTTCGGGCTGCTTCTTGTCGTTCAAGTTCCAATGTCTTTATTTATGTAGTTGTACGTTATGTGCACAAAGAAAAAAGGAGAAAAAGATATGAACTTAATGAACAAGCCGATGCAAACCAATATCGGTCCTGTACCACTCATCGACTTCCTTGATATTTATGCCGTGCAAAACGGTTTTGACAGTATCGAGGATATGTTGGACAAAGGTTACCGCGTACCCGGTTACACGCACATTACCCCGGAAGTATTAAAAGAAAGGAATAAAACAATGAAACACATCAATGAATGTTGGGAGATGCTCGAAAAGTGTAAATCCCTGGCAGAAGCAGAAGAAACTCTCAATGAGTTCCCGAACAAATTCGGACAGTGGTACATCGAGGGCAAGCCCGCCGGTGGATAT
>CALCRH010000345.1 GCA_937894515.1 uncultured Clostridia bacterium | reverse complement strand
CAAAATTTCAGACGCTCACCGAGCAGATGTTTTATATTTTGCTTTGCCTTAAAACGGAGTGCTACGGAATTGATATATTTGATAGAATCGCGGAAATGACAGACAAGAGAGTAACCGTTGGTTCCGGGACGCTGTACAACCTTTTGGAACAGTTCCTGGATGCCGGCATGATCCGAGAAGTGAAAGCGGAAGGACGCAGACGCAGTTACATCCTGACTGACGCCGGGAAAGAGGCTCTCGAAAAGGAGCACAAAAGGCTTCTGTCACAGATTGCTGATTATACTTCTGTCTTTGGAGGTGAAGATTCACAATGAAAGAATTGAAGCGCAGACTGGAAACGTTCTCGTTTTATGACCATACCGGAATAGAAAAGCATTTGGAAAATATGGCTGAAAAGGGCTGGCTTCTCTCAGAAATCAACCGCTTCACTTGGGTATATCGCCGTATCGAGCCGAAGAAGCTCCACTTTGCCGTTACCTATTATCCGAAAGCGTCGGAGTTTGATCCGAAGCCGCAGGAAGGACAGATGATATACCAGGATTACAGTGCCCATACCGGTTGGAAATTCATTTGCAGTTCCGCACAGATGCAGATTTTCTGCAATGAAGAAGAAAACCCTATCCCCTTGGAAACTGACCCATCAGTGGAAGTACAGACCATCCATAAGGCGGCAAAGAAAGGTTTTTTGCTCTCCTATTTCATCCTTTTAGCAATAGCGGTTCTGGACACGGCTTTATTTATATCCCGCCTTTTGGGTGATCCAATCGGGCTTCTTTCAAGCACAACGCAACTCGCAACGGGGTTTTGCTGGGCATTGCTGTTCCTGCTTTGTGTGGTCGAATTGGGCGGATACTATCGTTGGCGCAGAAAAGCGATCAAAGCGGCTGAAAACGGTGAATTTCTCGATACCCGCAGCCATTCGCTCTTTCAAAAGATTGTTCTGGCAGCGGCATTGTTTGCGCTTGTCTATGTCTTCATCAATCTGATTTCTGTCGGGAATCGGATGATGCTCACGATCTATACACTGCTCATCGGCTACATGATCACGCTTTTTATCGTTGTCAACGCTGTGAAGCAGTTTTTGAAGCGAAAGAAGGTCTCCCGCAACGCAAATTTAACGGTAACGCTGGTCGTTGATTTCGTGCTTGCTTTTGCTATGTTGGCAGCGATCACCTTTGGTACACTGAAGGCGTCACAGGCGGGACTGTTTAATCCGGGAGCCGAGACTTATGAGCACAACGTGTCAACGTGGATTCTCTATCAGGATGAGCTTCCCTTGTATGTTGAGGATTTGCAGGATGTAAAGTTTGATAGCTACATCCGGGAAAACCGGCACGATGAATCCATCTTTTTGGGGCAGAAAGTAGTTCGCCAACATCCAAGACGCGATACTGGAAATGCTGTAAATGTGCCGGAAATGAGCTATACACTTACAATCATAAAAGTACCCGCGCTGTATGATCTATGCAAAGAAAGCATCTTGAATAAGCGGTCAGACACAGTAGTTGAAGAAGGTATCATTTTCGTTGACCATTATGAAGAAATTGATGCAACTCCGTGGCTTGCCGAAGAAGCGTATCAGCTCCATTTCAGCGGGGGCATCCTGAACAAGTATTTTCTCTGCTATGAAGATCGGATCGTCGAGATTGACTTTGATTGGGAGCCGACAGAAGAACAAATGAGGATCGTTGCGGAAAAACTGAATAAGTGAGGATTCGCAAATATGAATAAGAAACTGAAAACAATAATCATATCTGCCGTGCTGCTGATAATAATTTGCGGCATCATCCCTTTGCTGTGGATGTATTCTTCTACAACGCCTTACACAAAAGTCATAAATAAAAACTGGAATATAGGATTGCCCAATGACGGAGCAAAAGATATTTTCTCCTATTCAGAGCCAAGTCCCCATGGTGATGGAATCAGATACCATGTAATCGACTATCCGGTTGGAAATGAGTCTAAAAAAATACAGAACTCCGTTTTTCAGTTGGGGAAAATCTTTCAAGGAACAAAGCCAACGGACGATCAGATTTCTTATGTTGAAGAATTACTTGAGGAAATCAATATAAAAGACGATGTAATACCGGACTGGAAAAGGTGCCGTCTGGTGTATCAAAAACAGGATGATAATTCTGAGATCTTCTTGTTTTACGAAACCGGAGACGGAACGCTTTATGCCGTCGAATCTTTTCTTTAACCGCAACATAAATCCGTGTTCCCGTTAAGAAAGATGAATCTCAGATTGGGAGAAGTAAAGAATATGAAAATCACAAGATTCTATAACCCTGAAATCCCTTACAGTCTTCATGATATGAACGTGATTGGGTTTGAAATAAACGGCAATAACCTTATTATGCGCACAGAATCAGGCATGGTAAGAACTGCGCCGCATTGGGATCAGGTGGATGGATATTTGGAATTTCTTGATGTATCGTGGAAATACTGCTTTGCCACAGTGTGTGAGGGGTATTACGGCAACCTCGGCACTTATACGGAAAGAACATTCAAAAAAATGTATCTCAAAGATTTCATAGCCGAGTTTCAAAACGCGGGCTTCTCCATTATGGAAGAGTATTACGGTCAAGACCGCGCACTCTATACGGGGTATTTCCACAAGGGCGGCACGATGGGCGAGTGTACCATTGAGATATACCACAATAATATCGTTTTCTACGAAAAGAACGACGATACCCGTGAAATGAAAGAGGTTGTTTTAAGTGCTGACGGAGATCCGTCGCTCTATTTAGTGCCTGCCGATGTTGCGGACAACCTTGCTACGGTAGCCAATGAGTTTGCTTGCGACTATGTTTGGCATGGCGAGAATAACGGTAAATTCTTAAGGCACTGCGGCAAAACAATCGCTGCGTGTTTTAACGAGGAAGATTTTATTGAATATCTGAATACGGTATTATATCCCGATAAGCCTTCCAAAAAGATTATGACAATTCATACCGATGATGATGAACTGCCGGAGGAATATAGGAAACTCCCGTACTGCAATTTTTAGGCGAAAATTGGGATTTGATTGAGAGGATTATGAAAAAATCAAAGCTAATGAAAATAGCGATAGGTGTCATTGTGGCTCTTTTATCGGTATTTACTATCTATGGTCTCTATAACCCTCTTTCTGTCTCTGAGATAACAGTTAGTTCTGAGGCAATAGATAACCCTGTAAGGATTGCTCTAATAAGTGATTTGCACTCATGTAAATATGGGAACAAGCAGGTTAAGATATTAGATGCGATTGATAAGCAGAATCCGGACTTAATATGTCTTGCTGGGGACATATTCGACGATAAGCGTCCGAATGATAATTCTGAGGTTTTTATCGCACAGATTTCCGAAAAGTACCCATGCTATTATGTGACGGGTAACCATGAGTGCAGGTCTGGTACACAAGCGTTTCAGGAAAAAATGGACATATTGGAGAAGTACGGAATTATTAGGCTTTCCAATGAAAGCAAAGAAATAGAAGCGAACGGTCAGAAGATAAATATCTGTGGAGTGGACGATCCTGAATTTGATTTGTATGAAAACAATTACCATATTTCCGACGCGCTTTATGGGATTCAAAAAAGTTTGCCAGACGGTCGCTTCTCTCTTCTGCTGTCACACAGGCCGGAGTATTTTTCCTTCTACGTTGATTACGGTTTTGACCTTACTCTTTGCGGTCATGCTCACGGTGGACAGTGGCGTATTCCGGGACTTTTGAATAATGGTCTTATTGCTCCAAACCAGGGATTATTCCCGAAATATACAACAGGCAGACACACCGCGGGTAATTCCACAATGATTGTTAGTCGGGGGCTTGCAAAAGAAAGTACGCTTGTTCCGAGATTTTATAACAGACCGGAAATTGTAATTATCAAAATACAGTAATATCACTTTGCTTCGGGGCATTTTGCTCCGAAGCAAAGTGACATGTAAATCCTTTTCATATTTTTCAATTCACGCGCAATGAAATCCAAAATTTGTTGTGTATATAGGTGAAAGGCCTTTACGCAACAGAAAGGAGGACGCAATGAAAGACCATGAAATAATTGATCTGTATTGGGATCGGAACGAGACTGCCATCGCCAGAACGTCAGAGAAATACGGCAGCTACTGCCATACCATTTCCTTTAACATTCTGAACAATGACGAGGATGCAGAGGAATGTGTCAACGACACATGGATGGGCGCATGGAAGACCATGCCGCCGCAGCGCCCCAACAATCTGGCTACATACCTCGGGAAAATCACGCGGAATCTTTCTCTTAACCGACTGAAGCAGTACGTAGCTGAAAAGCGCGGTGGATCTCAAACCGATCTGGCACTGTCCGAGCTTGAGGATTGTATTCCCTCATCCACGACGGTAGAGCAGATTGCTGAGGAAAACGAACTGGTTGCTTCTCTCAACCGGTTCCTCTACTCTCAGCCGGAGCAGAAACGCAATATCTTTATTCGCCGCTACTGGTATCTCTACTCGATTCGGGACATTGCCGGGGCGTATGAGATGAGCGAGAGCAAAGTTGCGTCCATGCTATTCCGTATGCGAAGTGAATTGAAAGCACATCTTGAAAAGGAGGGCATATCTTTATGAAAAACGAAAAACTGCTTCAAGCGATTGGCAAAATCGATGATGAGCTGGTTTATGGCGCGGTCAATGATACGAAAGCAAAAAAACATAAAATGCCGAGCTGGGCTAAATGGTCATCCGCCATTGCTGCCTGCCTGTGCGTGGTAATCGGCGGGGTATTTTTCTTCGCCAGCATAGGTGGAGATTCAGCTCCCGAAAGTTCGGCCGGAGGCTGCGGCCACGAGGAGGGCACAGTGTTTATGTCTTATGCGGGACCTGTGTTCCCGTTGACTCTCATGGAAAAGGACTCTGCTGTAAGCGCAATCCGTAATGTTGATTACGATTTCGCCACCTATCTTGATGGTGGTGACGATATAGAGGTGTGGGGCAACAATGGCAGCGGCGTAATTGTCAGAGATGCCTATCAGCTTACTAACCAATCGCAGAATGACATTACAGTAACCGCTGTCTATCCGTTTGCGGGAGATTTCCAGACTATGAAGTGGCCCATCGTCACCTTGGATGGGAATGATGCTAAATGGAATCTGTACGCAGGTGCTTACTCCGGCTCTTTCCGAGGAGCCGGGGATACAAACTCTACAAGCCTAAACCTGAATAACATTACTTCATGGTCGGAATATGGCGAATTGCTTTCTGATGAAAGCTATTTTGCAGACGCCTTTTCCGTTCCGGGAAGTTTGGATCAAAATGTAATCGTATACAAATTAAGCGATCTGACAGACGGTGCAAGCGAATACGAGGCCGCTACGCTTTGCATGAGCTTCCAATATGATCGTGAAAAGACTTCCATCCTTACATGGGGGTTCAATGGCGCTGGTACACGGAAAGATACCGGAGAAGAATTTCGAGACTTTTTTATCCGGGAAGGTGTACGTAGAGCGGATGAAAACATTAAATATTTCGTTGTTGTGGGTGATGATCTTGAAAGCTATACGCTTCAGGGTTATCAGAACGGAAGCTGCACTCCCGGTGAGGAGATTGAAGGAGCTTCTGCAACCGTGACCAGAGAAGAAATGACAATAGGAGACCTTTTGAGAGAAATCGCACAGATCCGTTATGATGCTCTCATTGACAACGAATTCGACGGAGATCACAATCGCTATATTGATAATCAAATCAGTTTTGAGTCGTACTATCAGGCTATTGTAAAACATTTCGCAGCCTATGGCCCAAGCGGTACTGATCCAAAGGAGCGATATGGACTCGGAAGGTTGGATGATATTATAGATGAGGCGGCATATCACAACAGAATTCTGTATCTCAGTTTTGATGTGTCCATTCCTGCCGGTGGCAGTGTTAGTATAAACATCGAACAGTTCAAAAATGCCAGTTTTGACTTTGACTGTTCCGGCAGCGAGAACGTTGGTATTGATGGGTACGACATGGTCACATCAATTGGCTCCAATATTGCATTCGCCAAGCAGACCGCCTCAATAAGCAATTACGATACCATCGACATTGTTCGTCAGAACTTCGGCTTTGATCTTACAAGCGGTATCACCGAGGTTGAACTGGATTTGAACGAATCGCACTATTACTTGGAGGTCAGAGCGAAGAAAGAGAATTAAGTCAAAGATAATTATGCCAATGCCATAGACTTGGACGTTATGGTTCTTTCACCTATTTGGGAAACCGGAACTTTTTGCCGTTTTTTTCGTCTAAAAAGGTAAGATAATACACGAATTGTTCTTTTTCGTTCGCTCTGGCGACTGTCATGAGAGGAGGCTGTTTGATGAAGAAGAAAATCCTTATTATTTTTGTTGTTCTTATTCTGTGCGTTATAGCAGGCATCATCGTTTTTCTGACCTCTGGACGTGCCGGTGGAGAAATCGGATTCGATGCAGTTATAAACCGTGTTGAACCGGAGTATAACATGGCCTATGCTACAGTAACCAAACAAAATACCGGATTTCTGGTTAAAAGACTGCCGGAGAGCATCATGTTCAACACCACCGATCTCGATGTAGAATTGAAAGCCGGGGACGAAATCCACGGCTGCTACTTGAGCGGAACAATTAACGGTCAGGATGTCCGTGTGGTCAGCATATCAGTTGAGAAAGGTGCTGCTGTAACAAATGGTACCTTTCCAGAAATTGATTCAGAGGGTATTTCTTCAATTACGCTTAATTCGAGCGGAAAGACCGTGCAAATCACTAATTCGGATGAAATTGCGGAGATCAAATCTGCAATTCAAAGCATAGCTTTTGAACCGGCTGGCGCTGGCGAAAGCATTGAAGCACCGGGCGCAATTTCGTTAACTGTTACGTTGAACTATCAAAACGGTTCACAGCAGGAAATAACTTATCCGTATTATCTGTATGATGGTACTACTTATTCTACAGATTCAGCATCCATAACATTATTTGGTAAGTATTTCGATTGATGGCAAGTGATCTTTAATAAAGAATCGTAGCTTCGGGGCATTTTGCTCCGGAGCTATGCTGGTATATTTACGGAGGTAATTCATATGCAAAATAGAACGGTTTTGAGAATGATCAGCCTTATTATGTTGGTAATAGCTATTGTTTTTCTCATTTGCGTTTTCTCTAATCCTGGGTTGGGAAAGGTTTTCTATATCGGCAGTCTCAGAATTGATGCCGGAATCAAGCGGGCATTCTACGCTATCTATGCTATAATCATGGTCGGCCTGTTTGCGCTCTCTTTCTTCGTGAAGAAAAGATAATGCTGGAATGGAGAACGTTGATTCAATGTACAAAGAACTGATAGAATCATTCGCGCAGAACAACGAATGGGTGAAAGTCCAGCCGCCGCAGACGGAAGAAAATATCCGTGCAACGGAAGCAGTTGTCGGCTATTTGTTTCCAAAGGAATTGCGGGACTTGTATCTTGAAATGGACGGCGATTCCTTCCTCTTCTTGTCTTTACAGAAGATTGCGGAAACAGTTCAGATCAATCGTGAAACATGGCTTCCCTTTTTTGAGAAAGATTACAGCAAAGAAGAATATATGGATCGCGTAGATCGGTTTATCTTTTTTGCGGGAAACGGCTGTGGTGACTATTATTGCTACCGCGTATCCCCTGATGGGATTGCTGATGAGTCCGTGATCAATATTTGGGAGCATGAGTACATAGGAGAACCCTGCTGCTGGAAGCCCGTGGCATCAAATTTGAAAGAACTCATTATGAGGTACTACAATGACGAGATATAATCAAGCAAGAACGTGTGGAGGTGCGTGATTATATGAAGCAAAGGATTATTTTAACACCTTTCGGAGAAATTCAAATTTGAGGAGGTTTTGTCTTTGAAAAGGATTGGTAAAAGGAAAAGTGTAATTATTGTGATAATTGTACTTTTGATGATATGGCTGGCAATGGGAACAGTTGACTATTTCAGAGTATCCAACTTTGAAAGACCTGTCTTTTGCCTTTTGGATATAGAAAACAGCTATGAAGATGGAGGTTCTGGAACATACAAAGGACTTGGATACTCATTTGACATTATGGGTAATTTTATGCCAGAGGATGAGTA
>CALCRH010000344.1 GCA_937894515.1 uncultured Clostridia bacterium | reverse complement strand
ATATTCCCGACAGCGTGCTGGCGCAGCTTTCTAACCGGGTGCAGCACGCCCTGCGTGCCTACACGCCCGCCGAACAGAAGGCGGTGAAGGCGGCGGCACAGTCCATGCGGCCCAATCCGGCGTTCAAAGCTGAAGATCTGATCATGGAGTTGGGCGTGGGCAAGGCGCTGGTATCGGTGCTGGATGCTGACGGTGTGCCGGGTATGGTGCAGAACACCGCCATCATCTGCCCCCGGAGCCTGATGGCGCCGGCGGAGGAGAGCGTGATCCGTAACTGCATGAACGGTGACGGTATGAGCCGTTATGACACCGCGGTGGACAACGAATCCGCCTATGAGGTGTTGGGCAAGCAGGCGGAGATCGATGCGGCACAGGCTGCTTTGGACGCCGAAAGAGAGCAGTTGGAAAAGGAAAAGGCCGCGCTGGAGAAGGAGAAGCAGAAGCAAGCCGAAGCCGCCGCCAAGAAGGCAGAGAGGGAGCGGGAAAAGCAGGAGGCTGCACGGCAGAGAGCCATTGAACGGCGCAAGGCCAAGATTGAGACAAAGGTGATCAATCTGGGGACCCAGGCGCTGAAGCGCGGTCTGCTGAATACCCTGAAAAAACTGTAAAAACAAAAAGAACGGCTCGAAAGAGCTGTTCTTTTTGTTTGGGCGTTTTTCATACAATGGAGGTGAGATATCAGAAAGGAAGTTTTGCTATGCCGAGGATCTTTTTAAGCCCCAGTACCCAGGAATACAATCCCTATATCACCGGGACGGGCAGCGAGGAATACTATATGAATCTGGTGGCAGATGCCATGGAGCCCTATCTGCGGGCCAATGCCATCCGCTGGACAAGAAACACACCGGATATGACTGCCGCCAGTTCTATCGCGCTGGCGGCAAAGAGCACTTACGATTTCTATCTGGCGCTGCACTCCAATGCCTCCGGAGACGGAGCGCAGGAGGGGCAGGTGCGGGGAATCATCGCCTTTTACTATACCCCGTCACAAAACGGAAAACGGGCTGCGGAAATCTTTGCGGCCAACCTGAAACGGATCTACCCACTGCCCCAGCGGGTGGTGACCCGGGCCACTACGGCACTGGGGGAAGTGCGTCAGCCCAAACCGCCGGCGGTGCTGCTGGAGCTGGGTTACCACGACAATGCAGCCGATGCTACGTGGATCGAGAGCAACATCCAGCTGATCGGGCAAAATCTGGTGCAGTCTCTGACCGAGTATTTCGGCGTACCGTTTCTCTACCCGATCGTACCCCGCACCGGCGTGGTGACCACCGTAAGCGATAGTTTGAATCTGCGGGCCTATCCGGGGCTGAGCGGCACGGTGATCGGTACCCTGCCCCGGGGAGCTACCGTTATGGTATATGCCCAGAAAGAGGGCTGGTATACGGTATGGTATGGCCAACAGGCCGGCTACGCCTCGGCAGCCTATATACAAATCTGAACTGCGGAAAAATTTTCCTCCTACGACAGTTTTTTTCCTTGACAGTTTACCATAATGGGGTTAAACTTAGAAAGGATTATTATCGGGGTAGTTTAGGGGAACTGAACCGATTATTGTCTGTACCAAAACGGCTTGGACACCGTTTCTATACAAATGCTGCGATTTTCAGCAGCAAAAAACAAATATTAGGAGGAACCCAATGCCTACTATCATTACCGTTATTGCGGCAGTGGTGGCCCTGATCATTGGCGTCCTTCTCGGTATTTTCCTGCAAAAAGGCAAGGAAAAGAAAGCGGAAATGACGATCAGAGGTGCCGAGGAAAAGGCACTGCAGATCGAAAATGATGCCCATAAGCGTGCCGAGAGCAAGACCAAAGAGATGCTTTTGGAGGCGAAAGAGGATATCTTGCGCCAGCGAAGTGAATACGAGAAGGAAGTCAAGGAGCGCCGCAGCGAACAGCAGAAGCAGGAGCGCCGCTTGCAGCAGAAAGAGGAAAATCTCGACCACAAGCTCGAGATGATCGAAAAGAAAGAAGAAGCTTTGCAGGAAAAGCATACCGCCCTGGAGAAGGAACAGGAAGAGCTGAAGGTCATCAAACGCAGTCAGACCGAGATGCTCGAACGGATCTCCGGCTTCACTGCTGAGGAAGCAAAGCAATATCTGATTGCCCAGGTGGAGGCCGATGTGACTCACGAGACTGCGCTGAAGATCAAGGAGATCGAGCAGCGTGCCCGGGAAGAAGCGGATGCCTATGCCAAGGAAATTGTGGCCACCGCGATCCAGCGCTGTGCCGCCGATCATGCCGCCGAGATCACCGTCAGTGTGGTACCCCTGCCCAATGACGAGATGAAGGGCCGCATCATCGGCCGCGAGGGCCGCAATATCCGTACCATTGAGACCTTGACCGGTGCGGATCTGATCATTGATGATACGCCCGAAGCCATCACGGTCAGCTGCTTTGAGCCGGTGCGCCGCGAGGTGGCACGCGTGGCTCTGGAGAAGCTGATCGCTGACGGCCGTATCCACCCCACTCACATTGAAGAGATGGTGGAAAAGGCACGCCGCGAAGTGGACGCTGTGATCCGTGCTGAGGGCGAGCGCGCGGTATTGGAAACCGGTGTGCGCGGACTGCACCCCGAACTGCAGAAGCTGCTGGGTAAACTGCATTACCGTACCAGCTACGGCCAGAACGTGCTGCAGCACTCCATTGAGGTGGCGCATATCGCCGGCTTGATGGCCGCTGAGCTGGGCGCTGATGTTCATGCCGCCAAGCGTGCAGGTCTTTTGCACGATATCGGCAAGGCCCTGGATCACGAGTTCGAGGGAACGCATGTGGCTCTCGGCGTGGAGTATTGCCGGAAGTACAAAGAAAAAGAGGATATTATCCATGCCATTCAGGCGCACCACGGTGACGTGGAGTGCAAATCCCTGGTGGACTGCCTGGTACAGGCGGCAGATGCGATCTCCGCAGCGCGTCCCGGTGCCCGCCGGGAGAATCTGGAGAACTACATCAAGCGCCTGGAGAAGCTGGAGGAGATTACCGGTACCTATCCCGGCGTGGAAAAAAGCTTTGCCATTCAGGCCGGCCGCGAAGTGCGCGTGATGGTCAAGCCGGAGCAGGTCAGCGAGGACGAGATGGTCATTCTGGCGCGGGAGCTTGCCAAGCGCATCGAAAACGAGCTGGAGTATCCCGGTCAGATCAAGGTCCATGTTCTGCGGGAGACCAAGGTCGTGGAATACGCCAAATAAAGAAACAGAATGTGGGGTGCTGCGTTGGCGGTACCCCACATTTGCAAAAGGAGGACGGAGATGAAACGGTTTTTCTGCTTGCTGTTGATTTGTCTGCTGCTGACCGGGTGCAGTATGCCTGCGGCGGTACCGGAAGAGGTGCCACCGGTGGTACAGCCACCGGAAGAGTTGGAGGCAGAGCTGGAGTTTGAGAGTTCCGTTGATGTGCTGGACAGCGAGGATCTGCTGACTCCCGGGCAGTCAAAGCTGATCAATCAATTACTGACCCGCTGGTATCACTTTATCGGCCGTTTTGAAGAGGAGGACTTTTCAGACCTGTTCGATGAGGGCAGCCAAGTGGAGGCCTTGCAGCACGCGGCAAGCTGCCGGACGCTGGTGGCGATCCGGGAAAGAGCGCTGGAAGATCTGCATCTGACCCGGTGCGATATCACCCTGACAGTGACAGATGTGACTGCCAACGGGGACGAGATTACTGTGGAACTGGACGAGAACACCGTGATGCAGTTTGCCGGCGTGGCGGTGGAGAGCGAACTGTTTGACCTGCCCCATATTTTCAAGCTGCGGCAGACGGGTGATGATGCGTGGCGTATCACCCACCATGAGGCAGACGATAATCCTTATTTCAGCTTTACCTACGAGGAGGGCTGTGCGACCGACCCCAATTTGCCGCTCTTTATGCAGAATATCGAGAACCGGCAGCAGTTGGAGAGAGGGGCAGCAGTGCCGCTGGCTTGCGACCACCCCTATGACCGCAGCGGGGCGCTGGATTATATGACCACCTACTGCGCGTACAGGAACAAAGACTGGTATGCCTATGATGCAGAGGGTGGAAACTGCATGAATTTCGGCTCACAGGTGCTGCTGGCAGGCGGGATCCCCATGGACTATGAGGGTGATGCCCGGTGGTACTGGGAGAGTGTGAACCGAATCGATGTATCTTTTATCAACGTAGGGAGCTTTTTGGATTATGCCCGGGGAAACACGGGCTTCGGCCTGGTGGCAGACGCCGAGGCGAATTTTTACACCGGTGAGGTGGGGGATCTGCTGATCTTCGGCGTCAACAGCTCCCGGCACATGACCGAGATCTGCGGCCTGATACAGGACGAGGACGGCAACACAGTGGACTATCTGCTGTGCTCCAATACCACCAACTACCGCAACTTCCCGGCGGCAGCCTATTATTACACCGGCCAGCGCCTGGTGAAAATTTATGGGTGGAATGACTAAAAAAGTGCGGCGTGCATTGCGCGCCGCACTTTTTTGCGGTATAATATTCCTAATACAGAGAAAAGAGGTGAGGGCGGTGTTATGCCGCGTTTTAGCCATCGGTGATGTGACCAGTGAGGACGGTATCCGACATCTGCAAAAGCATTTGCGGGCGTTTCAAAAGCTGAAGAGCGTGGATTTTACCGTGATCAACGGGGAAAACGCATCGGGTACGGGAATGACCCCGCAGCAGGCGGACAGCATCTTTGCCGCCGGTGCTGACGTGATCACCATGGGCAACCATACCTGGGGCAGGATGCAGCTTGCGGACTATCTGGAGGAGAACCGCTATATCCTGCGGCCTGCCAACTATGCACCGCGTACCCCCGGCCGGGGTTACGGGGTCTATGACTGCGGCCGCTTCCGTATTGCGGTTATCGATCTGATCGGCCGGTTCAATCTGGACTGGAAAGCGGCGGATCCCTTTACCACGGCGGACAAGCTCTTGAAAACCGGGGACAAGCCGGATTTCACCGTGGTGGAATTCCATGCCGAGGCCACCAGCGAGAAACTGGCGCTGGGCTACTATCTGGACGGACGGGTCAGCGCCATGTGGGGGACCCACACCCATGTGCCCACCGCCGATGAGCGGGTGATGCCAAAGGGAACGGGTTATATTACCGACATCGGCATGACCGGCGCGGTGGAGTCGGTGCTGGGGATCCGACCGGAACAGTCCGTGGAGAGTTTTTTAGGCGGACTGCCGGGGCGGTATAAGCCCGCTGACGGCCCCTGTAAAGCCCAGGGCTGCCTGTTTACATTGGACAGCGAGACGGGACTTTGCGTGGAAGTGGAGAGAATTGATATACGATAAGGATAGAAATGTAGGGGTCGATGCCCACATCGACCCGAAAAAGTGCCGGGCGGATGTGGGCATCCGCCCCTACGGAATAAATAGAAAAGGAGATAAAATCATGTCAGTTGAAAAGGTAAGAGAGTATCTGACCCCTTATGGAGTGGCAGACCGTATGCAGTTATTTGAGGTATCCAGCGCCACGGTGGAGCTGGCCGCCATTGCCGTGGGCGTAGAGGGCGCCCGCATTGCCAAGACCCTGAGCTTTAAGATCGGCGAGGATCCCCTGCTGATCGTGGCCGCCGGCGATGCCAAGGTGGACAACAGCAAGTATAAGCACTTCTTCGGCACCAAGGCCAAGATGCTGACCCATGAGGAGGCGGTGGAGCGCACCGGCCACGCCGTAGGCGGCGTGTGTCCCTTTGCCCTGCCTGCTGATGTGAAAACTTATCTGGACGTGAGTCTGAAGCGCTTTGAAACCGTATTCCCCGCCGTGGGCAGCGATGCCAGCGCTATCGAGCTGACCTGTGACGAATTGCAGACTTGCTGCGGACCCAACTTCGTGGAGTGGGTGGACGTGTGCAAGGGCTGGCAGGACGAGGAAGAAAATGGTTAAGATCTTACACGCGGCCGATTTCCATCTGGACAGCGCCTTTGTGGCGCTGAGCGAGGAACAGGCGCGTCAAAGACGGCAGGAGAGCCGTGAAACCGTGGAACGCATGGTGGACTATGCCAACGACCACGGCGCTCAGCTCATGCTGCTTGCCGGTGACCTGTTTGACGGCGACAGCGTGTACTCTCAGACCGGGGAGATGCTGTGTGAGGCATTGGGGCGGTTTACCGGGCAGGTGGTTATCGCCCCGGGCAATCATGACAGCTACCGGGCGAAAAGCGCCTATGCCAGAATTGCCCTGCCGGAGAATGTGTATGTTTTCACACAGACAGAGCAGGAGAGAATCGCATTTCCGCAATACGGCTGCACCGTGTACGGCGCGGCGTTTACCGGCGAAGAGGCACCGGCATGGCGTGGATTTTCCGTGAGCGGCGAGGATCTTGCCATCGGTCTGCTCCACGGTGATGTGGGCGTGAAAGACGGCAAATATCGCCCGATTTCGGTGGATAGCATGGCAAAAAGCGGCCTTTCCTATCTGGCGTTGGGGCATGTGCATCAATGCAGCGGCGTACAGATGGCGGGAAAAACCGCCTGGGCCTATCCCGGCTGTCTGGAGGGGCGGGGATTTGACGAACTGGGCGACAAAGGCTTTCTGTTCGGTACGGTGGATACGGACAGCGTGAAGCTCCGCTTTGTCCCCTTTGCCAAGCGGCGCTATAAGCTGCTGGAGGTGGACATCACAGATACCGACCCTTTGCAGGCGATTCTGGGCAAGCTGCCATTACAGACGGAGTCGGACATCTACCGCATCGTGCTGACCGGCGAGGTCAGCGAGGGGATAAATATCGCGGCTTTGCAGGAAGAGCTTGCCCCGCGGTTTTACGCGCTGGAGATCCGAGACAAGACCCGTGCGGCGCAGGACATCTGGGCAAAGCAGGATGACGATACGCTGCGGGGACTTTTCCTGCAGAATCTGCGGCAGAAGGTGGACGCGGCGGTCAGCGAGGAGGAACGGCAGATGCTGGAAAAAGCGGTACGCTTCGGCTTGGCGGCGATGGACAATCGGGAGATGTGAGTATGAAAAAAAGAATCTTGATGATCGGAACAGGCGGTACCATTGCCAGCGAAGTGGGCGGCGATGGATTGACGCCGGAGCTGGACGCTGCCGGACTGCTGCACTTTGTGCCAAACGTGGCGCAATGGTGCGACGTGGAGTGCGTACAGCTTTACAATCTGGACAGCACCAATCTTCGGCCGGCGAACTGGCTGGGGATCGCCCGTACCATTCGGGAAAACTATGGGGATTATGATGGTTTTGTCATCAGCCATGGCACGGATACCATGTCCTATACCGCGGCGGCGCTGAGTTATCTCATTCAGGGCAGCCCAAAGCCCATCGTGCTGACCGGATCCCAAAAACCCATCTGGTTTGACTCTACCGATTCCAAACGCAATCTGACCGATGCATTTTTATATGCCTGCCGAGGCTGCGGCGGGGTGCAGATCGTGTTCAACGGCAACGTGATTTTGGGCACGCGTTCCCGCAAGGTGAGATCCAAGAGCTTCAAGGCGTTTACCAGCATCAACTTCCCCTATCTGGCCCGAATTCAGGACGAACAGCTTTTGCAGTACATCTGCTGTGAGGAGAAGAAGTACCCTATTTTCTACGACAGCATGAACGAAAAAGTGGGGCTGATCAAGCTGATTCCCGGGACAGATGCCCGGCAGCTGCGGTTCATGACGGAGCATTATGACGGCATCATCATCGAGAGCTTCGGCGTAGGCGGTCTACCGGAATACGATGATTTTTACGGTATTTTGCGAAAAGCGGTACAGGATGGCAAAATCATTGTGATGACCACCCAGGTGGCCAATGAGGGCAGCGACATTGCGGTGTACCACGTGGGCGGCAGACTCAAGCAGAATCTGCACATTCTGGAGGCCTACGACATGACCACCGAGGCGGTGGTGGCAAAGCTGATGTGGATCATGGCACGTACCCAAAAATTTGATGAAGTGGAGCGGCTGTTTTACACACCGATCGCAAGGGACATCATCTATCCCAGCACAACGGAATAAAAGAAAAGGCGGCGGGCAATTGAACCGCCGCCTTCTTGCATAGTTTCGCCGGGTTGTTCCCATACTACGGAAAATGAGGTGAAACGATGGAATTGTTTACGTGGCAGGTGCAGAAGCTGGACGAGCTGCTGGGTGCCGGGAAAAATTTTGATATGGTAGGGCGGGACCTGATCATCGGCGGTGTCCGGGCCCGACTGTGGGTGGTGAACGGCTATGCCAAAGATGCGCTGCTGGAACGACTGCTTTCGGTTTGGCTGGATGTGGAGGATTTGTCAGTCGTTCCCACGGCAGAGATGTTTTTGGCACGGTATGTGTCCGTGGCAGATGCGGCAGTCGAATCGGACTGGCAAAAAGCGGTGACGGCGGTATTTGCCGGAAAGACACTCCTGCTGATAGAGGGTTATGATGCGCCGATCCTGATCGATGCCAAGGAGTTTCCCACCCGCAGTGTGGGGGAGCCGGATACCAGTAAAGTCTTGCGGGGCAGCCACGATGGCTTTGTAGAGAATATTATGGAAAACGCCGCACTTCTCCGGCGGCGGGTACGGGACTCTCACCTGGTTTTGGAACGTCTTATGGTGGGTGGACGTTCCCGCACCGATGTGGCCATCGTCTATATGGCAGATGAAGCAGATCCGGCGCTGATTCAAGGACTGCGGGAAAAACTGGGAAAAATTGACGTGCATTCCATTTCCATGTCTCAGGAGAGCATAGCGGAATGCATCGTGCCCCGCCAATGGTGGAATCCCTTTCCCAAGGTGCGCTATACGGAGCGACCCGATGTGGCGGTGGCGTCCATCATGGAGGGCGATATCCTGCTGATGATCGACAACACGCCCTGTGTGATGATTTTGCCCACCACGGTGTTCAGCTTTGCCGAGGAGATCAACGACTACTACTTTCCGCCGCTGATCGGCACCTATTTGCAGGTGGTGCGTATGACGGTGCTGTTTCTGACGCTGTTTATTACGCCCCTTTGGTATTTGCTGGTGAAAAATCCGGATACACTGAACCCCAATCTGCAATTCCTGCTGGTAAAAGAGGAATACTATGTACCGCTGATCGTACAGCTTCTGCTGGTGGAATTCATCGTGGATATTTTGAAACTGGCCTCTTTGAATACCCCGGATGCGCTGTCCAACTCGTTCAGTATGCTGGGGGCGCTGATCTTGGGAGACTTTGCGGTGCAGGCACGATGGCTGGTGCCGGAGGTGCTGGTCTATATGGCCTTTGTGGCGGTGGTCAACTATGCCCAGCACAGCTATGAAATGGGCTATGCCATGAAACTGTGCCGCATGGCATTGCTGATCCTGATCTGGCTGTGGGACTGGGTGGGCTTTGCCCTTGGCGTGGTGGGCATTCTGGCATTGATTGCCTTTGCAAAACCGGTGCTGGGGAACAGCTATCTCTACCCGCTGATCCCGTTCCGTCCCAAAGTGCTGCGGCGGATCCTCCACCGGCAGCCCATCAAACGGGATAACACATGAAGAGTGAAGAATGAAAAGTGAGCGGAGCGGGGAAACCCGCTCCGCTTTGTCATCCGGCCATGTTCAGCATATTCTCGATAAAAATGCCGTAGCCCTGGGTGGGATCATTGACCAGTACATGGGTCACTGCCCCTACCAACTTGCCGTTTTGCAAAATGGGGCTGCCGGACATCCCCTGCACGATGCCGCCGGTGGTTTCCAGCAGGCGTTGATCCGTGATGCGAAGCAGCAGATTGCGGGTGGGCTGGGCATCATAGAGCCGCAGGATCTCCACTTCGTAGCTCTGGGTATCACAGCCGTTGACGGTGGCAAGAATGGTGGCCTTACCCAACTGGGGCTTGGCCAGAGGAAAGGCGCGGGCATTGCCGACAAGGCGTTCATCGGATACGGCGCCGAAGATGCCGCCCGCCGTATTGGCGGTCAGCGTGCCAATATCCCGCTGGACGCTGAAGTCGCCCTTCAACTCACCGGGATCTCCTTTGCAACCCTTTTTTACCGCCTTGACGGAAGTTTCCATGATGGAACCGCCGGACAGCGTCATCAGAAGCTGGGTGTCCGTATCGGTAATACCGTGGCCCAAGGCACCGTAAGTGCCGCTGACAGGATCGTAGTAGGTCAGTGTGCCGATGCCCGCCATGCTGTCGCGGATCCAGGCTCCGATGCGCCAAACGCCGTCTTCACCCTGCCGGGGTGTGACGGTACAGCGACAGGTTTTGCCGCTGCGTTGATAGGTGACGGTGATTGGCGAGGCACCGTTTTGCTGGAGAAAATCCTGCAGCTGTTCGGTGGACTGGATTTTGGTGTCATTCAGGCAGAGCAAAAGATCACCGACTGCAATGCCGCTGCTCTTTGCCGGCGAATCGTTGAGACTGACCACCAGCGCACCATCGGAAAAGAGCTTGATCCCCACCGTTTTACCAAGAGGGATCAAGGTGCGTTCACCATCCTCTGCCAGTGCGGGAACCACCAAAGACAGGCATAGCAGCAGAGCGAGGAGAAGAGCCATAGGGCGCCGTATGGCGCGTTTTTGCCGCGTTTCATACAAAAAGATCACCCCATTTATTGAATTGTCACCGATGACATGATTACTTTTTGCCGAAACAGGACAAACTATGTCCGTTAATTTTTGTATAAAAAAAGACGCCCTCGGGCGTCTTTTTTTACCATTATCCATTATCTTTTTGGAAAATTTTAAGAATATCTTCAAAGGACTTGTCCAGCTCTGTCTCGGCTTCGATGGCCTCTTCTGCGGAAACATACAGGGGATGCGGCACGGGCTTTTCCGCTGTGTCTCCTGCCGGGGTGGGAGCTGCATACTTGCCGCAGCCCTCATCAAAACCGGTGGCAATCACTGTTACGCGGATCTCATCGTCCAGGTTTTCATCAAAGGCAGCGCCGAAGATGGTCAGGGCATCGGGGTGAACGGCATCCTGTACCAGCGTGGCAGCCTGTTCCACTTCTTCCAATCCGATATCCATGGAACCGGTTACATTGATCAGAACACCGCGGGCACCATCAATAGAGGTTTCCAGCAGCGGGCTGGAAATGGCCATCCTGGCGGCTTCTTCAGCCTTGTTCTTGCCGGCGGCACGGCCCACGCCCATGTGGGCAAGACCGGCGTCTTTCATGATGGCGGTTACATCGGCAAAGTCCAGATTGATAAAACCGGTATCCCGGATCAGATCGGAGATAGACTGCACCGCCTGGCGCAGTACGTCATCGGCAATTTCAAAGGCGTTGGCAAAGGTGATCTTCTGATCGGTGGCGTATTTCAGCCGCTCATTGGGAATGATGACCAGACTGTCCACCTTGTCCCGCAGCTCTTCAATGCCGGCTTCGGCAGCACGCATACGGCGGGCACCTTCAAAACCGAAAGGCTTGGTGACAACGCCAACAGTCAATACGCCCAGTTCCCGGGCAATCTCGGCAACCACAGGGGCGGCACCGGTACCGGTACCACCGCCCATGCCGGCGGTAATAAATACCATGTCCGTATTTTCCAGCGCTTTGCTCAACTGATTGCGGCTCTCTTCGGCAGCTTTTTTACCGATCTCCGGATTGGAGCCGGCACCTTTACCGGCGGTAAGCTTTTCACCGATCTGAATTTTATAATTGGCACTGGAGGCGTTCAAAGCCTGCTTGTCTGTATTGACAGCAATAAAATCAACGCCCTTTGTGCCGCTGCGAACCATGCGGTTGACCACGTTGCTGCCGCCGCCGCCTACGCCGAGAACTTTAATATTGACGACATTTTCAATGCCGGTTTCCAATCCGAATGCCATAACCGTTCCTCCTACCGCAAATTGTATAAAAAAGGCGATACCCTTCGACTGTAAATACTATATATAGTATTGTATTACGGATTTCATGATAGGTCAAGGGGTATTCTGGCATTTTACGCAAAAAACAGGCAACGGAATTCTTTCCGCCGCCTGTCATTGAAAAATCAATCGGGGATAAAGCCGGCTTTGTCATCGTGGGTCATATCAATAGTGCCGGTTTCGTTGATCTCTAAACGATCAACAACAGCACGCAAATAGTCGAGCTTATAGCCAAAATCCGCATCATGGTTGACCATGACATCAAAGCGATCCAGATAGCGCAGGGTGATGAGGGAGGTGTCTTCCATATGAATGACCTGCACATCGTGGAGCATTTCCTTTTCTGTTAACTGCTGAAGCAGAGTTAAGAGCTGTACCCGGCTGTTTTCCATCTCGGTCTCTACTTTCATGGGCTGGCCGATAACAGGGTCTACAAGTCGGATCCCGGTGAGCTGCGGATAGCTTTCCCAGGCGGCAACACCCAATTTATCCACAATTTTGCCGCTGCCGCTGAGAAGCCAGATGTCACCGTCCTGTTTGATGGCCACGGGGGAGATACATTCGGTTACGTGGATCTGGAGCGTGGTTGGAATCTGACGCCGGATCTGCACGGTTTCCACATAGGGCAGCTGCGAGGTGATGTTTTCGGCGGCACCAAACTTGTTCATCAGAAACAGATTATCGCCGCTGCGGATCCCGCTGGCCTCCAGCACCTCCTCCTGGCGGTAGCGGACATTACCGGAAACGGAGATCAGCTCTATTTTGAAAAACAGCGTCAGGGCAACAGAAATCGCGCCGCAAATGACCACAAAAGTCAGCAGTTTATAGAGGAAGGCAAACCTTCCCCGGGCACGTTTTCGGTTGTATTTGCTGCGTTTTCTTGCCATAGGCTCCCTTTCTTGATACAGGTATCGGATTCTTCTGTCAGGGCAATATGCGCCCCCAGACTGCGTAGATCCAATAATATGTTTTCATAGCCGCGGCAGATATGATAAATCTGCCGGATAGTCGTTTCATGTTCTGTTTGCAGACCGGCAACTACCAGAGCTGCACCGCCGCGAAGATCGGTACAGCAGAGCGTGGCACCATGAAGCGTATCTTTGCCGTACACCACGGCGACCCGTCCCTCCAACCGGATATCAGCCCCCATGCACAGAAGCTCCGGTACGTGACGATAGCGGTTTTCAAACATGTTTTCCACGAATACCGTGGCGCCCCGACTGCACAAAAGCGCTGCCATGATAACGGCCTGTGCATCGGTAGGAAAGCCGGGGTGGGGAGCGGTATGAATGGGGGGGACGGCGTGAAGCCGGCCGTTCGTTTGCAACGAGATCAGGTTTTCTTCAGCATACAGCGTACAACCTGCCTGCTGTAAAACTGCGGTGACCGGGGAGAGATGCCGGCAGTTGATACCGCGCAGGACCAACTTGCCGCCTGTGGCGGCAGCGGCGCTGAGGTATGTAGCGGCAACGATGCGATCCCCGATGCAGCGATGTTCGCAGCCGTGCAGCGATTGGTTTCCCACTACCGTGATGACGGAACTGCCGGCGCCGCAAACTGTTGCGCCGAGTTTGGTGAGAAAGAGCTGGAGATCTGCAATTTCCGGCTCCCGGGCAGCATTGGAGATAACGGTGATGCCGTCTGCTCCGCAGGCCGCCAGCATGGCGTTTTCCGTGGCACCTACGCTGGGGAAGGGGAGAAGGATCTCTTGCCCGCTCAGACGGCGAGCGGTACAGTGCAGATAATCGCCGGATTCGGTGATCTCCGCCCCCAGGGTGCGCAGAGCGCTGATATGGAGATCAATCGGTCTCGGCCCCAGTTCACAGCCGCCGGGATAACTCAATTCTGCCTCTCCGAAGCGAGATAGAATGGCGCCGAGAAAGATGACGGAGGAACGCATTTTTCGCATCAGATGCGCGGGGATATCCCGGCGCAGCATGGTGGAAGTATCCACCAAAAGATCCGGCCCCTCCCAATAGGCGGTACAGCCCAAATAACGGAGGATATCTGTCGCTGCATCTACATCGCTCAAATGGGGGCAGTGGAGGATGCGGCAGGTGTCTGCACAGAGGATCGTGGCGGCTAAAATGGGAAGAACGCTGTTTTTGGCGCCCTGCACCGTAAGCTCCCCCTGCAGGGGAATGCCGCCGTTGATGGTGATAGTACTCAAAATCTCCCGCCTTTCGATGGCTTTTTACGCCATCTTATGCAAAGACGGGAACACAGGTGATTAGTCCAAAAGAGACATCACGGTGGTATAGATGCGCTCTGTGGCGTCCAAGATGCCAAGTTCTGCCATGCCGCGCTGCATGGACTGCAGGCGGGCGGGATCGGCCAATATGGCGGCAGCCGTTTCGTAGAGCGTTTTGCCGCCGGCGTTTTGCTCCAACAAAACCACGGCACCGCCGTGCTTTTCCAGAATACGGGCGTTTTTCTCCTGGTGATTTGCCACTACGTAGGGAGAGGGAACCATCACCGCAGGCATACCCAATGCGGTAAGCTCACTGATGGTGCTGGCACCGGCACGGCAGATGACCAGATCGGCTGCCCGCATGACCACAGCCATATCGTAGATATATTCCCGGATATCCAAATGGGAGTCGTTCAGACCGCGCTGGCGCAGCTTCTGCTGCATCTCTGCCCAGCCGCGGCTGCCCACGGCGTGAATGTGGTGGAAGGGGAAGCCGTCCGCCTTTTCGCAGGCAAAGAAGTCCAGCATATTGGTATTCATCGTGTTGGCACCCAAACTGCCCCAGAAGGAGACCACCAGGGGCTTGTCATCGGCATAGCCCAGTTTCGCCCTGGCCTGCTCTTTCGTCAGGTCAAAGAAGTCACCCCGGACCGGCGTACCGGTGACGCGGATCTTTTCCGGATGCTGATAGTGTTCCCGACAATCCTCAAAACCAACCATAATAACCTGGGCGCTGGGCTCCAGCATTTTGGTGGTCAGACCCGGGATCATATTGGACTCATGGACCGCCGTGGGAATCCCCTGCTTGGCGGCAGCTTTCAAAATGGGGTAGCTGGCATAGCCGCCGGTACCCACCACCAGATCCGGCTGAAAACGGCGTAGCACGGCATTGGCCTCCCGACGGGAGGTAAGCATGGTGCGGGCGGTATGCAGATTGTGGCGCAGCTTCGTGAACGAGCGCTGGAAACTGCTGATTTCGATTCCGATGTAGGCATAGCCGGCCTTTTCGGCCAAGCGCTTTTCGATGCCGTCCGGCGTACCGACAAACAGCACCTCCAGATCGGTGTGCTTCTTTTTCATATAGCCTGCCAGGGCAAGGGCGGGGTTGACGTGACCTGCCGTTCCGCCGCAGGTAAAAATCACTTTCATGGAGAGTCCTCCTATCCATTTCGTGGTGCGGGGATCTGCCGGGAAACACTCAGCACGATTCCCATTTCCACCAGCTGCAGGGCCAATGCGGTACCGCCATAACTGAAGAAGGGCAGCGAAATGCCGGTGGCAGGAACAAGACCGCTGACAACGGCGATGTTCAAAAAGGTCTGTAAGCCCAAATGGGTCATAATGCCCACCACAAGCAGAGCACCGAAGCGATCCCGGGCATGGAGGGCGATCCAGAAGCCGCGAATGATCAGCAGGGCGAAGATCAGCATGATGATACAGGCACCGATCAGCCCCAGCTCTTCCGCGGCTACTGCGAAGATAAAGTCATTGTGCCGCTCCGGCAGGTACAGGAACTTTTGCCGGCTTCGGCCGAATCCCACGCCAAGCAGGCCGCCGGAGCCGATGGCGATCAGACTCTGCACCATCTGGTAGCCGTCAGCTGTGGAGTCCAGCCAGGGATCGTGCCACATGGTAATACGGCTGGCGCCATAGGAGATAAGCCCCTTTTCCACCGCTTTGACATACAGCACGGCGAGAAGACCGACCCCGCCAAATCCGATACCTACCAGCCAGCTGTTCATACCACCCACTACCATCATGATGATGCCGGTGCAGACGATCAAAACTGTACCGGACAGGTGAGGCTCCAGCAGCATGAGCGCGGAGATCGTACCCAGGATAATCAAATAGGGGACAACGCCCTCCCGGAAGTTCAGCATCTTTTCCCGCTTTTTGGAGATACTGTTGGCGAAATAGATGATGACCGCCAGCTTGGCGATTTCCGAGGGTTGGAATTGGAATACACCGGGAATTCCCAGCCAGCGGGTGGCGTTGTTCACGGTAATGCCTACGCCGGGAATAATGACCAGAACCAGAAGGAAAAGAGAAACACCTAACAGCAGTTTTGATGCACCCCGCCAGCGCTGGTAGTTAAAGCGCGCCACAACAAACATGGCCGCCAGTCCGAGAAGCGCAAAGAACGTCTGACGCTTGATGATGTAGTAGGCATCGTTGTATTCAGACAGTGCAAAAGGAAAACTGGCGGAGAACAGCATGGCAAGTCCCATGGCGGTCAGCAACAGGGTCAACAGGAGAAAAGGAATGTCCATGGACCCTTTTCCGGCCATTACGTTTTTCTTCTCTGTATCCTTTTTGTGTGCTTTTTG
The DNA here is from genome assembly GCA_937894515.1 of uncultured Clostridia bacterium. GTDB lineage: Bacteria > Bacillota > Clostridia > Oscillospirales > Oscillospiraceae > Vescimonas. The sequence goes on along the minus strand of CALCRH010000344.1, from coordinate 13,501 downwards.
CGCTTTGACGGCATGGTACTCTTCGCGGGTCACAGGCGTTCCTCCTTTCCCATAGAATACAAAAGTAGTTTAGAACCAGTAGCGCTGATAGACGCCCAGATAGGCCAGTATACAAAGCAGCAGGCTGACAGTACCGAATACTGCCACCACTTTCTTTTCCTTCCAACCGCACATTTCAAAGTGATGGTGCAGCGGCGCCATCTTGAAAATGCGCTTGCCGTGGGTCAGCTTGAAGTATCCCACCTGAATGATATCGCTCATGGTTTCGCAGAGGTAGACAAAACCTACCAAAATCAGCACCAGAGGCATATCGCAGGCAAAGGCCATGGCGGCAACCGCTCCGCCTAAGAAGAGAGAACCGGTATCGCCCATGAATACCTGGGCAGGATGGTGGTTATACAGCAGGAAACCGCCCAGACCGCCCACCAGCGCGGCAGCAAAAATGCCCACGCTCCAATCCGCCCAGAGAACGGCGATGAGAACGAAGAAAGCGCCCACCGGCAGCGTTACCGTGGAGGCCAGACCGTCCACACCGTCAGTGATGTTAACGGCGTTAACCGTGCCCACAATGACAAAGGCGGCGAAGATCAGATAGACCACCCAGGGCAAAACGATGTAGGTCTGGAAGAACGGGACATACAGATTGGGGGTCAGCACGCCGATATAGCGCATCAGACACAAAAAGGCAATGGCGGCCGCCAGCTGCAGCAGGAATTTCTGAATGGCAGTCAGGCCGGTATTGCGGTGGTGCACCACCTTTTCGTAGTCATCGATAAAGCCGATAACACCGAATACCAGGGCAAACAAAAAGATGTACAGGTGAGTAAAATCACCGGACAGCATATTGTCCCAACCGGCGACCAGCACCGCCGCCAGAATTCCGGCGATGAACATGATGCCGCCCATGGTGGGAGTGCCCTGCTTGCTCATGTGCCAGGTGGGGCCGATCTCCTTGATGCTCTGCCCGGCTTTCAGGGCACGCAGCGCCGGAATCAGCAGCTTTCCGACAATGGCGGTGACGATAAAGCTGATCAGTGCCGCCAAAAGAATCTGTAATTTCATGTTGATGCTCCTTTGTCCCCCGTGCGGGGGAGTTCTTTAGTGATGGAGATATTCTGCCACGATTTCCCGCTCGTCCATGTGGAACTTCTCGTGGCCGATCTCCTGGTAGTCTTCGTGGCCTTTGCCGGCCAGAATGATCACGTCACCGGCCTGGGCGTGATCCATGGCGTAGTGGATGGCCTGCACGCGATCTGCCACCACGGTATAGTTGTCGTAGCCGGCCATACCAACCAGAATGTCGTCAATGATGACGTTGGGATCTTCGGTACGGGGATTGTCGGAGGTAACGATGGCATAGTCTGCCATGGAGGCGGCAATCTTTCCCATAATGGGGCGCTTGGTGCGATCCCGGTCACCGCCGCAGCCGAACAGGGCGATGGTGCGGCCCTTGGCAAAGCCCTTGACTGCCCGGATCACGTTTTCCAGACTGTCGGGGGTGTGGGAGTAGTCATTGAGAACGGTGTAATTTTTGCCCGGCGTGGGAATGACCTCCATGCGGCCTTTCACACCGTGATTCTGCCGCAGAGCATCGGCACAGTCCTGAATAGATACGCCCAAATTCCAGCACGCGGCAATGGCATCCAGCGTATTATATACCGTAAAGGCGCCGGGAATGCCAACTTCTACCTGTGCCCATTCGGTTTCTGCCTCGGCATCATACTTGACGCCGCCGGCGGAGAGCCGGACATTCTTGGCCTGCAGGTGGCTTTCCTTTTCCACACCGTAGGCAAAACGGCGGCACAGACTCCGATCCAGCAGGCGCTCACACCAGGGATCGTCACGGTTGTAGATGGCGCAGTCGCAGTTCCGGAACAGGATCGCCTTGGCATCGCAGTAGTTCTCCATGGTCTTGTGGAAATCCAGATGATCCTGGGTCAGATTGGTGAACACCGCTACGGCAAAACGCACACCGTAGACCCGATGCAGTGCCAGCGCATGGGAGGACACCTCCATTACCACATGGGTACAGCCGGCATCTGCCATCTGGCGGAACAGCCTTTGCAGTTCAAAGGACTCCGGGGTGGTGCGCTCGGTATGCAGGACCTCATCGCCGATCATGTTCTGAATGGTGCCGATCAGGCCCACCTTTGCACCGGCCTTCTGCTCCAGAATACTCTTGATGAGATAGGTGGAAGTGGTTTTGCCGTTGGTGCCGGTGATGCCCACCATGGTCATCTCACGATCGGGATGATCGAACCAGTTGGCTGCGATGACTGCCAGCGCCTTGCGGGTATCCTCTACCACAACGCAGGGGATTCCCTCTACGGCGTGTTCACAGACGGCGCAGACAGCTCCCTTTTCGGCGGCCATGGGAATAAACTTGTGCCCATCTGCGGCAAAGCCGGAGATGGCGACAAACAGATCACCGGGCTTGGTCTGGCGGGAATCATAGCTGACGTCTTTGATTTCCTGCTCCGGATCTGCCGTTATAGAGAGAACGGTAAGCCCTTTCAGCAAGTCTTTCAATTTCATGGATATGCCCTCCTTTACCGGAAACCGATCAATCGGAATATAACAGTATCATAACAAATTACAGCGGGGGAAAACAGTACATTTTGTGGGAAACTGTTGACAGATCCTGCCTTAGTCTGTGACGGAGATGTCACCCAGCTGTACTGTGATAACGGTTCCGGCTTCTACCTGTGTGGCAGGTTCAACAGACTGGCTCAGAACACGGATCGAACCGGACTCGGAGCCGGTAGTACCGGTGAAGCGGATCAGAAGACCGGCATTGGCAATCACGGTATTGGCTTCGGCGGGCGTACGTCCGATCAGGCTGGGAACGGTACACGGGTCATTGGATTTTTCGCTGCCGGCGTACACAATGACGGTGGACTTGCCGGGGATAATGGCGCCGCCCACAGGCGTCTGGTCGGTGACCTCAGAGCCACTGCCTACCACTTTGATGCCGAAGCCCTTTTCCTCCAGACGATTCTTTGCCGTGTCGAGATCCAGTCCGATCACGTTGGGAACGGTGGTGTCGATGCCCAATAGCTCATCGGCGCTGTAAGACGGCTCTATGCCCAGATAGGGCAGGATCTCTGCCATGACGGCACTGGCTGTGGGAGCTACCATATTGCCGCCGGAAACATAGGTGCCGGTAGTGCGACTGGGAGTGTCCATGGTGATGAGCATAATGACCTGAGGATCATCTGCCGGTGCAAAGCACAAAAAGGAGACCACAACATCGCCGGTTTGCCCCTTATCGGCTGTGCCGGTCTTGCCGCCGATACGGTAGCCGGAGACCTGACCGTTTTTACCGGTGCCGCCGGCTACGACATATTCCAGACACTCCCGCACGGTGGCGGATGTCTTTTCGGAAATCACCTGACGCACCGGCGTGCTGTCATGGCGATAGGTGATGCTGCCGCTGCTGTTTCGCACTTCTTCCACCAGATAGGGCTGATGGAGATAGCCGCCGTTGACGCACGCTGCCTGGGCGGCAATCAGGGCCACCGGCGTCACGGTGAAGTTCTGGCCAAACGCATAGCAGGCCAGATCCAAGGTGGTAAAGGCATCAGGCGTGGTAAAAATGCCGTCTGCCTCGCCGGATAGATCAATGCCGGTGCCGGACATGAGACCAAAAGACCGCATGTATTGATAAAACTTATCTGTTCCCAGCTTCAGACCGTAGGAGATAAACGCCGGGTTGCAGGAGTTTCCCACAGACTCCTTTAAAGTCTGGGTGCCGTGACCTGTCGTGCTGGAACAGTGAATGGTCTGGCCGGATACGATAACGCTGCCGGTGCAATAAGCGGTGGTATTCATGTCGACCGCGCCCTCCTCCAGGGCAGCGGAAAGGGTCAGGATCTTAAAAGTGGAGCCGGGCTCATAGGTGTCGTTCAGGCACTTGTTGCGCCATTGCAGAAGCTGCATATCAGCCAGACTGGCGGTTTCTTCTTCCACCTGCAGAGCCAGCTTTTCATCGTGTATTTCGCTGAAATGGTTTGGGTCGTAATTGGGATAGCTGGCCATGGCAAGAATGGCGCCGGTCTTGGCGTTCATCACGATGCCGCTGGCGCCGTTTTGTGCATCAAACTTATCCACCATATCCTCTATGCCCTTTTCCAGGTAATACTGGATGGTAGTGTCGATGGTGGTGACCAGTTCATCGCCGTTCTTGGCATCAAAGTACTGCTCATATTCATAGAGCATATCGTTGCCGGCATTATCCTTTGCGGTGATGACCAGACCGGTCTGCCCCTCCAGACTCTGCTCATACCGGGACTCCAGACCGTAGAGACCGGTGTTGTCGTCTCCTACAAAACCGATGACATGGGCGCACAGACTTCCATAGGGATAGTATCGCTTGGCATCGGTGACCATATACACACCGGCCACTTTGTTGGCGTTGATATATTCCCGAACCCGATTGGCAGTGTCCTCCTCGGCACGAAGCTTCAATACTTCATACTGCGAGTCCACCCGGGCTATCTTTTTGAGGATGGTCGCCTCATTGATATCCAGTATTTGTCCCAACTCGGCGGCAAGGCTCTCCTTGGTCCAGGTGACGGGGTTTTCTGTGTCCTTCAGCGCCCTGTTGATCTCCAACGGAGAGAGAAAGACGGTTTCTGCCGTGGCGGAAATGGCCATAATGTTACCGTTACGGTCATAGATCGTGCCGCGGTTGGCGGTGACTACCGTGGAGCGGGTCTGCTGACTGACGGCTTTCTTCTGCAGCTCCTCATGGCGGGTGATCTGGAGAGAGTAGAGCTTAAAAAACAGCAGGACAAACATCGCGACACCCATCACCAGCATCAAAACAAAGGTGCGGCTTTGGATCACGCGGTTGGCACGGCGGACATTGGCGTCTTTTCGGTTGGAATTCGGGGTGGGTTGAGACACGTTTTTTCCTCCTGTTTGGGGCAAATCAACAACGATTGATGGGCTTTTAAAGACCAAGCAAGGAGCAAGAAGAGACCTTCTTACTCCTTACGCTATTGTGCAATATATGGAATGGTCAGCGGAAGTATTCACATACTTTCGCTGCTGCGGCTGTAGTTGCCGTACGCAGATCCTGCAGAACACCGGATGCTTCGGCACGATAGATGACCACGCTGTCGGAACCGCTTAAATCAATATATTCGATCTGCCCGGCGCTGGGTTTGGACATACCGGCCGCTTCTGCCACAGATTTAACGGTGGCCAGATCAAAAGTTTTTTCGTATTCCGTCAGAAGCGAAACGTGTTCATCAGCCAGCACGCTGATCTCGCTTTTGATGTCGCTGACACGGTTGGAAACCTTGGTGAGCTGTACATAGCCAAACATCAGCACCAGCACCATCACGCACAGCAGAGCAATACCGCCAAGAATAAGAGGAGAGGGGTGCACCTTTGCGTGGGTGTGTGCATGGGTACGGGGCCGGGACTGCACAGGAGCTTCGGGACGGTGCTCCGGCATGGTACCGGCTTGTTCCAACTGGCGTTCCAGAACAAGAGCATCCAGATCATACGCCAAAGAACCGTATGTACTTGTATAAGACTTACGCTTTTCTTCGGCCATGATGTGTTCCTTTCCTCAGAGTTTCTCCGCCACCCGCAGCTTTGCACTGCGTGCACGGGGGTTGTATAGGAGTTCCGCCTGCCCCGATACAATGGGCTTGCGGGTGATCAGTTTCATCTTCGGTGTCTTGCCGCAGACACAGACAGGGAAATTGGGCGGACAGGTACAGCCGGCAGCCAATTCCTGCATGGTCTTCTTGATGATCCGGTCTTCCAGGGAGTGGAAGGAGATCACCGCCAGCCGCCCGCCTGTATGTAAATGCTCCGCTGCGGCCTGAAGCATGGGGGGCAGGGCATCCAGCTCACCGTTGACGGCAATGCGGACAGCCTGAAAACTGCGCTTGGCAGGATGCTGCTTTTCCCGCAAAGCCTGGGGCGGCATAGCACCCTTGATGATGTCCACCAGTTCATAGGTGGTTTCAATGGCCTTATTCTCCCGTGCCTGACAGATGTGCCTGGCAATGACGGGGGCATAGCGCTCTTCGCCGTATTCAAACAGGATACGGCGCAGTTCCTCGTAGGACCAGCCGTTTACCACATCCCGGGCAGTAAGAGCAGCACTTTGATCCATACGCATATCCAGCGGTGCATCCTGCATATAGCTGAAGCCCCGTTGGGCATCATCTAACTGGGGAGAGCTGACGCCCAGATCAAAGAGCATACCGTCTACACCGGGCAGCCCCAATTCTTCTAAGATATCTCCCACCCGTTCAAAATTGCTGTGAACCAGCGTAACGCGATCCAGATAGGGAGCAAGCCGCTCCTTGGCGGCGTTCAATGCGGTTACATCCCGGTCAATGGCGATAAGCCGTCCGGTGCTCAGGCGTTTGACAATTTCCAAAGAGTGGCCGGCACGGCCCAGCGTACCGTCCAGATAGATGCCGTCAGGCCGGATATGGAGAGCTTCCAGACATTCGTCCAGCAAAACGGGCTTGTGGCCAAAGACCATATCCTCGGCAATACTGTGAGCCATGACTTACAGCCCCATTTCTTCCATGGCCTGCTCCAGAGAACCGCTTTCAAAGGCAGCCTTTTCAAGAGCAGCCCAACGATCGGCATTCCAGATCTCCACCCGGTCAAAACTGCCGATGATCACAACGTCTTTTTCCAGACCGGCATATTCCCGCAGTTTGGCGGGGAGAAGAATACGCCCCTGTCCATCCGGCTCACAGTCGGCGCCATAGGCGAACAGGCCCCGTAAGCGTTTGACTTCGTTGTAGCTCATGCCCTTGAGCTTGTCCATAAACGCTGCCCAGCTTTCATCGGAATAGACACTCAGGCAGTGATCCTGTCCCACAGTAACGTGAAACGTGTCGCCCAACTCCTGACGCAGCTTGGCAGGGATGAACAGACGACCCTTGGCGTCTATGGTATGGGCATATTGACCGGTCAACCTGTTCACCTCCTCGCTTTTGGATGACCATTGGGAAAAACCGTGGGATTATACCCCACAAATGGGGATACTACCCCCACATTTCCCCACTTATAAGCCAAGTATACATAATACTGTGGAAAAATGCAAGGAAAAGTTTGCGGGAAATGCCTGAAAAGAGGCTGGAAATTTTTGGCGGAATGGCGGGGAATCCAGCCAATTATGAAACGTTTGTTTTGAACTTTGTGAAAAAAAGAAGACCGAGCACAATATCTTGTACTCGGTCTTCTTGAATAACCACAATATTAAGATGGATTGACTGATTTGTAGAAAATGCAAGACGGAAATTGTATATTTTCTACAAAAATGACAGCGATTACGCCTCGCCCTTTTTATCCAGCGAATCTTTGGCGGATCGCATCTGCTCCTGAGATGCGGCGCGGAACTGTGCCCGAGACTGCTGCAATTCGTCCAAGGCGGCCTGTACGGCCTCTGCGGCACGCTTCAAGGCGTCCTCGGTATAGGTGTTGGCCACCTGATACATTTCCTTGGTACGTTCTTCAGCGCGGTGGAGAATCTCGCCGGATTTCATCCGCGCCTGCTGCAGGATCTCGCTTTCGGAGACGATGGTCTTGGCATCCAGCTCCGCCTGCTTGATCATCTTTTCCGCTTCTCTCTTTGCGCCGGCTACATAGTCGTTGCGGGCGGCGATCAACTCCCGGGCTTTTTTCAGTTCCAGCGGAAGCTTACCGCGAATCTCGTCCAGCAGATCCAGAACCTCATCCCGGTTGATCACGCACTTTTCAGAACTGAAAGCAGCACTTTTTGCCTCATCGATCATGCCGTAAAGCATGTCCAATAACCGCTGTACATCCTTTTCTTCCATTGCTGTTACTCCTTTCGCTCTTTCAATTCCGCGGCCACAGGGGCGGGGACGTATTTTTCCAAAGGCTGGCCGTAACGGATCATCTCCCGGGCCATTGTGGAGCTGAAATGCTCATATTCGGCGCTGGCGGGCAAAAACACGGTTTCCAAGTCGGGCATAATCCCCTGATTGATTCGGGCCATCTGCATCTCCAGGTCAAAATCCGTCATGTTTCGCACGCCCTTAACCAGAATGTTGGCGTTCTTTTTTGCTGCATAGTCGGCCAAAAGGCCGCTCCACAGCTCCACCTCCACATTGGGAAGATCGGCAACGCTTTTGCGGATCAGCTCCAACCGTTTTTCGCGGCTGAACATGGGCTGCTGCTTATCACAATTTACCATCACGCAGACCAGCACCCGATCAAAGCATTTTGCCGCGCGGCAGATGATATCCATATGTCCCAAGGTAATGGGGTCAAAACTGCCGGGATAAATGGCAACATTCATGGGTCAGTCGTCCTCGTTTCCGCTGCGGTGATACACCGTCAGCTTGATTTTGCCGTATCGGTATTCCCGATACAGAGAATAGGGCGCTTCCACGGTAGGCAAAACCGTATCGGCATCGCTTTCTGCTACAATTATACCATGGCCGCGGCAAATGTCAAACCTTGTAATTTCGGTCAGCGCCTGGGCCAAAAGGCCGGAGGCGTAGGGGGGATCCAGAAAGATAATATCAAACTTTTCGCCGGATTTCAGGTAGGACATGCTGTCGCCCTGCCGGATGTGTGCCCGATCAGAGAGTTCACAGATGTCCAGATTTTCCCTGATCAACGTGACCGCATCCCGGCGCTGATCCACAAAGACACATTCGGCGGCACCGCGGGATAAAGCCTCGATGCCGAGCTGTCCCGTGCCGGCGAAGAGATCCAGGACACGCCGCCCCTCAATATCGAACTGGATCACGGAGAACAGCCCCTCTTTTACCCGATCGGTGGTGGGACGGGTCTCCAGCCCTTCCAACTCTTTCAAACGCCTGCCTCTGGCAGTTCCGGTAATCACTCGCATACCTGTCACGCGCGGGGATCGAAACCCTCGAAAATCACCAGATTTCCCTTTTGTTCCGCGTCCCGCATCTCCTTTTTCGATGTAATGGTCCAGTTGACTTCCTGCACCTTGAAAATACGGCGGCAGATGCGAACGGCACCGCAGTCCCGATCCTCATAGCGGTAGGCAATGAAGTCCGGACGGGTCAGAAAGTTCAAAAGCAGATTGCCCAGCGCCCACAGCGTCAGCTTACCCTGCGGTGCGCCGTCTCCATGGCGCAGGAAGTTTTCGGCCAGCTGTCCCCACACGATGTCCGGCCGGTTTTTTTTCAGCCAGATCAGGCAGCGGGGATCAAAGCTCTCGATACAGTAGTTTACCCGATATTGATCCAGCAATGCCACCGTGGCGGCGGCAAGGGCATCGTGGTTGCCCCGTTCCGGCTTCAGCTCCACGATCAGGGGCGTTTTGCCCTCGAACAGCTTCAAAACGTCCTCGAAAAGCGGAATCTGTTCCGCCGTTCCCTCCAGATGGTACTGCGGCAAGTCCGCAGCGGTCAGATCCTCGATCTGCACATCGACCCCGGCGGTACGCTGTAAGGAGGCGTCGTGAATGACCGCCAGATTGCCGTCTGCCATCAGATGCACGTCCAGCTCTGCCCCATAGAAATTGCCGATGGCACGGCGGAACGCCGCCATGGAGTTTTCGGGCACGGCAGGCTTATCGTGATAGCCCCGGTGGGCATAGCGAAACGCCCCTAAAATCTGCCAGTTGGGGTGCCCGTGCCGGCACAGGTGTGCCAGAAGAAAGAGTTCTGCCAAAATCAGCAGGAGCAGTAAAACAGCAAGTATCCACATATCAGTCTGCATCCATATCGCCCAAAGCGTCCAGCCCTGTCTTTGCCATCGGCTTGCTGTCGCCATGCTGCACCAGCAGCATGGTGGCAAAGGCCAGCGCTGCAAAGATGGCGGCATAGGGGAACAGAACGCGCATGCCCATCTTGTCCATCAAAAAGCCGGAGACCATGGGGGTGGCCACCTGCGCCGCCATGCTGGCGGTGTAATAGTAGCCGGTGTACTTACCCACATTACTGCCGCTGGCCAGCTCCACCACCATGGGGAAGGAGTTGACATTGATGGTAGCCCAGGCAATACCGGCCAGGGCAAAAATGGCGTTCATCAGCATGGTGGGACTGTTATCTTTCATAAAGCCTGCCGCGGTAAATGCGATGGTCAGCATGATCACGCCGGCGAGAATGGATTTCTTACGGCCCACCTTGCTGGCGATCCAGCCCACAGGCAGATAGGCCACGATGGCGGCGGCCTGGGCGATGATCAGGGTCAGGTTGTAGTCCTTGTGGAGGATATTGCTGGCGTACACGCTGTATTTGGAGGTGACAGCATTGTAGCCGAAGAACCACAGCACGATGGACAGCAGCAGGAAAATAAGAGACCGGAACTCGGCGGCGGTCAGCTTGCGATCGCCGCTGTTTTCCTCTTCGCTGTCCTCCGTGCTGCAGGCAATGGAGTCCCGGCGCATCTCGTCTGCCCACTCCACTTCCCGTACAGTCAGCATGAAGATGACCAGGGCAATGAGCATGATGGCGGCAACAACACCGAAGTAGCCGATGTAGCTCATCAGACTGTTCTTCACGGCGGAGGTGGCGAACACCATGCCCAGTACCAGCACCAGAATGCCGCCGGCAGAGCCCATCAGGTTGATGATGGCGTTGGCCTTAGAGCGCAGGGGTTTCACCGTCACATCCGGCATCAGTGCCACCGCCGGCGAACGGAAGATGGACATGGAGATCAGAATGATCAGCAGTACTGCCATGAAGAAGAGCAGCGTAGCAGGACTGTCAGCGGTGACCTGCCAGGCATAGGCCTGCCGTGCCGGCACCACGTAATTGGTATATTCGGGATTGGTCAGTACCTTACCGTCTACCTCGATCTGGGAGGTGATGGCGGCAAACTGTCCCGGGGTATACATTTCACAAAGGACGAACTTCTCTCCGTCCGGGGTCATCAGCTTGTTGTGGGATTCGGCACTGTAAATCTGGGTCAGCGCTGCCGGATCGTCAATGGTGGAAACCGCGCTGATGTTCTTCAGCTGGGCATGGTCCACAAAACTCAGGCACAGCAGCATCACCGCCGCGATCAGGGTGCCGATGACGATAAAGGGCGTGCGTCTGCCTTTCTTTGAGGTGCAGCGATCGGAGATGGCACCGAACAGGGGCAGCATGAACAGCGCCAGCACATTGTCAAGCGCCATGATCACGCCGGACCAGGTCTGGTTCATGCCGAATTTGTTCACCAGGATCAGGGGAATGGTGTTGTCATAGGCCTGCCAGAAGGCGCAGATCAGGAAAAAGGCAAAGCCCACCAGAATGGTGCGTTTGTAGTTCAGTTTCATGAAATTCCCTCCATTTCTTTTACCAGCGCGGCAATATCGGGGTAGACCCACGTGGGGTGGATGTCATAGGTTTCAATGTCGGCGAGAACTCCTTCGCCGGAGAGGACAAAGAGACTGTCCACTTTGGCGTTGACACCGCAGGCGATGTCGGTGTAGATGCGGTCGCCGATGACAACGGTCTGCTCCGGCGTAAAGCCGGTTTTCTGCATGGCCAGATATACCATCTCCGGCTGGGGCTTACCGAGAAACCGAGGCGTTCTGCCGGTGGCTTTGGTCAGCATCCGGCACACGCTGCCGCAGTCGGGGACGCTGCCGTAGGAGGTGGGACAGACCCAGTCCGGGTTGGTGGCCAGCCACGTAACGCCACGGTTTAAGAGAATACAGGAATCCTCCAGCTTTTGAAAGGTCAGTTCCCGGTCAAACCCGGAAAGGAGAATATCGATGTCGTCTTCTAACTGATCGGTGACGGAAATGCCGGCGGATTGAAGCTGTGCCGAAAAGGAGCGGGTACCCTGCACATAGCACTTTTTGTCCGGATACTCCCTTTGCAGACAGCTGATAGCGGCGTCTGCCGAGGTGAGATAATCCGCCTCTGTGGTTCGGATCCCCAGCCGCGCCAGCTTTTCGATATACCCCTCCACCCCTCGGGAGGAGTTGTTGGTCAGGAAAAGATATCGGCCGCCATTGGCGCGGATATAGGTGAGAAATTCGGTGACACCGTCAAAAAGTCGGTCATCAATATAAATAGTGCCGTCCATATCCAAAAGAAAGAGCTTCTTTTTTCGCAGTTTCACGGCAATTCGCCCCCTTCCGTTCCTGCCAACAGAATACCACAAAGCCGCAGAGGTGGCAAGAAGAAAAGTCACCGCAGATATAGACGCTTTACCGGGGCGGAACCACAAGATATTCCGTTTGTCGAAATGTGTCGAACGATTCTCTTAGAAAAACGACAAAATCACCTTGAAAATGATGTCCGTTTCTGCTAATTTGTTACCAAGCCAAGCGATAAATGTTGTTTTGTCGGTAAGGCACAGCGCTGTAATGATAACTTTGGATAAAGGACGGAAGCGTATTATGGAAAACAAAATCAGAGTGCTTCTCGCCGACAGCAGCGAGGAGTTCCGCATTTTGCTGAAAGAGAATATAGAGAAGTCGGGTGAATTTACGCTGGTGGGAACTACCGGCAGCGGTCGCGAAGCACTGGAGCTGGCGAAGACCCTGTATCCTCAGGTGGTGCTGACAGATGTGGCTCTGCCGGAACTGGACGGATTGAGCCTTTTGCAGGAACTGCAGAAGCTGACCAATGCACCCCAGACCATTGTGGTTTCCGCGTTCTGCAATGACCGTACCGTGCAGGAGGCCATGAACCGCGGCGCCTTTTACTTCATGGCAAAACCTGTGCATCTTCCGTCCCTGATGGAGCAGATGCGCTTTGCCGTACAAGGGGAGGAACAAGAGGAGCCGTCCTATTCTCCTGCGCTGGAAAGCCGCGTCACCGCCATTATTCACGAGGTAGGTGTTCCGGCGCACATTAAGGGTTACCAGTACGTTCGGGAAGCTATTATGATCGCCGTAGAGGACATGGATGTCATCAACGCCGTCACCAAGGTGCTGTATCCCGAGGTGGCCAAGCGCTTCGGTACGACCCCCAGCCGGGTAGAGCGTGCTATCCGCCACGCCATCGAGGTGGCGTGGGATCGGGGCGATCTGGAGACCCTCCAGCACTATTTCGGCTACACCGTCAATTCCGCCAAGGGAAAACCCACAAACAGCGAATTCATCGCGATGATCGCAGATCGCCTGAGTCTGCAGCAAAAGCAGAAGCGGGCATGAAGCGGTAGCCTATAAGCGATTTCAAAAAAGTCTATAAATGCCTCTGATTTGCCGGGTAGTAATAACCAACAAATCAGAGGCGTTTTTTTATGTGGAAGACCTTTGACTACTGGATTGACGAATACATGATTTTTTTGCCGATCCAATCAACTGCGGGAAAAGACGCTGACCGGTTATGAAAAGACGCTTCGGTTTTTTGAGAGGTGAAGCATCTGGGAGATGAAGCGTATTCAGAGGTGCAGTTCGACAGCAATGGTGCACCTTATATCGAGTTTTACGTCACCCATTTCAGCCCCATTATTATCTCAAACGCTGATGAGCATCCGGATGAAAAGCCCTCCGGTGGCTGCTATGTGGCCACCTGTGTGTACGGCTCCTACGACTGCCCCGAGGTCTGGACGCTGCGCCGTTTCC
>CALCRH010000343.1 GCA_937894515.1 uncultured Clostridia bacterium | reverse complement strand
AGATCAAAAAGCATATGCTGCCTCTCCTGGAACAACAACATTTGGTGGTGCTACAGGTATCGATTTTTATGGTTCGACTTTATATTCTTATGTGTCTAATTGGGCAAACAATGATTTATGGGATAATGAAACAACAAGACCTATGAGTTCAGGAATGTATTCAGTAGATGTAATTCAGGGATTGTATTCATATCATAATGGATCTCCTGCTGATGATAATTATGCTATAAGAGGAATGAAGACTAATGGTAATTCTTATTACTTAACTGGTGGAGCAACAGGCGATGGTTATTTGGCTTGGTCTTATGCATATCCTTTAGATGTATCTCATTTTGTTGATTATTTAGGTGAAGATAATTTAACTAAGAATAATATTAACAAAATGTTATTTAATAATGAAATCATTGCCAGAGGATTATAGTTTGCCTTTGCCATTAAATCGACACCTGTCAAATCTGCTTCAAATTCATCATTTCTTGATAATTTTGAAATCTGCTTCGCCGCACTTTTCGGTGCGCTTTTCGATAAAATCCGGTCGCATCTCAATCCTCTTGTAGAAATACGCGACCTCCTCCGGTGTGGCGTCCACGGGTTCTTCGCCACCGTAAAGAAATGTTTCTGCGTGGGCATTGACCGTTTCGCCTTTCGGGACGGATTTCATAAAACTTTCGAATGCGGTCCAGCCCTGCAAATCCGTTTGACTTTTCGGACTGCCGCCGACCAAGAACGATGTCGTTGTGCCGCCGGATGTTAATGTGACTCTTGAAAATCTTACACTCATAAAGCAAAACCTCCTTTGCAAGTACATTGTACTGCAAGGGAGGCAAATTGAAAAATGTGCGATTTTTGACATTTCCTTTGATTGAAAAAAGTGAAGAAATATGCTATAATATATCAAATTTTGAGAGTATAACAGTTAAGCGGGATTGAGGGAATACAATGAATAGAATCACTAAATCTCTCCGCCATATCAACTGGCGGTTGTTTGCGGCACTGCTTGTGATGGGGCTGTGCCCGACGGTATACACAACGGTGCGGACATTCTTTCTCGGGCAGTTGCCGGGTGAATGGGCGTATTCGATTGCAGGGCAGTTATCATGGGTAAATCTGCTCTACGAGATCGTCAACGAAGCCATCATCCTGCCGCTGTTCTTCTTTGTCGGCAAGGTGGTAGCGGACAAGAAAGAGTTTACTAACCGGCTGAAAACGGGACTTTTGCTCTCGCTTGGTATCTACGCCGTATTTTCAGCTGTCATTATGATTTTTGCCGAGCCGATGCTGTCGGCAATGGCGGCATCTCCCGACATCCTCGCCGACTCGGCAACCTACATACGCATCGAAAGTGTCGCCAACATTTTCGGAATCTTGTTCAGCTTCGTTTCGGTGGCACTTGTCTCGCTCGGCAAAGATAAACTCGTATATCTCCTGACGGGTGTCAAGCTTGTGCTTTGCGTGCTGTCCGATACATTTCTCGTTTCGACCTTGCCGTGCTCGGCAAATCTCGGCGTCAACGGCATCGGTGTTTCCAACATCATCGTCAACGCCTTGCTCTTTGCGGCGGTGCTTATCATTCTCGCAAAAGAGGGCTACTCTGTCTTCAACAAAGAAAAAATGTCCTTCGCGTGGGCAAAGGACTTTGCAAAAATCGGCGGCGTGTCGGGGCTCGAATCCTTCGTGAGAAACATTGCCTATCTGCTGATGGTTTCCCGCATGGTCAATATGGTCGGCGAATCCGGCACCTATTGGGTGGCAAACAATTTCATTTGGGGCTGGATGCTGTTGCCCATAACCCAACTCGGTGAACTGATCAAACAAGAAACCGCACGGGACGAAAACGCCGTCCGAAACAACTCGCTCGGCTACTTCACGATCACGGGAATCGTCTGCGCTTTGTGGGCAGTGCTGATCCCGACTTATAAACCGTTTATGCAGTATGTTCTCGGATATTCGGATGTGGACAAACTTTTTGAACTCGT
>CALCRH010000342.1 GCA_937894515.1 uncultured Clostridia bacterium | reverse complement strand
ACTGGAGGAAATTCTGATCCGGTCCCGGTTCCTTTTTCGGCTTGGCCATCCCCAATGTGTACTGAAGGCTGCCGCCCATGGTCAGGGAGGAACTGATGCTGTCCTCCGAGGTCATGCTGATGCTTCCGTCGGTGGATTCGAGCGTGCCGTTGATGGTTGCCTCGCTCTTGTGCACCATCACATTCGCGCCGAACATGAGGATGTTGCTCGCGGAGGCGCCTTCGTCCTCCTCGTAGTCTCCCCCATCGTCATGGTGTACCGTTTTCTCCCAGCCCGAGCCCAGGGACATGAAGGGCTCCGCCTCGATGTCGCTCGTCGTTTCAATGTTGATGTTCTGAGGCGCGGAAATCTTGACGCTCTCGTCGATGTTCAGCGTGTTGAAGTCGGTCCCCACAGAGAGCAGCACGCCCACGGCGCAGGTGTCGGCCCCGCTGTCGTAGTTGGTTTCCAGGCTGAGCTTGCTGTTGGTGCTGCCCATCAGCTCGGTCATTTCTTCATCGTTCTTCACCTTGAACGGGTGATCCTTAAAGGGCGTAAGCTCTGTCAGCGGAATCTCCTCGACCTTCGGTTTTCGGATATCCGCACGTTCCTGATCGTTCATGAACAGCTCATCGTAGCCGGTCAATCCCAGATCAATTACTTGGTTTTTCTTCATAAAATCATTCCTTTCTGCTGTAATCAGCGTTCATAATCCTTTTCCTTTCGTTCGGGAGAAATCTGCCCGACAATGGCGCGTTTCTCTCTTTCGGAAAGATAGGGGTCGTTTTCCAGCCGTGCCTCGAATTCAGCTTCCAAAAGCTCACGGAGCTTCGGATTATCTTCAATCACATTGCAGGCTGTTTTCTTCTTTTTGCGCAGGTCTACAAGAACCGTCGTGCAGGCCGCGCATTTCTTTTTGAGTTCTTCCATCTGTACGGGATCGGTGCAGTTGCGCTGCTTATTGCGGATCTTGCTGCGGACGGCAGTCACCTCGTCGATCTCCGCGTTCATCCGGACGATATAGTCCTGAATATCCTGCGGCGTTTCCAGATGCTCCTGACAGACCAGCGTCACCTCATCGGTGTACCGATCCAGCTTGCGGCAGGCCTCGCGGCACTCCGCCGACAGCGGCTTCTGATACTGCTTTTCGTACATCGGAGCGATACCGAGCACGATAGCAACGCATCGGAAGAAGCTGATATAACCGGTCACGCGGGGAGCGCGGAAATAAAAATCCCGCTTGCGGTAATACATTTCCGTAGGCGGGTTTGCTCTTGCATATTCCTTTGTGTAGGGCTCCATAAACTCGAAATATTTTCGTGTTATCCGGTAGTCCCGTTGGTTATCTATCAGCCTGTCCTCGATACATTCCTTACTGTACTCATCACCGAGTCGGAAGGTACGGACGCCTTTCTTTGAGCCGATGGAACGAATCGTCGCGTACTTGTGATAAGGGCCGCTTTCAAAAATATAGCCGAGCTTTTTCAGTACGGTTGTCATTTCATTCCAACTGCTCGATAACGACAGTGCCTTATCCAGCGCCTCGCGCATCAGATTGAAGCGGGTGGGCTCACCGTTCTTTTCGGCAAAGTAGACCGAACGCGCCGTTTTGTGCTTCTGCGGATTCTTTACCACCGACAGTCCGTGTTCCTTGCAGATGCGATCCGACATAGCACGGAGCTGATAATAAACGCCGTATTTGGCTTCCAGCTTTTTTCCGTCCCACATCCCGACGGAGTTCACGACAAAGTGATTGTGGTAGGTACCCGTGTTGAAATGGGTTGCCACAAGCACCTGATAGTTGTCACCCCAGAGCCTCCGCGCTGTTTCCAGTCCGATCTGATGGCACTCCGCCGCCGATACCTCACCGGTCTTGAAGGACTGGTATGCGTGGTAGGCAACATTGCCGCCGGTCTTGCCGAAGCGTTTCTGCGTAGCGGTCATTTCTTTGATTGCCGTATCGGGCGTACAGTTCACACCGGAGACGGCGTAGCTCTGTTCACCCTCGTCGAGCGTCTTGGCTTTGTTGGCGGCATAGATGAGCACTTGTTCCAGATCCGTCAGCTTGGTCTTTTCGGGATTGCTGCAATACTCCACGACACGGGAGACGCTGTCATGGATCGCCCAGATCTTCGTTACCGCCATCGGCATCATCCTCCTCTCCGTGGTAGGCTTTCAGAAGCAGACCTTCGATCTCCGTAAAGGCATCGTTAAACTCGGTCATGGCGACCTCGTAGCGGATACCGTCATGGAGCTTCGTCAGCTTCCGGTACGCCTGCATCAGTTCCTCACGCGGGGCTTCCTTCACCGCCGATTCCGTTCCGAGTGTGCGGAGATATTCCGACATATTCATGCCGCACTTCTTCGCCTTTCTTCGGATGGTATTCTTCTCGGTTTTGAAGACCCTCACGTTGATTTCGTCCGTTCGATTACGCATATTGATCACCTCCTCTCAGCGGGGTTACAGGGGCGCGCCCCTTTCGTATCGGGAGATACGGGGGAATTGGGAGCCGGACGGCTATACAAATCCCATGCTCGCTATCCTTACGGATAGAAAAGCGGTGTATAGCCCCGCGCCCCTCAGAACGGTAATTCTTCATCGTCGTCCACCTCCTCCCATGACGCAAATGACGATTGTGACGGTGAATCGGGGAGTGAGGATATACCGTCATTTTTCGCCCTCAGTGACGCAAGCCTCTCGGTCCCGGAAAGACCGTCATTACCGTCAGCACCGTCATTCAGCGTTAAGCTGATCGTTCTCGCTGCCGCCGTTTTGCGGTACTCATAAGTGATACCCATCGGAGCGAAAACCTCGCTGTAAAAGCGTGTCAGATACTTGCTGGCGACATTCGGTTTCAGTTCGGTATTGCCGACAGCGGCAAGCAGTTCGGTAACGGTACCTTCAAACTGTCTGTGCTCAAAAAGAAAATCCACGACTTTGAATACAAAATCGGGGATCCTTTCCTTGCGCAGATCGTCGGCACTGAGTTCTTCGGTGATTTCCCATTTCACACCGCACATCTGCATTTTCAGTTTTTTCTCCTCCACGTCACGCCCGGTGATGCAGAGGGTGGCATTGTCTCCGAATCGGTCCTCCTTACGCAGGATCATGCCGGTATCCGCCACGCCCATGATTCCGGTCGAGCCGGTCATATCATTGAAGATATTGCCGCCGTCCCGTTCCTTGCGGGTGTGGTGTACGACGAAGATACAGATGCCGTGGTTGTCTGCGATCTTCTTAAGAGAGGACAGATCCTTGTAGTCCTGCGCATAGGCATTGACCTTCGCGGAAACGTTGTCTCTTACCATCTGAAGAGTATCGATGAAGAGCAGCCCCGTGGAGGGGTAGTCCTTCAATACGTCCTCGATCTGGCTTTCCAGTTCGGCACCGAGCTGACCGCAGGAGAAGCCGAAATGCAGATTATCCGGCGGGGTGTCCGTCAGGTCCTGCATACGCTGCTGAACGCGCCATTCGCGGTCCTCCAGCGCGAGATAAACCACGTCCGTCTTTCTTGTTGGGAGCCCCCATACCGGCTCGCCCTTGCTGATCTGGAGGCACATCCACAGCACCATCCAGCTCTTGCCGATTTTTGAGTCACCGGCCATAATGGCAAGGCCGTCTGAGAGAACGCCGTCGATGAGCATTTTCGGATGCTCAAGGGGCTTGTAATACAGGGTCTCTGCATCGATCAGTTGAATCTTTCCCATGCTTCATCATCTCCTTTCTTTGAGTGGGTTGTTTTCTGACCATCATGATTTTTCACCTCCTAATCTTCATAAATGGTGTCCAGGTATTCTCTCAAATCATTTAATACCTGACGCAGTTGGGGTTTGTTTGCTTTCAAGAGCTCCGGAAACTCTTCGATATACTCCTCGCAAAGATCCTGAAACTCCAGAGCACCGTCTTCGATAATGCCTAAAACATTTGAGACATTGTTGCCTTTCTTCGGTCTCTCCATACTTTGTGAAAGTGCGCCTATGCTGTAGAAACGTTCCATGTGTTTTTCACCTCCTTTCGCTCCCAAATTTGTGGGAGCAGTTATCATATAATGATTTCGCCGTCTTACCTGAATGGCGTTCCTATCCGAGGTTCTCTCCGACGTTGTCTCGCTCCGTCTGCCGCCAACAGACATCCTGGCAAGAATACATATCTCATTCAGCCGGTCATTCAATTTTGGAAAATCAAGAACATTCGTTCGAGATTTTCTAAATCAAATTATACTGACCGGTTGACAAATTAGCAATAGATTTGTATAATGTTTATTGTAGTGATATTGATTTTCCAAAATAGCACTTATTCATATTTTCCAAAAAGGCGGCAGAAGATGGATAAAGATTATTCCGAATATCAGCGCACAGAATACGATAAATACCGTTTGCGTAGGTCGAATACAAAGAACGTTATCCTTGATTATTTCGTAAACAAGGCAATTTTCTATACCGAAGATAAAACTATCCGCATCAAAGTTGACGGCTATAATGAATACTTAACGATGCTTGATTTTATCGATGAAGTTGAAAAAGCAAAGGCAGAACGTGAGGGCAGAACATATACACCTCCCGACCAAGTTGACACACAATTAACTGAAGAAATTGATGCGCTTCAGCTGCGTTATGACTATTTCAAAAAGAAATTTGAAATTACTTTGGGCCAAGCTGCGGGACTGGGAGCGATTGAAACAGGAGTCATCGAAGATCCAATGGTCAACCTGTTCAGCGATTCCTATGTTACGTTGAATTACGGCGAAGGAATTCTCGATTTTATCTACGCTGATTTCCGGACACCCCTCAGGAAGCCGCTTGCGAACATAATGCTTGCGGATTTTCTGCGTGAAATCTCGGAGGATGACAATTCCGGGAACCATAGCACAAGCGAAAAAGATGCCGTACCCGAAAAGGTCTATAATAGAAATCAGGAAATTGTAGAAGATTTTTACGATTACGTAGAAACTTTCCACGATATCAGAGAGGTTGCATATGCTTCTCTGTATTCAGCTATTTGCCCGCCGTTGTTTAAAGGAGGCGATTTCAACCAAAAGAAAAAGCTTCTCTGGTACGGTAACTATCTTCTTCATCTCCAGCAGGAGTACAAGGAACTGATTGAGTTTTGCTATGATGAAGATTTTCATCCCGATATTTTAGGCAAGTTATATCCAAGTGAACGTTTTGCCCTATACCGCGATGCAAAAGACCTTCCGATGTTTTTAGACAGAACCGAGGAACTCCAGATCAGCCGTAACGTTCGCGGTGGCAGCTCAATGCCATTCGGAATGAAGAGCGAGGAGCTTGTTCGGATTCTGACAGGCATGAATCTTACTCTCTCTGAAGAAGAAAAGGCGTTTGCTGAGGAACTCGGAATGTCAGAAAGTCATCTTGCCATCCACCTCCGGCATCCCTTCTTCATGAGCGTGAAGTACGATTTCCGTTCCGTGGCAGAGATTCTGGAACTTGAATTTACAAAGATGTTCGAGCAAAATGTCAGGTTTCGCAAGTGCAAGCGCTGCGGCAAGTATTTCATAATGAAGGGCAATTACGACACCAATTACTGTGACCGTATTGCTGAAGGCGAGACCCGTACATGTCAGGAACTGGCAGCAATAGAAAACTACCGGGCAAAGATTGCAGGTAATAAGGCTATCCCAATCTACAACAAGTATTACAAGCGATATGCTGCCCGTGTAAAAGTCCGTCAGATCAAAGAGGATGAATTCAAGAAGTGGAAGTATCAGGCAATGTCCAAGCGCGATGAATGCTCCGACGGGAAAATCACTCCTGAGGAGTTCACAGAATGGATGGAAGCAGCCTTTCCAAATAGGAAACCCAAGAAATGAAAAATCCCTCCCGTGAGAAGCTTCAATGCTCCTCACAGGAGGGATTTTCGCATATTCAGTTTAGCAATACACCAGCTCAGAAAGGACAACTTCTTCCGCTCGGTTGCGGATTGAG
>CALCRH010000341.1 GCA_937894515.1 uncultured Clostridia bacterium | reverse complement strand
GCAGCCTACATCAGAATCAATATGCACATAGAGATAAGTGACAGCTATGCGTACAAGTGCTTCCGCCACCTTGGGATCAAGGCGGAGACCAAGCACCGTATACACTACCGCCCGCGTAAGGAAAGGGACAAATACCCCAACCTGATATACTCTACCTGGGAGACCGTTGACCGGCCGAGACAGGTAATCGTGTCGGATATGACGATGTTCTGTCTGCGTTGGATCAACTTTGAAGTCACATTCTACTTTGACGTGTTCACGAAGGAAATCCTCACCTATAGGGCCACAGAGCAACGCGGAAGCCGCACTCAGTACATAGACGGGCTGAATGATGTTATCACCCTTCTGAGAGGGGCATCTGACCCTGTAGTGCTTCACACAGACCAAGGAAGCGTATACGCATCTATGGCATATAATGAGCTGATAAAGGAAACGAACATAGTCCGTTCAATGTCAAGGGCAGGCAAGCCCACCGACAACCCTGTCAACGAGGCTCTGAACGGCTGGATCAAGGAAGAACTGATGATAGATTACAGGTTTGATGAAATCAGGGACAGAAAAGAGGTGGAAAAGCGACTGGAAGAATACGTTTCGTTTTACAACGAACGTCGCCCTTGTTATGCAATTGGTGATGATACGCCGGCTCATTACCTAAAACGCTATTACAACGGAGAACTCGAACGTAAAAATACTTTTGAGAAACGTACACTGACAGATGTCCCGAAGTTTGTCCAGAAACGCTTGGAAACAAAGCCTGCAGATACCGTGTCCACTTTTGAAAACGATTGTGACTGAAAAATGCCGCCGGTGTCCACTTTTGAAAAAGTAAACTGGCAGAAAATATCTCCGGTGTCCACTTTTGAAAAAAACAAACGAAAGAAAATATTTTTTGTGTCCACTTTTCTTGACTGGTACATCACGACAAGAACGATATTGGAAAAACGGACAATTGTATGAAGATTATTCTTGGAAAAACGGGCAACATGCATCTTTGTCTTGTTGTAAAATCGGACAATCTGTGGTACGATATCATCGGATAAAAGGACATGGAGGATAGAACCATGATTGCCAGAAAGATCGAAAAGGAATTACAGCGTTTCCATGACACACATGAGAAGAAAGCTTTGCTGATTACCGGCGCTCGCCAGGTGGGCAAGACCTTTATCATCCGCGAGTTTGGCAAACAATATGATTCCTTTGTGGAAATTAACTTTTATGAAAACAAGGCGGCACAGTCTTTATTTGAAAACGCAAAAAACAGCGAAGATCTTTTGCTGAGAATCTCTGCCGTTGCGAATGCACCGCTGATTCCCGGAAAGACGCTGATCTTTCTTGACGAAGTCCAGGAATGCAAAGATATTGTTACCGCAATCAAGTTCCTTGTAGATGAAGGAAGCTATCGGTATATTTTGAGCGGTTCACTTCTTGGTGTCGATCTGAAGGATGTCAGATCCGTCCCGGTCGGTTATATGGATGTTCTTGAAATGTATCCGCTGGATTTTGAGGAATTTGCCATCGCCAATAAAGTATCACAGACTGTTTTAGACTCGCTTCGTAAATCTTTTTTGAATAAGACTCCGGTAGACCCCGTAGTCCATGAAAAGATGATGGATCTGTTCCGGCTTTATCTGATTGTCGGAGGAATGCCCGCTGCAGTAATGCGATATCTGGAGACGAATAATCTGCAGGAAGTCATCCGGGAACAGCAGTCCATTATTGCTATGTATAAACGGGATATTGCTAAATATGATCCGGATGAAAAGCTGTATCTGGAAGATATATTTGATCTCATTCCCAGTGAACTGAACAGTAAAAACAAACGGTTTATTCTGAAAAACCTCAATGAGAATTTCAAATTCTCCCGGTATAGCAACAGCTTTCTCTGGCTTCGCGATGCGGGGGTTGCACTTCCCGCATTTTGCGCCAATGAGCCTACTGTTCCTCTGCTTCTTTCCAAAGCCACGAACCTGTTTAAGCTCTTTCTTTCGGATGTCGGTCTGCTTGCATCCATGTATATGAATGATATTCAGATCAAGATTCTGAACAGAGAAAAAGATATCAATTTTGGCTCCGTTTATGAAAATGCAGCAGCCCAAGAGTTGAAGGCACATGGCTTTGATCTTTACTACTTCAACAGCAAAAAACAGGGGGAGCTTGACTTCCTGATTGAAAAGGCCGGGACAATCCTGCCCATTGAAATCAAATCCGGAAAGGACTATACAAAGCACGCTGCCCTTTCAAATGTAATGGCTAATAAGGACTATGCGATCCCGGAAGCATATGTCTTTCATAATGGCAATGTCAGTGTATCGGATAAGATTCGTTACTATCCCATCTATATGCTGATGTTTGTTGA
>CALCRH010000340.1 GCA_937894515.1 uncultured Clostridia bacterium | reverse complement strand
TTACTATAGCATTATTATTGTTTTTAGCTTTTACATAAGTGCTGCAACCTTTTAAAGAATGAAGACTTCTAGTAGAAGTTTCTTTATCTGTTCCGGAACAAGTGCCACAAGAATGGATAGAAAAGTTTTTAACCGAACGGACTTCTTGGATCGATGAACAAATAACGAAATACAAAAAATCAAGCGGATATAATAATCTCACAAGCATCCGTAACGGTTCATCGACTCAATTTCTCGGTAAAGATATGAGAATTTATAAAGAAGCATCTTTAATAAACGATGTTCAGGTTGATGAAAAGAAAGTAACTTTGTATCTCAAAGATATTAAGGATGAAGAACTGGCACAAAAAGTTTTCAGCAAATGGTGGCGTATTACGGCAGCTGATATTTATCAACAAATTGTTGATGAACTCTATGATAGTATTTTCAAAAAATACGATGTTGCCAAACCGGTCGTGTCGATTAAAAAAATGAAAACTCTCTGGGGGAGCTGTACACCTACAAAAAGTAAAATCACCTTAAACGAATATTTGTTGAAAGCAGATATTCGGTGTATTCAATATGTCGTTTTACACGAACTTACGCATCTGCTCTATCCTAATCACAGTTCAGAGTTCTATGACTTTCTGACCGTGCAAATGCCGGATTGGAAAGAGAGAAAAAAACGCCTTGATACGGAAGTAGTGCAAAGCCTATGAGAATTAGTATTATCAATGCAGCACAAAGGAAGTGAACCAATGCCAAAGAAATCTCCAACTCCTGACTTCGGCTACACGCCGGAGCAGATAAAAGAAATGCAAGACTTTTTCAAAAGCAACGACTTTACCGCCAGCTTTTCTTTGCAACATGAGATAACGCTCACTGGTGCAAAGGCGGAGGTTTTCAATAAGGCAAAGTACGCTTTCACGAAATACTGGCTTGACAATCTTCCCGGTCTCGGCATCAAACGGCAGATGAAAAACTTTGCAAAAGAATATCCGATAAAGCTTTTGCAGGATACAGACGGCACATATTTCTCGGAGCAGATTGCGGAAATCTATAACGATCCGAAAATGTTTGAAGCCGCCGCAAATCAATTTGCCGATATGTACGGCGAGCAGATTTACGCCGGGTGTGAGGCGTATGCGAAAAGCGTCGGCAAAGAGGTTGAAGACCTGACGGATGAAGAAATCTCCTTTGTCGTGGATAAGGTCGCCAATGTGCTGGACGAGGAACTGATCAAAGTTCTCATGCTTTCTCAGCAGGTTCCGGAGGTTTTCGGTGTCTCTCAAAAAGTTCAGCAGCACGAAGATTTCAACGGAAAGCTCAGCAAGGATAAAATCAATTTTTACAACAAGTGGACTCACGCAAACACCAAGCTCGGTGCTCCGCTTCTCTTCTGTGAAATAACCGAAGAAGATGAGAATGGAGAAATCATTTGTGATGAAACAAACGGTATTGAGGGTGCCAAAAATTTCTTTGCAAACAATCCGGATGCGGATGTCATGTACAAGCTTCTGAAAGAAGATTTCTTTTCTACATTAAGCGAAACCGACCGAGAAATTTTGAATCTTTACGAAAAGGGATTTAACCAAAAAGAAATCGCACAGCGGCTCGGCTACAAAACGCACAGCGCCGTTTCCAAACGAATGAAAACGCTGAATAAGGATTTCAAAGAATATTTGGGATTCACAGATTAAAATTATAAGCGGCAGTACAAAGTTTTTCTTTGTGCTGTCGCTTTTTTGCTATATGAATATTGCTACCATTTTTGCCGGCAGAGATGCCGGCTTTTTTTTATGCCCGTTTTCGAAGCAATAAAAATATTTTTGCGGAAATCAAAAATATTTTTGAATCTCAGGAACATTTTTCATTTCTAACTTTGTTCTTTAAGTAGAGGGAAAGAAAAACTTTTTCTCAAAGGACAACTGAATGACCGGCTGAAATGAAATATGATTTTGCGATGAAGCTTGAAAAAACAAGCCGAGCGAGGCGACTGCGCGGTGAAATTCCGGGTGGGTATATAAAAAAGATTTCAGGCAGAACGGCAAATTTGCTTTTATAAATACTACTCCCATAAGAGAAAAACAAAAGAGGTGATGGAAATTGATTGTAATTAAAAATGTCATCATTTGATGGCATTGGTGTAGCAAGCACTGAATTTGGGTGCACCAAATTCTATCAGCTTGCAAATGGCATCGCATTAGCAAGCATCGCGATTGGGTGCACGCACCACAATCACATTTGTCAGGGACACACTCCCTGAAACCCCGAACAGAAAGGATGATAATTATCGACAAGAAAACAGAAAGAATTAAATTCTGGATGACCGACAAGGATGCAGAGCAATTTGAAAGACAAGCTGAAAAGCTTGGGATGAACCGTTCTGAATATATCCGACAACTTATTCGTAATGCCAAACTTATTCACACACCGGAGATGGATTTCGAAAGATATTATTCGGAATTCAAAGAACTAAGTGATGAGTTTAATTGGCATCTTAAAGCACTCTATGTTACCGGCATTTTCAACGAAAAGAAAGCAGATATTGTATGCCGAAAAATCATTGAACTTCAAAAACAGTTTGATGATGAACTGACAGAAAAGCTGAACGCCGAAATCCAAAAATCGAAAGGAGGAAAAGGATGAGAAACGGGAAGCATTATGTTTCGGTACGATTGACGAAAGCTGAAAAAGAATACTTTTTAAGTACTTGCAAATCCTGCGGCGTTCCCGAAAAGACTCTGCTTTATTGGCTCGTTAACAATATGCCTGTAAGAGAAAAGCCACCGGAAGCATATTTCAAATTAAATCGTTTATTTACGCACATGGAAATCAATGTAGATCATGTGCGGCTAAACAGCGGAGTCGTTTCCGAGCCGATACGAAACAAGTACCATGAGTTATCCAACATTATCAGCAAATATGACAACAAGATTTTCAGAAAAATCAGGTTCTTTTGAGCAACACAATTATTAAAAACAACACGAAAGGCAGTAATGCTATGAAAACTCAAAAAGCGTTCTGCCGTTTTTATTCATACACATTTTTTATATACACAAAAACGGCAGACAAAAAGAAATTAAAAAATATTATGGAGGTAAAACCTTATGAAAAACGAAAAGTCTGCCGAAAAGGTAGCAACAGAAAGCGATTTTAATATCGCAACCCGCAAGAAAACAAATCAAGCAAATATAAAGCTGGACAAGCTTCAGGATTTTGAAGATCATCCCTACAAGGTGCAGGACGACGAAGCAATGGAGGAGCTGAAGGCGAGCATCAAAGAATTCGGGCTTCTCAATCGGATTCTCGTCCGTCCGTTGGATAACAGTGACGGAAAATATGAAATCA
>CALCRH010000339.1 GCA_937894515.1 uncultured Clostridia bacterium | reverse complement strand
AAGGCCACCGGGAACGCAGCCGGGTTCTCCATCGATCAGTTCAAGCAGATGGCCAGCGAGTTCCAGAACATCACTCTGTTCGGGGACGAGACGATCCTAAACGATGTGACGACGCGCCTGCTTTCGTTCACCAACATCACAGGGGACAATTTCAAGCGGACGCAGGGCATCATCCTCGATATGGCCACCGCCTTGGAAATGGATCTCGGCTCTGCCACAACGCAGCTCGGCAAGGCCCTCAGTGATCCTATCACCAAACTCTCGTCCCTTTCGAGGGCCGGGGTGACCTTCACCGAGGAGCAGGAGAAGATGATAAAGTCGATGGCCAAGGCTGGAGATGTGGCCGGAGCGCAGACAGTAATCCTTGATGCTCTTGAAAAGAAGTTTGGAGGGCAGGCCAAGGCCGCTGCCGAGTCTGGAGTCGGTGCCCTACAGCAGCTGAAAAACGCATGGGGAGATTTCCTTGAGATGCTCGGTGGGGTGATGACACCTATAATAAACAAGGCATCCAAGGCCCTTATGGGAGTCATTAATATTCTCTCGGCCATGAGCCCGGAGCTACAGAAGGTTATCGTGGTGATTGGTGGTATCGCAGCGGCTATCGGCCCGGTGAGCCTTGGCATCAGCGGAATACTGCGTCTGCTCCCGGCCCTCAAGACTGGGTTCCTCGCGCTGATGTCCCCGGTGGGTGCGTTGGTGGCTGCGGTGCTCGCGCTGGCCGCTGCCTTCGTATATGCCAAGCAGAAAAAGAAAGAGCTCATCGATGACATGGCCACAAAGTATGAGAACCTTTCTCTTTCTACTCTGGAACGCAACCTCAAGGAGAATAAACGCTTACAAGCGGTGAATGAGAACGAGTCTCCGTTCCAAGGGCAGTCCTTGGCCTCGAAGATAGACTACGCACTGAACAAGGGCAAGCGTCGTGAGGATCTGCAAACGGAGCAGGCGGCACTCGAAGAAGCGATTCGCAGGCGCAAGGCCGCAATCGCGGAGCAGGAGAAGGCCGAGGCGGAGTCCGCAGCGATCGCTCAGCAGATGTCGGATGCTATGGCTAACGCCATGGCCGGGGGCCTTGACACCGTCAACACCGCCACCGAGGAGACCACCGGACTTATCGGAGAGCTACAGGCGAAGATTGCCGAGCTGGAGAAAAAGAAACTCCTCCCGGAATCGACGGTCGATGACATCGCAGCGGCCAATGCCGAGATTACCGACCTCAAGGAGCAGCTGGAATTCCTGCAGAACATCACTCCGGAACAGGCCGCAAGGATAAAGAATCGGGGAGGAGAGGATTTGAAGCTGCCGGATATAAAGATTCCGATGCCGAAATTGGAGTACGAGATGCCGGACTTGAAACCCGTCACATCGCAGTATCAGCAGCAGGCGCAGGAGATTTTCAAGACAGTCCGGGAGGGCATCTATGGCTGGGCCGACGATACCTCTGCAGGGCTGCAGGAGAATATGGGCGAGACGGTGCAGGCCGTTGAGACCTATACCACAGCACTGACGGAGAAGGGTTGGAAGTTCTCGGATGCTCTGGAGCAGGTGGCTTACACAATGAAGGTCACGATGGCCCGGTTTGATCAGACGGTGTCGCAGTTCCTTGCGGATGCCATTACCGAAGCGGCAGACGCGCTGGGGAAGATGATAACAGGCGATCTCGGTTTTGAGGGGTTCATGAACGCGATCCTACTGCAAATGGCGCAGTTCCTCAAGAACATCGGTGCGCAGCTCATTGAGTTTGGTGTGATGATTATAGCTTTCAAGACAACGCTGAGATCGGTGCTATTAAACCCTTGGGCAGCGATTGGTGTGGGTGCAGCGATGGTGGCAGCAGCTGCAATCATGACGGCACTCATCAATAAGAATGCGCAAGATAGCGTTCCGGCCCTTGCGTCCGGAGGTCTGGCCTTTGGAAAGACCTATGCGCTGGTCGGGGACAATGCAAACGCAGCCGTCGATCCGGAGGTCATCGCACCGCTGTCCCGGCTCCAGCAGATGATCCCAGCAGCGGCACCGCAGAGCATGAATATCACACTCGGTGGTGAGCTGGTGGCCAAGGGCCGAGACTTAGTATATGTGTTAAACAAGGAGTCATTCAAAAGCTCCGTAATGGGAGGATAGACAACATGGTAGAAAATGGACTATTGATATCGCAGCTTCCGGCTGCGTCGAGTGCGGCAGAGACAGACCTCATCGAGATTGAGAGAGGTGGCCGCAGTTATAAAATCACTCTGGCCGAAATTGGGAGTGCCCTCGGCCTTGATGAATTTGTTGACGCACTCCTTGATGCGCTTGGATAAGGAGGTGATGTATGGCAGACTTTGAAAGAGTGATTAGTCGGCTCAACCGAATAATAGTCCGGGCAGAGGAGTACCTTTCAGAAAAAGGAGTGGACTGCAGCAATGCCAACACTCTATTCGATTATATTAATCTCATCTGTGAGGTGCCAAACGACATCGTGCATGTCCGGAATGGCCGCGAGCTGTTTCTGAATAATACGGTCATTGAGAAGTTCCCGGAGCTTATGGAATGTAGCTCCTTTACATCGTGCTACAAGATGTGCTATGGCTGTACGGCCCTCCGGACAGTGCCTTGGCTCAATACCCACAATGTGACGGACTTCATTTATGCGTTCTACGGCTGCACGAATCTGACTTACATCGAGCACATCGACACCAGCGAAGCCACTTCCGTCGGGGAGATGTTTCATGGGTGTAAAAGTCTCGTGACGATAGACTCTCCGCTGGATTTCAGCAATGTGGCCTCGCAATGCGACACGACCTTTACCACCTGCTCGGCTCTGGAGAATCTCACATTCGAAGGAACCATCAATGTGGATATTTGGATCAACGGCTGTACGAAATTGACGGTGGCCAGCCTGCTGTCTGTGCTCAATGCGCTGGCGGATCTGACGGGTACCGGGCTCTCCAGAAAGATCACCCTCGGCTCCCGGAACACCTCAAAACTCTCTGCGGCCCAGCTCGCAATCGCCACCGACAAGGGTTGGATTCTTGGATAAAGTGCTATATTTGCATAGATAAACCGCAATTTGACATCTATTAGCCATGGAAAATGAAATTATTAAAAAATCCATTTTGAAACATGCTATCTTGGACTTTGTAGTTGCTTTAGTCCTCGCTATTCTTTTCGTGATAGATAAGATGTGGATTGAATTCTGGAGTCATTCCTCTGCAATTTTACTTGCCATCATTATAGTGCTCGATCTTGTTATGTCAATCGTGTATTTTGTGAAGTGGAAAAAATCCTAAGTGGATTCTAAATTCCCATTTTACTAACCGATAATTTTATATTGTTTATTGAAAATGACGGAAAAACAGACTCGGACTGTAAAGATTATTCTTTATATCGTCCTTTTCCTTGGGAATATTTGGTGTTCAATAGATGCCTTCTGCGAATATGCCGTAACGCTAAAAACCAAGACACTTATCAAGGCGATATTATTCCTTGTGTTTATTTTCTTTTTTGCTTGGGAAGCTGTTGTTGAATACAAACTGCACAAGGCAAAACAAAAGGAAGAGGATATCTAATTTCCCACTTTTCTAATAACGCAGAACGGCCACCGGGGAGGTGACCGTTTTCCGCTTTTATGGGGCAAACTGGGCCGCTACGGGCGACTGAATGTCAATCCATGCTGCTGTGCCCAGATGACGAGTTCTTCGTCGACTTTGCTGCGTTCTTTCGTTTTCGTGCAGACGGCCGTAGGCTCCGGGTGCTTGCCGTCGAGCTTGCCGGAAAGCATCTTCATGTCCCCGTCTACCTTCTGGTCGGTAATCCTCGCGTATATCTGTGTGGTCTGAATGTTGGTATGGCCCAGCATCTTTGAAACACTCTCGATAGGAACACCGTTGCCGAGGGTAACGGTGGTGGCAAAGGTGTGCCGGGCCATGTGGAAGGTCACTGTTTTCTTAAGTCCGCAGACATCAGAAATCTCCTTGAGGTAGGCATTCGTCTTCTGATTGCTCGGAATCGGGAAGACATGGTTCCCGACTCCTTGTCCTTTATATTTGTTGATTATAGCCAGCGGAATGTCGAGAAGCCGGACATTGACCGGGGTGTCTGTCTTTGTGCGGTGTGTGCAGATCCAGAGACTATCGTCCGGCTTCCTCTCGATCTCATCATAAGTGAGGCTCTTGACATCCGCGTAGCATAGTCCGGTGTAACAGCTGAAAATGAAAAAGTCCCGGATATGTTCAAGCCTCTCCGTAGGGAACTCCTTTCTATATATAGTCTCGATCTCTTCCTGCGTTAGATAGCCTCTGTCCACTTTGTCGAGATGGCGTTTCTGCAGTCCGAAGGGATTGCTCGTAACCCATCCATTGTCTCTTGCCTTTTTGTATACACTTGAAAATCTTTGCAGATTTTTCACCGCAGTATTGTTGTTGACCTTGTTGTGTTTGGTGCGGAACCAGAGGTACAGTTTGTCGAGGAACTGCCTGTCGATGCAGGTGAGCGGAAGGTCGGTCACATGGTATTCTTCTTTTAGAAAGAGCCGCAGCTGATCTTGCAGAATCTGGTACCGTAGCATGGCCTCTCTGCGGTAGCCTTCTTGTTTCATAAGTTCCGCATAGTCTTCGATGAAACAGTCGAACAATGGCATGATGTCGGTGGGCTTGCCTTTAGTGGGTGCGCATAGAACAGAGCTCTTGATGGAGTGTGCGGATAGGCTCTCGTCGTTGAGCATCTTGCCGAGGTACTTCTTCTGGATGGCCATTTTGAAGGTCGAAAGGTACTCGTTGATCTCCTTCTCCTTTTGGGTGCATCCTCTCGTCTTGTGCTCTTCCGGAAGCCAGCGATCCGGTCGGATGTACTGTTTGGTGGCGATGTGCGTCATCCTCTTGTTGACGATGACTCTTGCCATAATGGGTGCTGTGCCATCCACTCTGAGTTTGCCTTTCTGGATGATGAATGTTACCGAGAAGCTGCTCTTCACGAGCTTCTCCTCGCTTGCTTGTTGGATCGATGTTTTTTCTTTCATGTCTATGCTTTTTAAATGGTTTGGCAAAAGTATTATATGAAGTTCAATGCATTGTAGACAAAAAATGCGGAAGTGCAGACAGGTTACAGCCATGTCTACAATTGGTTACACTGTGGTTACAAGAATCTGCTGTGTCCGATGTCTATTTCGTGTCCACCCCGGTATGGCCTGCAGGTATGTGCAGGGCAGGTGCCCTTGAGAAAGTAGACATAAAATGGACATAGGTTACGGCCATGTCTACTTTTTTAAGGTGCGAACTATTTATTTATCAAAGGGTTAGCCTGCGAGGTGCGCAGGGGGTTCGAATGGCTCACGTGCAAAACCCTGTGTTTGATTAGCTGAAAAAGTATGTACCTTTGAAGGAAGATTTAAAGGTATATACATATGTCTGATA
>CALCRH010000338.1 GCA_937894515.1 uncultured Clostridia bacterium | reverse complement strand
AGGGAATCGCACTAATCGACACCAGTGGAGACAATCCGCGGCTCCGGTATGTCTTCGATGTATCGGACACCGGAACACGCCCCAATTCCCGCGAGGTTCGTCTTTGGGAATATCAAGACGAATACAAAGATGCTGTTTCCGACAGACTGCATGACCGCTACGGAGCAGAAAAAGAAGCAAGCCTTGAAACACAGCTTGAAAAGCTCGCCTCACAGCTTGCCGGTGATTACTGGAATGAAAACAAGCGTGACATCTGCGACATCGTTGCAGATTCCTTTCTGGAGGAGTACGATGAATACAACATCGGAGTGCAATTCAGAAATGCCGCTTCCGTCAGCATTGCCTACACCCTGATGGCGCGATGCGGACTGAACCCGCAGAGCTATTTTGAGCACGAAGATTTCCTTGCTGTATTTGATTTCAATACACCGTCTACAGTGGCGGCTCTCGGAACGGCAGTCAGTGAAATCAGTCAGCAGGTATTAAGGCAAATCGAAATCACCGTCAAAAACCATGAACGCGAAAGGAGCATGAACCATGACAGAACTGAATTACACGAAGAACGGAGACTATCAGATTCCCGAACTGAGCCTGAGCGAACAGACGCAGACGCCGCTCGGCAAGTACGGGAGGATGCGGAAGAATTATCTGAAGGAACACAGACCGGTTCTGTGGAACCGCCTGCTCCTGTCGGAGAGCCTGTATCCGCACCTGAGAGAGATCGACGAGACGGCGAACCGGAGACTGGAACAGATGATGCCGGAGCTGATGAAGAAGAACGGCGTGACGGAGAGCCTGAAAGCTTCCGACCCGATACGCTGGACGGGACTGATGAACAACCTGAAATCGCAGGCAGAGGAAACGATTCTGAACGAGCTGATCTACGCATAACCTCGGAACCGGCTCCCGGCGAACAGCTTACCTTATTCCCCACGGAAGCGGAACAGATAGCGTTTATTGATGAAGGAACGAGTGTATTTGATACGCCCGTTCCTTTTACTATGTCCATTTCTCAGTTTGTCGTGGACGATATTCTCCGCCTTGCCGGAAACCGTGACAGCGGCAGAATGGAGATCGTCACTGAGTTTTCCAAAAACAAAGGCACCGAGAACAATGCCGAGTTTCTGAAAAACTATTTCCGCGGCGGCAACGGCATCATCACAGGCGAAGGACGATTCTCCGCATGGTATGCCGAGGACGGTATTCATATCGCCAATGGCAGCAGCGCACGGTATCTGACCTCTGCGTATGTTCTCCCGTGGAACGAAGCCGCAGAGCGCATCGGCACGATGCTGATGGAAGGAACCTTTGCCACCAATGTGGAGGTTGAGGAAGCTTCTCTCCATGAACGCACAGAGATCGCACAGTCTCTTTGGTATCTCTATCACGATCTGAGTGAGGAAGCTCATGAGATCGGTTTTCTGTCGTATATGGAGAATGTTAAGGGCGGCGGGTTCCCGGATGAAACCGGACGGCTTGCCGAACAGCTTGCTTTACCGAGAGTTCAGGAGATTCTTGCCTCAGAAGTCAATGCGCTCTATATCCAGTATTTCGATCAGCCGTATCTGCTCCGTTTCAAGTACCATAACCTCGAAAACATTCTGACCGATCTGAAAGAGCTCAATTTACCACGCACGGCGTATTCTGCTTTCAAAACAGAGCCGCCGGAATTGCAGGGCTTTATCACCGAAGATGAAATCGCAGATTCTTTGTCCTACGGCAGTGGTATGGAGGGAGGCAAGCTCCGAATCTACGAATACTTTACGGCAAACCACACGCCCAAGGAGCTTGCAGACTTTCTTAAAGAGGAATACGGCACAGGCGGTCATTCCCACGCCGTTTCCAGGGCAACCCACAGCGGTGAAGATCACAGCGCCAAGGGAATCAGCCTCAAAAAAGGAAACTGCGCGGAAATCCAGCTCAAATGGGGCGATGTTGCCAAGCGGATTACCGATCTTATCCGAAAAGACCGCTACCTGACCCCGCTGGAACAGGAAAAGTACAAGGCGATCCATGATGCTCCTACCGCTTATAACAGCGTGAAAGAAGCTCACCCAGACGATATTGTTCTCTATCAGGTAGGAGATTTCTTCGAGCTTTACGGCGAGGACGCGAAGATCGCCG
>CALCRH010000337.1 GCA_937894515.1 uncultured Clostridia bacterium | reverse complement strand
TTTATTTCCAAAATTACGCAATATTTAATTCAGCAAAAAACTTCTTTAAGTAAATTACAATATATTGTAATGAAAGATAAAAATTTACCTAATTTTGTTATACGTGGATCATTTTCCATCTTAAACATCAGGCCGTTCATCTCATTTTGAGCCATCAGTTCTTTTTTGCGTTCCTCGGAGAATTTCTCTTTGGATTTTTTGAAGAAGATGCCGTACCACGCATCTTAACGAAGCACGGCGCAAGCAATTTGACGACATAAAATAACGGCTCCTTGCTACCGGAATATATACTCCGACAACAGGGAGCCGTCGTCTTTACCTTTCGTAACCTCTGTCCTTCGGCTTTTTCTGCCGTGACTGCTCTCGCTCGTTCTGCTTCCTTTCCCATAGAATCCTCTTGACCTGTTGTTCCTCGGAGTAGAGATCAAGCTTTCCGTCAACGGTCTGCCTTGCACTTGCCATACCCCAGAAATCAATATCCTTTGAAGCGGTGCGGATACGTCCTTCGGCGGCTTCTTCGCATTCATTTCGGATAGCTTCTCTTGCATAGAAAAGCTCCACCGGATCAAGGTTTTCTGCTTGAGTTTTCAGCTCGTTGTATTCCGCAAAAGCCTTTTCAAGCTCGGCAGTATATTTTTCTTCCTGTACGGATAACCGCTTCACGGCCAGTTCCGTGTCTGCCACCTCTTTCTTGAAGCGACTGATCTCGGAATCGTCCTTGCAGTTCAGACTGTCGAGCAAACGTGCCTTCTCGGAACGCAGTTCTTCAATTTCTTCCGTAAGCGTGGCAATCCGCTGCGTAAGCTTCCTGTGGCGCAATATCTTGAGCGCCGGTGTCGCCTTCTTCTCAGCCGAAAGCTCTTTCTTTTCCTTCGTGCGCTCCTTTAACTGCTTTGCCGTATCGGTGTAATTTGCATAGATCTCCTTTGCAGATTTCAGCCATTCGGAGAATTTCCGCTTTCCGGTACGCGCACGGTTGATACTGTATTGGAAGATAATCATATTCGCCCGCAGTTCTTCCAACGCCCGTGCCATTGCCGGAACCGTATTTCGTACTGCCTGCATGAGTTTTCTGACGGCTGTTTTCAATTCCCGCAGCAGCGCATTGTCCGCCTTGATCTGCCGATTCAGCTCGCAGCGGTCTGCAACAAAGCCTTTTCGCTCCATGGCTCTGGCTTCCGCACCCTCATGCACGGTGGGCTGTTCGTCAAGCCCCCGCTCGGCATGGCTGCGGTGGTCAATGCGTTTTTCAATTCCACTGCGCTCCAAAGCTCGGTTGACGGTATCCGCCCACGCCTTGCGCCATTCTACAAGCTGCTCGTCACTGTTCCAACGTTCCGTGATGGGATTCTGCCTGCCGAACTTTGTGCTTTTCGGATGCTTGTCTGCCCGTTCAAGACCTCTTGCTTCCGCTTCGGAGGGCGGCAGGTATTCCTTTTTCTTTTTATCCATATAGTAGGGATACTGCTTCTCCCATCCCTCAGCCTGTGCCGCTTTGAACTCGGAAGCGGTAAAGCCCCGTTCTTCGCAATCCCAGACGCAGAGATATTCCTTCTCCGTCTTGTACTGCCATTTGCCGTGTTCATCCAGCGGGCGCACCGTCAGCAGAATGTGGACGTGAGGATTGTGACCGTCCATATCTCATTTTTTTGAAAACTCTTTCACATAAAACTTCACCTGATATTTGCGTATGAGTTTGTGAACTTGAAAAAAAGATTTTTGTGATAAAATAACATAAATATGGAAAGTTTATCCCTTTTGTTTTGCACGGAGGTATTGTATGACCGTTAGATATAATAAATTATTGAGATTTTTATCAGGCAAAAATATTATGCAGGATTATCTCGGTCGTTATCAAGACTTACGTGTCGAATGGAAGCGCAGACGAGAGAAAAACGAAAGCACTTATGTTTCAGATGATATTGTCTTTGAAGTTGAGCTTATCAGGCAGATCGAAATCAATATTGACTACATTCTGATGCTTGTCAAGAAGTATTACGACTCACATTGCTCCGATAAGGAAGTACTTATCGACATCAAGAAAGCTATCGACTCCAGTCCCGAACTGCGTAGCAAGAGAGCTCTTATCGAAACTTTTATTGCCGGCATCAATGCGGAAAAGGGAATAACGAACTTCCTTTTCGGAGATCATTCGGAATTTGATTCTTTATGCTACGAAACTGTCACGGAAATGCAAAAAGTGTACCCGCACATAAGGCGGATACACTTCCGAAAGGATTATGAAAATGCAGAGGAATATACGATGCGATTTCTGCTGAAAGGTTATGAGGACAGCATTTGTCCGAAAGGAGTGAGCAAAGCGGGAAAAGCCGGGTACGTTGAGCGGAATCAAAATATGATTCGTGAAAGCGAGGTGTGCGTCTTTTACTATGATGCTGAGTATATGCCAAGCAGACGCAAAGAATCATGCAGATCTGTTACAACATATCAGCCTAAAAGCGGTACGGCTGTGGCGTATGAGTATGCTGTGCAGAAGAATAAGCACATATACAATCTCTGTGAAAAGTAGTGCCAGTGTATTGTAGATTTTTTGCTCAAAAGCAGTCTGATTGGTTTTCTATTGACTTTTCATTCTTGAGTTGATATAATATATATCATAAACTAAAATGCGGTATTGTATATCTTTTTGAGTACAGTATATCAATATACGATTTCGTAAAGGGGTAAGGAACATGAAAAGATACAAATTGTTTGGTTCGCTTGCTTTGGCGGTTCTTCTTGTTTCTTTTTCGTTTCCCGTCGGTGTTTTTGCCGAGGAAGGCGAGTTAAGCCTGTTATCGGACGAATTTCATGAAAAAATTTCAGAAAAAACATATTCGGCGGCAAATGATGAAATGTTCGACGATATGATGCCGAGTTTTTCTCTTATGCCGCCTGCCTCGGTTGAAAAGCCGTACATAACCGATATATCTTTGAGCAAAACACAAGTGAAGATCACATTCAGTCAGTACATGAAGCCGAGTACAGTCAGCTCCATCACATTAAAAAACTCAAGCGGCTCGACAGTCGGATATACACTTGATTATTCGCAGGAAATGACCGACGGAGACGGAAATATAATTGCAGACGATTTTACGTTTGTGCTGAAAAGTGAAAGTGAGATATTTGCGATAAGCGTGCCTTCATCCGTAAAAAACAGCGAGGGTACGGGCGTGACAACCGGCATGAACGTCAAAGGCGTTATTATGAGCTATAATCCGCAGAACAAAACTACGGTATCTCTCATAAAAAACGACGTTGAATACGCCACCTGCACTATTGAAGCGTGTGACGGATTCGATGTAAAAACTCAGAGATTTGTTTTCGGAGGTGTTCCGGCAGGGAAATATGATCTTGTAGTAACAAAAGCAGGTTATATTCCTTATAAAATTTCCGATGTTGTCGTCAGGGACAAAGATGTCGATCTTTCACAGTACGACAGAGATTATCAAACCATGCAAATGATCGCCGGAGACATAAACGGTGACGGAAACGTTAACGCTACCGACTGGAGCATTCTCTGGAGCGATGAAAACTATCTTAAAAGCACGGAGAATGTGCCGAATAAACTGTGTGACATAAACGGTGACGGAAACGTTAACGCTACCGACTGGAGTATTCTCTGGAGCGATGTGAACTATCTTAAAGGGGCAAACAGTTCAACATTTGCCTATGTTCCTCCGACGTCATACGAAACGGAAATTGCCCCGTTCATTAACTGAATAAAGCGAAGACAGAAGTAGTATTTTTCACTTCTGTCTTCATTTTTACCACTCGAAAAATACAGGAAAAATTACTTCAAACCTATTGCAATATCACGTTTTACGTGGTATAATTAATAAACTTAAAGTATAAGGCATACGTTTTAATAAATCCATCCGGATGTACAACAAACTTCCGGTCTTTTTTGTAAAAAAATTCATAAAACGTATGATAAAATTTCACGAAAGGGCTTGACAAAAATGTTCGGATTTGCGACAATTTTAGCAAGCAAGCAAGCAAGCAAGCAAGCAAGCAAGCAAGCAAGCAAGCAAGCAAGCGTAGCGAAACTACGCTCTTTTGTCAAGCCTTTTTCGGAAAAAACTCCGCACAATTTTACAGGAAACCGCGAGACCGTGATATTTGTCGGCACAGGAGGACTGTGCCTATGAATATTGCGGTCTTTTTGCATTACCATTCGGGACTTGATCCCGGCAATGCACGAACCTCTTACAAGCAGGCGCAAGCCTGAGACGATAGAAAATTTCCGAAAGGAAGGAAAAGAACATGAAAAAGAAAATTTTAAGCATCATCCTTGCGGTCGTAATGATCGCCGGTATGATACCACTCGGCACAATAACTGCGTTTGCGTATGATTATGATACAGAATATACTATGGCAAATGCAGCAGGCGAGCCGGATGCGATCAAATGGATGCTTGAGAATTCTAGCGGCACTTTGAAAATTTACGGAACAGGTGCAATTCCTCAAATGGCGTATGATCAATATCCGTGGTATTGTTTTAAGAGTGTGCCAAAGCTTGAGATTGGCGAAGGCATCACAAATCTTCCCAATTATAACGGAGGCAACTATTCTTTAAGGGATATAATTATCAAAAGCAAGCATTTTAAGTTGGATTTCTCCCGTGCTATGTATGGACAGGGAATTAAGACGCTGACATTTGCAGAAGGGGTGGAGAGCATATCAATAACCGGATATAATACATTTCAGGATTGTGAAACTCTTACCACGGTAAATCTGCCTGCGTCGCTAAAATCACTTAAAATCAACCCCACAACTTTCACTCGTGCTGAAAAATTCGCAAAAATAACACTTCCCAAAGAAAATAAGTATTTTAAGCTCATTGACAATGTGCTTTATGACATGGACTCGACAACGTTGTTTCTTGCTCCGTACAAGACGGATCTCATCACCCCGATTTCCGGCTTGAAAAAAATTGTAGCCGGTTTGAAAGTGAAAATAAAATCTGTTTTTCAATCGACTGAACAAGACGACAACATCCAAATCACGCTGAAGCATAATAAAGACGGCACAACGCCAAACAATAATCAGTTTTATGTCGGCGAAATGATAAAAGCGGAGGTCACCGCCAAGGAAGGCGAGCTCCTCGACGATCTTTTTTACGCATGGTACGTACCACAAGACCCTAATGCAGACAACATCGCAGGCTTTGAAACGCCCGATACCTATGTTGACGGGTGTGAATATGTGATGTCCCCCGATGCTCTTTACGGTGCAGTGAAATATATCTCTGCTGGTGATCATACAGGTATTGTAAAATGCCGTTTTGCCGTGTGCAGGATTGTTGCCGGTAAGACAAAGATTATCGCTGACAATGTTAATCTCACTAGTAAACAGTACACGAAGCTAACTAACGGCGACAAAGTCTACGTTGTGAAAAAAGGTCTATTGAGCGGAGCAATTGC
>CALCRH010000336.1 GCA_937894515.1 uncultured Clostridia bacterium | reverse complement strand
GGAAAGAGAAAGACTGTTTGATGAGTACCAGGGCTTTACGGTAGTTTTGCCTGCTAATATGATGTCGGACAAACCGTATGTATGGATCCGTCGCAATGGCGGTGGCAACTATTATCTTGAAATGGACACCGATAAGCCGATGGGATGTGCCCAGCGAATCGACCGCTTGCTTGACCAATTGGATGAGCGCATTAAATCTCTCGAAAAGCAGCGTGCGACTATCTATAGTCAGTCGGCTGAAGCGAAGACGGATATTGAGCGTGGAAATCCGCATGAGAGCAAAGTGGAAACGCTTATGGAAGAACTGTCCCAAATTGACGAAGAACTTTCAAAGGAGAACAAGGAGGCATCTTAAATATGGAAAACGAAAATATGAACATTCCCGTTATGTCAGTTTCTGGGGTTGTAAAACAACTTTCTGATCTTTACGGGAATGCGATCAAAGCAGGCGTTCCGCTTAAAATGCTGCCAACACCTTTTTTCTGGGGTGCCGCAGGTGTCGGAAAGTCTGACGGAGTCAAACAGCTTGCCGAAGAACTGCAAAAGAAAACGGGCAAAAAAGTCAATGTGACCGATGTGCGTTTGCTTCTTTTTTCTCCGGTCGATCTTCGCGGCGTTCCTGTCGCTGATGAACACCGCCGTTTTACCAATTGGCTTCGCCCGACTATTTTCAATATGGACGGCGGGGACGATACGGTGAATATTCTGTTTCTTGACGAACTGTCTGCTGCACCTCAATCGGTTCAGGCGGCGGCCTATCAGATTTGTCTTGACCGTACCGTAGGCGAACATAAACTGCCGGATAACTGCATCGTCATTGCGGCAGGGAACCGCACGACCGACCAAAGCATTGCCTATAAAATGCCGAAGGCACTTTGTAACCGTCTGATGCATTTCAGGATACAAACTGATTTTGAATCCTGGCGGTTATGGGCAGTGAAGAATGAAATCGACAGCCGTATTGTCGGCTATCTTTCATTCAACAACAGTAAGCTTTGCGTAGAACCTGAATCGAGCGATATGGCATATCCTACGCCGAGAAGCTGGAGCTTCGTCAGCACATTGCTGAAAACGATGAACTGCGGTCCTGCGGATATTCACTCCGTAATCAGTGCTTGTATCGGAACGGATACGGCTGTCGAATTTGAAACCTGGTGTAAAAACAATGCGGATTTTCCTTCGGTAAAAGACATTATATCCGGAAAGTGCCATGATTACCCCAAAAATCAGGATGTTCTCTATGCACTCAGCAGCAGTTTGGTTGCCGCTGTTCGTCAGACTTCCGAAACAATTTCGGTGCAGGAACTTGAAAATGTATGCGCCTATGTCAAACTGTTTCCGGCTGATTTTGCATTTTCGTTTTTTAAGGATATCAACTCGCTGGATGTGCTGAAATTAAAACTAATGAAATGTCATTCGTTGCAGACTTGGCTTACCAAGAACAAACGATATTTATAAGGATTTTTGATGAAGTAACGGTGATTGCTTGTGAAAAACTTTTTTGAGAGATTTGAATTGAATAGTATTCATGTGGGCGTTTTTAATAGCGACTATCAAAGCGTAAGAGATGGTATGTTATATCTGGATGATGAATATAATTTGGTTTTTTCTATGAAAAACGGTGTTAATGTTTATATTGACAAGGATGTTATGGCATACTATTCGGATTTTGATGAGCGTGTATGGTATATAAAAAGCAGTGTAAAGGACAAAGTGTTCCGTAAATCACTCGTTTATATTGATGATCCGGTAAATGGAGTGTTTCCCGATGAGGGCGGTTTCTTGTTTTCCGAAAAAGGAGTCGCTTTCGGAATAAACGATTTCAGAATTTTCGCCGCCCATAACACCGGCAACGGCGACAGGC
The DNA here is from genome assembly GCA_937894515.1 of uncultured Clostridia bacterium. GTDB lineage: Bacteria > Bacillota > Clostridia > Oscillospirales > Oscillospiraceae > Vescimonas. The sequence continues at coordinate 321 of CALCRH010000336.1, read as the reverse complement.
TTTTCTGTGTCGCAGATGCAGAGCATGCCGGGGGTGAGTTTTCTTTCTGTGCCGTCAAGAGTACGGATCACTTCGCCTTCCTTTGCGCGGCGGACATGGATCTCACCGTTGCCAACGCAGGAAAAGTCAAAGGCATGCATAGGCTGGCCGTATTCCATCATAACATAGTTCGTGATGTCCACGATGTTGTTGATGGGACGCACGCCGCTGTTGCGGAGCCGCTCACGCATCCACGCCGGAGAGGGGGCGATCTTCACGTTTTTGACCATTCTTGCGGTGTAGCGCGGGCAGAGCCCTGCATCCTCGATGATGACCTTTGCC
>CALCRH010000335.1 GCA_937894515.1 uncultured Clostridia bacterium | reverse complement strand
CAATCATGACGATTGTCGGGGATCCGATCTCCGGCACGTCGGTACAACGCAAAGCGAGCTGTCGGGCGAGAAATGCCATGGTATAGGTCTTGCCGCAACCGGTGGCCCCGAAGTATGTACCGCCCTTGCCACTCTTTTCGATTACGGATTTGACAATACTCTGCTTCAAAAGCCGTGCGGCAAAGAATTGCGGATAGCGGCAGACGATTTCGCACTCATCGCTGTCGTATTGACTGTCCTGAAAATAGATATAATCTCGGAAAATCTCAAGGAAGCGGGCAGGAGCGTACACGCCCTTTATCATCGTCTGCAATTCATCAAACGGCAGTGTGGAGAGCTTGTCCCCGTCGTTCACTCTGCGCCATGCGTAGAAATGCTCATAGGGCGTGCGCACGGTGCCGAGCCGTGTTTTCACGCCGTCGGAAATGCAAGCCAGCGGGCAATAGTGCAGCAGGTGCGGAATATCCCGCCAATAGCGGATCGTGATCTGCTCCCACGCATCGTAGATTGTGGCATTGGCATCTGCGGGATTCTTCAGTTCGATCACGCACAGAGGCATCCCGTTGACAAACAGAAGAACATCCGGACGGCGATTTTCCGTCTGCCCGTTGTTGGTGTATTCAACGGTGAACTGATTGACTGCGCGGAAGATATTGTTCTCCGGCTCTTCAAAATCAATAAATGCCACCATGCGGGCGAGACCGCTCTGCGGGGTGAACTGAATGCCGTTGACCATCCAGCCATAGACCTTGTGCAGCGTTGCGAAATCATTCTCAGCACCGGCAAGGCGCACTGTGTCCATAAGCTGACGGATCTCATCTGAAGTCAGATCAGGATTGGACTCGTGCAAATACTGCTCCAGATCATCAGCGTACAGAACCTCTCTGCGCGAATTTCGGCTGATACTGTTCCCGGAAAGGTAGTGCCAGCCTTCCGCCTCCAGAAAGCTCAGAAAAGCATTCTCATATTCAGACTCGCAGTAGCGGCCATTGTAGTTTTGTAATTTAGACATAATATGCCCCCGCATTCACATGTCTATCAAGACAATTTTTCTACTATTTCTTCAAGATTGTTGATAAACCAACCATATTGTAACTGTTGGATAGCGTCCCCGACATCTTTTGTTCGATCCATCTTGATGTATTCAAGTAGATTCTCTATGTTTGTCTTATCGTTTGCCAAAAAACTCTTTATATTGCCGATTCGATATATTTCTACAAAAGCTCCACGAATTAGTTGCTTTTGTTCGGCAGTACTATTCTTGAACATTTCTGATAAACGCTTCATATCTAATTGCTCTGCAAATGATTCACGAACATGAAATTTTCCATAATTCGTCACTACATAATTGTTGAAATATTTACTTTGCTCAGGTAAATAATTAAAATTTGGAATAATGCTATCACCGGTTTTTAGTGCTTCAGACATTTCTTTACGGAGAGATTCATATTCGTTCCTTTGTTTTTCAGTACAATCCTTGCCCATTATTGTCCTGAAAATCTGATCAAGTTCAATCTTACTTCCTTTACCCTTGAGGTTACTGACAAGATGTTCTTTAATCTTTTCGATATCACAGCCCAGAATGTCTTTGACAACAATTGCATAAACAGCAATCGTCCCGTACTGGTAGAATGATATATCTTCAGGCTCTTCCAAACGTTTTTCGATATTCTTCAATGCGTCGATAACATCGTTTTTTGTTTGAATGTAATATGTGCATAAAGTAGATATGTCCTTATCAGCGTTTGAACGATTCTGGTCGTATAATACGAGTTCTGCGTATGCATTATATGCTTCTTCGACCTGATCAAACCTTCTAATTTGCCTTGTTATATAGTCATAGCAGAACCGAAACAGTGGCGCTTTTTCACAACCAAGATCAACCGAAAAATATTTTTCATCTTTCCATTTACCGACTTTACCGCTTTTTGATTTCAACACAAAGGAAAGTATTCCATAGAAAACAGCTTGAACAAAAATGTCATCTTCTAAATATTTCTGGTCAAGTATTTCGAATATATTAACGGTCTTCTGGCAAGCAAAAATGAAAGAACGAAGATTATAACTCTTACAGTACGACATAAGATTCTGAATTTTTTTAACACCTTCCGAATCAGAAAATTTATTCAATATCTCATTGTCAAACAATTGAATAATTTCAACAATTGCTGTTTGCCAATCTTCTTCAAACCGGATAGTATCACTAATTGTTTTTTCTTTAATTCTAAGGTAGTCTTCTGAAGATTGACACTGAAGGATTTTACCTTCATTTTCAATAGGCAGATCAAAGGCTGCTCGCAGATTTTGTTCTTCCTCAATTTCTTCCTTCTTTTGCAACCCGATAATCCTGTTATCAGATTCAAACCTTATTATTTCTTCTTCATTTGCAACAAGAAGTACTTTTACCCCATCTTGTTCAACAAGATTATTCACATATCCGAGTACCTCAAGTATATCAATGCCGGAACGCTCTAAATCCTCAAGAATAATCAGTTTTCCTGTTAAGTCCACCGATTCGTATAGTTGCTGCAGAGCACCTTCGTCTTTCGATAAATCCACGCCGAAGAATCCTGCAACACCTTTTACAATTGTTTTTCCAGCAAATTTTGCGGTAGTCGCTTTTTCCGAAGCTGCATTTAAGAATTTCAACCGTGTTCCAAGATATATACTTTTGCTAATTTCAGCAACATCTTTTAATCCGTACAGAGACACAATAACGCATTGGTGTTTCCCGTTTTCATCTTTTTCAAGAAACGGTTTCAACGAATGTTGAATGTAATAGCTTTTTCCCGTGCCCCAATCACCGGTCAGCATAATGGCGCTATTTGTTTTGTCCCCTGTCAAATAGTGTAATATAAATTCATTCAATTCAGCATTTGTCATTCTATCGTTTCTCCTTAACCTATTGGTTGGCACCAGCGATAAATTTATTTGAGAAATTGAATCGCCGTTGCTATCAATGATAAACACCGATTAAAGAAATAATCGTAGTGGCGAATGTCTGCAATGTCAATTTTATCGGTCTCATGATGGCGAATTCTATAATTATTTCCTATTTTTGTGAGCGCAACAAACTCATCATTAAACAAGGTGATATAATCTGTATCCTTGTTAGCCATATCTTCAACAATCTTTGTGGCAGAAGCCTTTTTGTCGAGAGCGGTGTAGTAAGTTTTTAAGCGCTCAAGGGCATCCCATATCTTTTCGACAGCATCCTTTTGATCATCGGGATAAAGAGACTTATGCTTTTGAATTGCCGTTTGCAACAGCTCTTTTAGGCCGGATTCTTTTACAACAGCAATATTACTCTGAATTTCGGCAGATAGGACTGACGCTTCTTCAACACGCTCAACCTCATAATCTGTCGTTAAATGATATAACAAACCCGTTTTCTCAAAAATTGCATTGATATCAGTAGCAAAACTTTTGGCAATAATGTTTGTATTTGCAAAAGTAAGATCATCATGTCTGTAATAACTATGGTAATTTTTGCGTGTAATATCATGAACATTATTCGCAATATACTCAATCAAATCGAAAAGTGCATATTGGTCATAGTCATCAATTGTGCTTTCCGTTTCAAATACATTTTTGTGTTCTGCCGGCTTATCAATCATTCCGCTCCGGCGGAAAAGCGTAGGAATTTCAAATTCCATATCCTCATTAAACTTTCTAATGAGTT
>CALCRH010000334.1 GCA_937894515.1 uncultured Clostridia bacterium | reverse complement strand
CGCTCTGTGCGGTATCGGGTTTCCTCGGTAACGGTTTCCGTCAGGATATACTGCTTTTCAAACAGCATTTGCATGGTGTCCTGCACCTCAGAGAGCGTCCATTCGCCGCCTTTCAGCGCCGTGATGCAGGAGATCAGCACATAGGGGTCGTGCTCAATGTCATCCAGCTCATAGATGTACTCATCGTAATCGTGGGTATCCTCGTAGCTGTCCAGCATTTTCTGCAATTCCGCCTCCAAAGCGCAGTAAGCGGTTTCCGCACCCAGCATATCCGCATCCTCCGAAGGGTAGGATGCCGCCACAGCGGAGGTTCCCGCCTGCATGAATACCGAGCAGGCGGAAAGACCGTTTAAGAGAAATGCCAGCATCAGCACAATGGCAATCGCTATGGCAAAGCCCTTTTTGTGCGCCCACACATATTCCGCCGCTTTTTTCGCTTCTTCCGCCGCTTTCTTTGCGGCTTCTCCGGCTTTTTCGGCGGTCTTTTTGGTGGTTTCTGCGGTCTTGCCGCTTTTGGAAGCGGCATACTGACGTTTGATCGCCTGCTTTTGCTGCCACTTGGAATAGGGGTTGCTTGACGGGTTTTCAAGCTCTGCTTTCTTGTAGAGCGCATCTAAATTGGCTTTGTCCAGCTTGCTGTCCGCCCGTTGTGCGGCACGGTAGGGCTTGAGCTTTTGGGCGCGGTGAGAGCTTTCCGCAAATCGAATTGTCGCTTCCGCGCCGGTTTCCAGCTTATGCGCCGAATCCACGCCTACATTGTCGTTTTCACTCTCGGACATTTCCCGGTGGAACTGCCCGGAAAGCACATTGACAGGTGCTTCCCGGACAGCGTGGGTGAGCTTGGAGGGCGGTTTCTTTTCCTCAAACTGCAAAACCGTTGTGACCTTTCCCGTCTTGGGATCGACAGTACGGGTCTTGACCTTCTTCTGTGGGATTTTGCTATGCGCTTTCTCCGCACGATCTGCGGCTTTTTCCGCTTTTCGGATGGTTTTTTGAAGCTCCGGCGCGGCGCGTTCTTCCTCGGTAAAGTGCAGGCGCGGACTTTGCTTACGCATCTTCGGAGCAGCTCTTTTCCAGTGCGTCGAGCTGTTCGAGCATATCCAAAATATCCTCCAGCTCTGCGGCAAAGCTGCCGAGCCGCTCCTGCATATCCTTTGCTTCTGCCAAAAGCGCCGTCAGATCGACAAGTGCTTTTTCATCCTCCGGGTCACGCTCCGTCTGAACGTCCTTTTCGGTACGGACGCGGGAGATCATGTCCTCAAAGCAGCGGATGGCGGCTTCATAATCCAGCACGGGATTTTCGGGATGGCTGTTTTCGATGGTAATGGTGATCGTGGTATTCATGGAAATGGTTCCTCCTTTTATTGTTCTGTGATTTCGGATAGCTTGGTGGTCATCACGGCGTACAGCTCCGTATTCTTCGGGAAGTGATCCACAAACGGAATGATGGTACTGCCGTAAAAAAGTAAGCCCTCGCCTTCACCCGAATGGGTGACATACGAGAGCTGATGCGGGGAGATATTGAGTTGCTTGGCGAGTATCTGTCTGTCGCCCGACGCCTGATTCAGCATATACACAAAATCGCTGTTTTCAAAGATGTTCTCCACCTCGCGGGAGGATAACAGGTCTTTGACGTTCTGCGTGATGCCTGTCGGGATGCCGCCCCATTTTCTGAAACGCTTCCAAATCTCTACCGTGTACGCGGCAGTCTGTTCTTCTTTCAAGAGCAAGTGCATTTCGTCGATGTAGTAGCGAGTGGATTTTCGCGCTTCACGGTTGACGGTTACTCTGTTCCATACGGCATCCTGTACCACCAGCATCCCGATCTTTTTGAGCTGTTTGCCCAGTTCCTTAATATCAAAGGAAACGATGCGGTTATTGATGTTGATGTTGCTCTGATGATTAAAGACGTTCAGCGAGCCGGTGACGTAGATTTCCAAAGCCGTTGCAAGGTACTGCGCTTCCTTTTCCTCCTGCCGGCGAAGCTCATCGTACAAGTCCTCCAAAATCGGCATATTATCCGGCTTGGGGTCATTGAGATACTTCCGATACACCAGCCGCACACAGCGGTCAATGATGGTTTTCTCAATCGGCTGCAAGCCCTCCTTGCCGCCGACGATCAGCTCACATAAAGACAGGATGAAGTCCGATTTCAGCGACAGCGGGTTTTCGTCGTCGCTGTAATCGAGGTTCAAGTCCATGGGGTTCAGATAGTCGTTTGAGGTAGGAGAAATGCGAATGACCTGACCGTGCAGACGGTTGACCAGCGCACCGTACTCCGATTCCGGGTCGCAGATAATGATGTCATCGTCGGTAACGAAGAACACGTTGCTCATTTCGCGCTTTGCCGAGAAGGATTTACCGCTGCCCGGTGTGCCGAGGATCAGACCGTTGGGGTTCTTTAAGAGCTTTCTGTCCACCATGAT
>CALCRH010000333.1 GCA_937894515.1 uncultured Clostridia bacterium | reverse complement strand
CAACACTGGTAAACAATTTCAGTGTCACTGGTAAAGAAATTCATTGACATTTACAAGGAAGCCGCCAAGAAGATTGAAGACAGTGTGGAAGAGACACTGACCTACTGCGACTTTCCCTCTGAGCATTGGACACGGATTCGCACCAACAACGTGATTGAGCGGCTGAACCGTGAGATCCGGCGCAGAACAAGAGTTGTCGGTTGTTTCCCGGACGGCGAATCGGCCCTTATGCTGGTCTGCGCCCGGTTACGCCATGTTGCTGGTACGCAGTGGGGCAACAAGAAATACATGAACATGAAGCACTTGGAGGCGATGGATGACACCGCTTTCCTGGTCGGCTGACCTCATTCAGCACAGAGCCTGCAAACAAATTTGCGCATAAATCTTGACACTACCTTGGAATTACATCGGGGTACTTGATATACCCGAAGAAAAAAGAGAAACGGCATAGCCTACATTTCTGTAAGCTGTGCCGTTCCCTTTAGGGATAAAAAATCCCTAAGTGAAGTCCCCCAACGGGCGTTCTTTTTTTGCGTGTATTTTACGCCAGTGTTTTGACCCACTCACCGTATTTGGCGAGGTTAGCATCTCGCTCGGCGGCATCGGCGCCCTTGGTCAGGATATAGACCTTGATCTTGGGCTCGGTGCCGCTGGGACGGACGATAATGCTGGTGCCGTCTGCCATCTCATAGCGCAGCACATTGGAGCCGGAAAGCTCCATGGCGGACTTGGCACCGCTTTGCGCATCGATCACACTGCCATCCTGATAGTCCTTCCACTGTGCCACAGAAACGCCGGAGATCTCCTTGGGGGGATTTTCCCGCAGAGATTTCATCAGGGCTGCCATCTTTGCAAGACCGTCCAGACCGGGCATCACCAAGTTGTGGGTCTTTTCACCGTACCAGCCGTATGTTTCGTACAGAGACAGAATGGCGTCGTACAGCGTCATGCCCCGGGTGGCGTACCACGCCGCCATCTCGGTCAGCACCAGGGAAGCGGTGACGGCGTCTTTGTCCCGGACGAAGTCGCCCAACATATAGCCATAACTCTCTTCATAGGACATGATAACGGTGCCTTCCCGGTTGGCTTCCAGGGCGTTCTTTTTCTCTGCCATAAATTTAAAACCGGTAAAGGTATCACAGCAGGTAACGCCGTTTGCCTCGCAGACCCGCCGTGCCATCTCGGTGGTGACAAGGCTCTTGAGGATTACGGGCTTTTCCGGCATCTTACCGCTGCGCTTCATAGCGCCGATGATGTAGTCTGCCAGCAGTACGCCGGTCTGGTTGCCGGTAACAGGAATGAACTTGCCGCTCTTATCCCGCACCATGATGCCAACCCGGTCGCTGTCGGGATCGGTACCCAGCAGGAAATCAGAACCCACCTTGTCGGCCAATGCTTCGGCCAGATAGAATCCCTCGGGGTTTTCCGGGTTGGGAGATGCCACGGTGGGGAAGTCTCCGTCAATGATCATCTGCTCCGGCACCGGGTGCAGATGCTTGATGCCGAGAGCTGTCAGGGCTTCCGGAACCAACTTGTGGCCGCAGCCGTGAAACGGCGTATAGACCACTTGGAATGTGTCGGCTACTTTGGCAACAGACTGGCGGTCGTTGACCATTTCCATGACCTTGGCCATGAACCTGCGGTCGGTCTCCTCGCCGATAACCTGAATCATGCCGGCCTTGACAGCCTCGTCAAAGTCCATTCGCTTCACACCGGTAAAGATGTCAATGCTTTCCAGCTCTTTGGCAATGGCATCGGCATGCTGGGGCGGCAGCTGTGCGCCGTCAGCCCAGTAAACCTTGTAGCCGTTGTACTCCTTGGGGTTGTGGCTGGCGGTGACGTTGATACCGGCCTGACAGCCGTATTCCCGTACGGCAAAGCTCAGCTCCGGGGTAGGCCGCAGGCTCTCAAAAATACGGACATAGATGCCGTTGGCGGCGCAGACCTCGGCGGCGGCCTTGGCGAACTCCATAGAATGATTGCGGCAGTCCATGCAGATGGCAGCGCCCCGCTTTTTGGCTGCTTCACCCTCGGCACAGATCACGTTGGCAAAGCCCTGAGTGGCCCAGCGAATCACATAGACGTTCATCTGGTGCAGGCCCATCTTCATCGTACCCCGCAGACCGGCGGTACCAAACTCCAGAGGGGCGAAAAAACGACTCTCAATCTCTTTTTCATCGCCGGCGATAGCTTCCAGCTCTTTGACCTCCTCAGCGGTCAGAACTCCGCTGTGGAGCCATTTCTCATATTCCAGACGGTAATTCATATTTCTTCCTCCTCTTCCACGGGTGGCGCATTCAAAATCGCCCGTGCTTCTTCTGCCATAGAGGCAGGCACGTATAAACTGACGCCGTAACCGGAGAATCCGTTGATCACCTTGCCGGCGGCGCCCTCTTTGTCGTAGTACTTAAAGCAGGGAATGCCGCAGGAGGCCAAAACGGAGATGGTCACGTCTGCATTGGCGGGATTGTCCAACCCCTGGGTCAGCAGTACCGCTTTTTCTTTCTCTCCGTTTTCCTCTTTGGGCCAATTCAATTCCTCACGGCGGAAATTCCAGCCGCTGTCTTTGCCCAAAGCAAAGACAAAATCTGCGTAGGGATTATCACTCATGTGAAAGACCTCCTATTTGTGGTATCGTGTACCGTCCGCAATTTGGTACGCGCGGTAGATTTGCTCTAATAACATGATGCGGGCCATGTGATGGGGAAAAGTCATAGGGGACATACTCAAACGCCAGTCGGCGCTCTGCTTCAGCGTACTATCCAGCCCGAAACTGCCGCCGATCAAAAAGGTGACCTGCGTCTTGCCTGCCACACCAAAGTCTGCGAGCTTTCGGGAAAGCTCTTCGCTGGAGCAGGTCTTGCCCTCAATGCACATAGCGATGACGGCCCCGCCCTTGGGCAGTTTTTCCCGGATCAGATCTGCCTCCGATGCCAGAGCTTTTTGAATTTCAGCAGGGGAGGGGTCTTCCGGCAGACGGGTCTCCGGCAACTCAACGAGTTCCGGCTTGCAATGCCGCTGCAGTCGTTTCAGATACTCTGCTGCGGCCTCCATATAGAACTTTTCTTTCAGTTTTCCCACACAGATGATACTTACTCTCTGCACCCGGTCACCTCCGCCCGATAGCCGCAGCTCAATTCACCTCGGGGCGCTACGCAGACCGCAGCACCGAATGCCGTTACTGCCTGCGCCACCGTTTCCAACGCGCGTTGGGGTGTATTGTTCTCACGGCTTAAATGCGCCAGTACGAACTGCATTGTTCCGCTTTGTGCCATCTGACTGGCAAAGCGTGCTGCGGTCTCATTGCTCAAATGACCGTAGTCGCCCAGGATCCGCTGCTGCAGGGAATAGGGATACGGCCCGCTTTTCAGCCATTCCACGTCATGGTTGCTCTCCAGCACCAGTAAATCCACGCCGGAAAGCACCTCTGCCGCCTCGTCTGTTACGTAACCGGTATCGGTCAGTACACCGATGCTGCTATTGCTGTCAAACCGGTAATCCACGCTGTCGGCGGCATCGTGGCTGGTGGGGAATGTCGTCACCCTGATCTCTCCCACGCGAAATACATCGCCCGCGGCAATATGGCACAAAAGCGGCTCAATACCGGCAATGCGGTAGCCCAGCTGCCTGGCGGTAGCGGCGGTAGCGTAGATCGGCAAATGATGGTGCTTTACCAATGTGGCAAGCCCGCTGATATGGTCGCTGTGCTCATGGGTGATGAGAATGGCGTCCACATCTTCCATGCGCAAACCCAATGCGGCCAGGGAACAGGTAATGCGCTTACAGGAGATGCCGGCATCCAGCAAGATATGTGTTTGTTCGCCGGAGATCAGCAGGCAGTTCCCCTCCGATCCACTGGCAAAGGTATGTACGGTCAACACGATTTATGTCCTCATCATGGGAAAACAGCGTCCGTCAGGATCCGCCGGACGAACGCTGTTTCATTTACTCACTTATCCAATGTGCTCTTCCGCTTCGCTGTCAGGTTCTTCGATAACGCGAATATCGGCGCCCACAGCCCGGAGTTTACCTACGATATCCTCATAGCCGCGCTCAATATACTGAATGTTGGAAATCTCCGTGGTACCCTGTGCAGCAAGAGCGGCAATGACCATAGCGGCGCCTGCCCGCAGATCACAGGCTTGAATGGGTGCACCGTCAAAATGATTGATGCCCTCAATAATGGCGACCTTGCCGTCTACCTGAATGTGGGCTCCCATACGCTTGAGCTCGTCCACATACTTAAAGCGGCTGGCCCAAACGCTTTCCGTCACCAGAGAGGTACCCTCGGCCAAAGCCAGTACCGTAGCGATCTGGGGCTGCATATCTGTGGGGAAACCGGGATAGGGCATGGTCTTGATGTTGGCTTTTTTCAAATCGCCGCTGCGGCGAACCAGCAGCGTATCGTCATTTTCTTCGATCTCAACGCCCATCTCCTTGAGTTTGGCAGAGATACAATCCATGTGCTTGGGGATAATATTCTTGATGAGCAGCTGCCCGCCGGTAGCGGCCACGGCTGCCATATAGGTACCGGCCTCGATCTGATCGGGAATGATGGTGTAGCTGCCGCCGCTCAGACGCTCCACGCCGCGGATCTTGATGGTATCCGTACCGGCACCCTTGACATCAGCACCCATAGAGTTCAGGAAGTTGGCTAGATCCACGATGTGGGGTTCTTTTGCCGCATTTTCAATAACGGTGGTGCCGTCAGCCAGTACGGCAGCCATCATGATATTCATGGTAGCCCCTACGGAGACCACGTCCAGATAGATGGTCTCGCCGATAAGCCGTTCGTATTTGGATACCGCATGGATCGCACCGCCCTCCAGGGTGACCTCAGCCCCCATGGCGGTAAAGCCCTTGACGTGCTGGTCAATGGGTCGCACGCCACCGAAGTTACAGCCGCCGGGCAGAGCCACGGTGGCCTCGCCGAAACGACCCAGCAGAGCGCCCACCAGATAGTAGCTGGCGCGGATCCGGCGTGCCAAATCATAGCTGGGACGGGTGGAGCGGATGGCGTGGCAATCCAGCTCAATGGCGTGTCGATTCAACACCTTAACGTGTGCACCCAGCTCATCGAGAATGTTGAAAAACAGCGTTACATCGCTGATTTGCGGAATATTTTCAATCCGGCAAATACCGTCCACCAGCAGAGCGGCAGGAAGAATTGCCACGGCGGCGTTTTTTGCGCCGGAGATGGTCACTTCGCCGAACAGGGAACGGCCGCCATTGATCAGATACTTGTTCAAGTAGGCACCTCATTTCAAGAAAGCGAATTGCTGCAGCTATCTTGCCCGCATAAATCTGACTTCATACACCAAATGTTGTAGGAAGATATACACATCAATACACGATAAGTATACCATATTTTTTATGAATTGCAATATGCTGTAAGGAAAAAGTACATGTAAACAGAAAAGCGGGGCAGTCCATCGGACTGCCCCGAAAGCGGTGGATCAATGTACGTTGTGGATATCCCAGGAGTTGTATTCTGTGTGCAGCAGGTGGTGGGATTTCTCGCCCAGGGGTGCCTTCAGATATTCGGCATACAGCGCCTGAACATCGGGGTTCTCGTGGGAGAAGCGCACCTTGGCCTTCTTGTCCAGACCCCAAAGAATGTCGCCGCGATATTCTGCCATCTCTACACCGTCATGGATGGGCTGACCGCCGCCGCCTGCACAGCCGCCGGGACAGGCCATGACCTCCACGAAGTCATAGTTGACTTCGCCGGAGTCGATGGCATTCATCAGCTTGCGGGTGTTGCCCAGACCGCTGACCACGGCCACGTGGACATCGCCGGCACCGGGTACGTTAAAGGTGGCTTCCTTCCAGCCGTCCATACCACGAACAGCGGTAAAGGCATCGGCATCGGGGTTCTTACCGGTCACCAGATAATAGGCACTGCGGAGCGCCGCATCCATCACGCCGCCGGTGGCGCCGAAGATGACCGCAGCACCGGTACCGGTACCCAAGGGGCTGTCAAAGGGCGTTTCAGGCAGATTGACAGGGATGACCTGCTCACCGCGGAACAGACGCACCATCTCGCGGGTTGTCAGCACCACGTCCACATCGGGATCGCCGCAGGCATCGTTCAGATTGGGAATGGCCCGCTCTGCTTTTTTGGCGGTACAGGGCATAATAGAAATCACGAAGATGTTGTGGGGATCCACACCGATCTTTTCAGCAAAGTAGCTCTTGGTCACAGCACCGAACATGGCCTGCGGGCTCTTGGCGGTGGACAGGTTCTTGGCATATTTCGGGAACTGGCTCTTGACAAACCGCACCCAACCGGGGCAGCAGCTGGTGAACATGGGCCAGGTGTACTGGTTGCGATGGGTGAAACGCTCGATAAACTCGCTGCCCTCTTCCATGATGGTCAGGTCGGCGGTGAAGTTGGTATCGAACACGTAGTCAAAGCCCAGAGTCTTGAGGGCAGATACCATACGCTCCGGTGTGGCGAACTTGGGATCCAGACCGTAGTATTCGGCCCAGGCGCTGCGGACAGCGGGAGCCACCTGTACCACGGTGATCTTGTTGGGATCTGCCAGCGCATCAAATACCTTGCCGGTATCATCACGCTCCTGCAAAGCGCCAACGGGACAGTGGGTCACGCACTGTCCGCAGAACGTGCAGTCGGATTCCAGCAGGCTGTGCGCCTTACCCACACCGATGGTGGTACGGGAACCGGTTCCCATCAGATCCCAGATGTTCATACCCTGGATCTTGTCGCAGACCTGAATGCAGCGCATACAGCGGATGCAGCGGTTTTCGATACGGATCACGGGGTTGGAGTAGTCGTCAGGGATGTTCTTCAAATCATGAGTATAGTGATCACCCAGCAGGTTGTAGTCGTTGGTCAGCTTTTGCAGCTTGCAGTTGCCGCTGCGGGTGCACTGGGTACAGGTCACGTCGTGCTGAGAGAGCAGCAGACGCAGATTGACGCGGCGAGCCTCACGAGCCCGGGGCGAATTGGTGTGAACCACCATGCCCTCTGCAACCACATTGTTGCACGAGGGGATCAGACGATCCTGACCCTCTACCTCCACCATGCAGATCCGGCAGGCACCGATCTCGTTGATCTCTTTCAAAAAGCACAGGGTAGGAATGTCGATACCGACACTGCGGGCGGCGTCCAGAATGGTAGTACCCTCGGGTACGCAGACCGCTTTTTTATCTATCGTCAGATTTACCATTTCTTCTCTCGACCTCCTCTGAAGATTCCGTAGCCGAAGTGGTCACAGCGCAGGCAGCGGGATGCCTCGGTGCAGGCGCCCTCGTGAGTCAGGCCGCACTCAATATCGGCAAAGTCGTTCTTACGCTCACAGGCTTCGCGCTCGGTCGTGTTGATACGGCCATGGGGCGGGCGGTTGTTCAGCTTGGGCGTGGGCACTTCCACGTCTACGGTGATCTCATGGTGATAGCCCAGATGCACATCAATGTTGGCGGCTGCCACCTTACCGGCGGCAATGGCGCGGATGGCGGTAGCAGGACCGGTCACGCAGTCGCCGCCGGCGAATACGTTGGCCATATCGTTGACCTGCCCGGAAAGGCCTGCCACAAACGTGCCGCGCTTGATGGGCACACCGGCCTGCTCAAAGCCGGCAATCTCAATGCCCTGACCGATGGCCACCACGATGATGTCGGCGGGGATACGGACCTCGGGCAGATCTGCCTTGTTGGGACGGGGACGGCCGGACTTGTCAGCCTCGCCGATGAGCTGGGGCTGTACCCACAGGGCAACGGCGTTGCCGTTTTCATCGGCTTCGATGCGGACGGGGGCCATCAGCGTCATCAGCTCTGCACCCTCTGCCATCGCACCGGTGATCTCATCGGGCAGAGCGGTCATATCGTCCACGCGGCGGCGATAGACGCAGGTGACCTTTTCGGCGCCCAAGCGGATGGAACTGCGGGTCACGTCCATGGCCACGTTGCCGCCGCCGATCACCACGACCTTCTTGCCGGAGAAATCGGGATAAACATCGTCGCCGATGGAACGGAGCATTTCCACGGCGGACATGACGTTCTTGCTGTCCTCTCCCTCAATGCCCACCTTCTTATCCTGATGGGCGCCGATGGCGATATAGACGCAGTCATACTCGTCCTTGATGTCGGCAAAATTGATGTCCTTGCCGAACACCACGCCGGTCTTGGCCTCGATGCCCAGAGACAGGATGGATGCGATCTCAGCGTCCAGCTTCTCCCGGGGGAAACGGTAGCTGGGGATGCCGTAGCGCAGCATACCGCCCAGCTTCTGCTTTTCTTCAAATACGGTGACCTTATGGCCCATCAGCGTCAGATAGTAGGCGCAGCTCAAACCGCTGGGACCGCCGCCGATAATGGCGACCTTCTTGCCGGTAGCGTCGGCACATTCGGGCTGGGGAACCTCGCCGGCGTTGTCCACAGCATAGCGTTTCAGGCCGCGGATATTGATGGCGTCATCGATCATGTTGCGGCGGCAGCGAGCCTCACAGGGATGCTCGCAGATGTAGGCGCAGGCGGTGGGGAAGGGGTTGTCCTTGCGGATCAGGCGTACCGCATCGGCACAGCGATCCTCGCCCACCAGAGCCATGTAGCCGGGTACGTCCACGCCGGCGGGACACATGGCCACGCAGGGAACAGGCAACTGCAGGCCGGCCAAACAACGATGGTGCTTGATGTGCTCTTCATAGTCATCCCGGAAACCGGCCAGACCGTCCAGCACCAGACGGGCGGCGTCACGGCCGATGGCGCAGTCAGCGGTGTTCACAATAGAACGGGCGGTCTTTTCGATGATGGTCAGGGTGTCCATGGTGGCGGTACCGTCCAACACCTGGGTGATCAGCTTACTCAGCTGTCCCAGACCGATACGGCAGGGAACACATTTACCGCAGGTCTGTGCATGGCAGAGTTGCAGAAAGCTCAGGGACATATCCACAGGACATAGTCCCGGAGGGCTGGCCGCAATTCTGCGCTCCACGTCACGGTAGAGGTTATCCACTACCGTTTGTGCGCGAGAGGGATTTTTAATATCAAGTCTGCTCAAAATTCGGTCACTCCTTTTTTGTCCGTTATGTGGCGACAAAGGTATTGCCATTACAGACTAAATGATTACAGCTTAAGAATGCCACACTTTAGCTTGAAAGTCAATAAAATCAGAAAAGTTGTTAAAATGAGGAAAAATTATCGAAAAAGTGCGAAAAAGAATGACAATAATTAGACATAACATTTTATGAGCGGAGAAAAGAAAAATGATCAAATTTGCGAAAAAAGTGCAACACTTTTTGAAAAATTGACAAAAATATGACGATTGTAACGAAACAAAAGTTTCTTCAAAATACAATTTATAAAGGTAATTGTCAATCTGTTGACAGAGGGAAGCGCAAAGAATATAATAGGCAACAATATTTTGGCCGGCAAAAAGTGATATTACAGGGCTCGTTGCAGATGCAGGGAAGGACAGTTTATGAATGTTCGTTTGATTGGGAATACGTTAGGATATGTGCTGTGGGTAGAGGCCGGCTTTTTGCTTTTGCCTGTGGCGGTATCGCTCTGCTGTGGTGATGGCTGCCTGTTGCCGTTCTTATCCGCCCTCTTTCTGTGTGCCCTGTGCGGTGGCCTGCTGCGGATGATCCCGGTGCATAATCGACAGATGCAAAGCCGTGACGGTTACGCAACGGTGGCTTTGGCATGGATCGTGCTGTCCGTGTTTGGTGCCGTTCCCTATCTGCTTTCCCGTTCCATTCCCCACTATGCCAATGCTCTGTTTGAAACCATATCCGGCCTGACGACCACCGGTTCCACAATCCTGGATGCCGTGGAAAACCTGCCGCGCAGTATTCTTCTCTGGCGCAGTGAGACCCAGTGGATGGGCGGCATGGGAGTTCTGGTATTGTTTCTGGCACTGATGCCCAAGCTGGGTGATGGTGCGGTGTACCTGATGCGTGCCGAAAGCCCCGGCCCCATCAAGAGCAAATTGGTGCCGAAATTAAGCCAGACTGCCAAAATCCTGTATGGGATCTACCTTGGCCTTACAGCGCTGGAAACCTTGTCTCTGCGTATTGCCGGGATGAGCTGGTTTGACAGCATCAACCACGCTTTTACCACCATCGCCACCGGCGGTTTTTCCGTTCGCAACGCTGGTATTGCGGCCTATGGCAGCAGCGCTATTGTGTGGATCATCACGGTATTTACCTTTCTTGCCGGTGTGAACTTTGGCCTGATGTTTGCCCTGCTGTGCGGCAAATGGCGGCAGGTTTTGCAAAGCGAGGAACTGCGAACCTATACGGGGATCGTCCTCGCCGCTACGGCTCTCATCTGCCTGGATCTGTGTCTGCAAAACGGCGGACGGGTCGGCGAGTCCGTTACCGATGCTGCCTTTCAGGTCACCACGATCATCACCACCACCGGCTATGCCACCCGGGATTTTGCCCGGTGGCCGGCGTTCAGCCAGTGCATTCTGGCGGCGCTGATGTATATCGGCGGATGTGCCGGATCTACCGCCGGCGGTATGAAGGTCAGTCGATTGCTGCTATTGGGGAAAAGCCTGCGCCGGGACTTGCAGCGGATCCTCCACCCCAACCGGGTCAGCGTCATCAAAATAGACGGACAGGTAGTGCCGGAACGCACCGTTACCGCTGCCCATACCTTTCAGGCGGCCTACCTGTTTATCATCATCGGCAGTACCCTGATTGTGGCATGGGACAATCTGGGCTTTACCGAGTCGCTGATAGCCGGTCTGACCTGTATCAGTAACGTAGGTCCCGGACTGGGGTTGTTGGGCCCCATGGCCAACTTCGGCGCTTTGAGTGACCTGAGCAAGTACACCTTATCCCTTGTTATGCTGATGGGCCGTCTGGAACTGATGCCCATTCTTGTCCTGCTGAGTCCTGCCACCTGGCGCGGAAAATGAAAAGTCTGCCCAACGGCAGACTTTCATTTTTTCAAAAACGCCTCGTATTGCGCCTGTATCCAGTTTTTCAGCTCCTCTACGCCGTCCTCTGTCCAGGGGAAATCCGCCTCGACCTTATCCTGTGCTACTTCATAGCAATAGATGCTGTAAACGGCCACGTGGATCACATCCTTGTCGGTGGCATAACGGTAGCGAAAGTCGCCGATACTGCCGGTATAGACAAACGCCCGCTTGAACCACGAAACGGTCAGGGGCACAAACTGTTCCTGCATGATTTTCACCTCAATTTTCAGCATAACATATAATTTGCCATTTGTACAGTTGCCTTGCCGGAAAAAACGTGCTAAAATGTGGACGGAAAATCTTTCCGCAAGGAGAAATGATATATGAGTGAATCGAAAGTCAAACGCATCGGTGTCCTGACCTCCGGCGGTGATGCCCCCGGTATGAACGCTGCCATCCGCAGCGTTGTCCGTACGGCAAACGCGATGGGTGTTGAGTGTATCGGCATTCGCCGCGGTTATGCCGGATTGATCAGCGGCGATTTCATGAATATGGACAGCGACTCGGTCAACCGCATTATCCACCTGGGCGGCACCAAGCTCTATACTGCCCGCAGCGAGGAATTTCGTACCGAGGAAGGACAGAAAAAAGCAGCGGCCACC
The DNA here is from genome assembly GCA_937894515.1 of uncultured Clostridia bacterium. GTDB lineage: Bacteria > Bacillota > Clostridia > Oscillospirales > Oscillospiraceae > Vescimonas. The sequence continues at coordinate 84,929 of CALCRH010000333.1, read as the reverse complement.
TGCAAGCTGCTGGGCCTGGATGGCATAGTTGCCATCGGCGGTGACGGTACGTTCCGGGGTGCTCAGTCCCTGAGCAAGCAGGGTATCGCTGTGGTTGGCATTCCCTGCACCATTGACAACGATATCTCCTGCACGGACTATACGGTGGGATTTGATACCGCCGTTAATACAGCAGTAGAGTGTATCGACAAGCTGCGGGATACCATGCAGTCCCATGAGCGGTGCAGCGTGGTAGAGGTCATGGGACGCCGAGCCGGTTTCCTTGCCCTTTATGTGGGGCTTGCCGTTGGTGCTACTGCTGTCTTGGTACCGGAGAGTAAATATGATTTCCAAAACTATGTGGCAGAGAAGATTCGCCGTGCCCGTTTGAATGGCAAGACCAATTTCACCATCGTGGTGGCCGAAGGTGCCGCCAGTGCCGTGGACGTGGGAAAGCAGATCGAAGAGGAACTGGGGTTGGACCCCCGGGTCACCATTCTGGGTCATATCCAGCGGGGCGGCAGCCCTACGGCAAAGGATCGCGTGATGGCAACCCGTATGGGATATGAAGCGGTCCGCGTTTTGGCAGAGGGCAAGACCAACCGGGTCATCTGCGCTGTGGAGAACGACAGGCTTGTTGATATGGATATTGATAAGGCTCTGTCCATGCACAAGACGCTGAACGAAGAAGAATTCGAGGTCATGAAAGTGATGACCGGTGTGTAAAAAAGAAAAACCGGAGCGGTACGGCCGCTCCGCTTTTTTATGAACTCAGGTTTCTCTGCCGCGATCTACCTTGTCGATGTACTTAGAGAAGGTAAGTGTTCCCGACAATACAGAAAGAGCGGTATCAGCCGTTGCCCAGGTCAGCAACAGGTTGCTGTACGGGTCGCCGTAACGCCCGATGCCAGGGTCGGTCAAGATCAGGCGGAGGATCAGCAGCACACCGATTACTACCAGAATGACGCATAGAAGCAGAGAACGACTGAAACCGATACTTTTTCCGCAAAGCAACAGCAGCAGAAGCACCACCGTTATGGCGGACAACACGATCCCGAAGATATCGGGTCGTGTCTGCCTGCCAATCTGAGTGAGAATCACCGCAAGTGCGAAAAAGCCCAAAAACAGTTTGTGAGCCCAGGCCTGCTTTTTGGAAAAGCCCTTGATGGTATAGAAAAAAGCTGCCAGCAGGGATAGTAAGGCCGCCACGCCGGCCGACTGTACCGCCAGTGTTGCAGCGGGGTTGACCAGCAGCATGATACACACCCCGATACCCGGCAGGATAAACATCAGATTGAAAATCAGAACGGCGTTATAAAGCGTCTTCTTTGTCATAAGGGGAGCCTCCCATCTATTTCTTATCTGTCATATAGACCTAAAATGACAATGCCGATCACCACCAATGCCACCATGGCGTAGTGCTTGCCGGACAGCTTTTCCTTGAGAAAAACGCGTCCCCAGACCATGCTTACCACGCAGTAGGCAGAGATAATGGGAACAGTCAGCGCCACATGGCGGCTGTCTGCCAGAGCGTAGATATAGGCGAACTGTCCCGCGGTTTCAAAGATGGCACCGGCGTATTTCGGCGTCTCCCGCTTGGGTACAAGGCGGCTTTTCTTGATGAGTACCACGTACACGAAGCATACCAGACCGGCCAGCAAAAAGGTCAGTTCATAGGCTGCGTTAGCGCTGTCTTCGTTGAGCCGCTCCAGAATTTTGCTGTCGGCAAAGGTTCCCAGAGCATCCAGCAGGCAGTAGATAATGGGCAGAGCCAATGCCAAAGCGGACTTGGCATAGTGATGATTGCTCCTGTCTTGCCGGGCCTGCCGGAGTTCCTCATCTTCCCGGGCTTCTACAAATCCCAACCCAATAACACCAACGCATACCAACGCCGTGGCAAAAAGCTGAGCCGGCACAAGCCCGTTCAGGCCGCCGGTTGCCAGCGCTAAAATTGCCACGATAGCTCCGCTGGAGTTACAGATAGGGGAGAGGATAGAAAGCTCGATATATCGCATGCCCAGATACCCAACCGTCATGGAACTGATATAGAGCAGACTCACCGGCAGATAGGTGAGGATCACGCCCCAACTGATGTCCACGCCGCCGATAAAAATCTCATAGGCAGCATGCAGCCCCATCACCAAGCCAACAGCCATCACCATCTTCAGATGGCTGTATTTGTCATCTGTATCCTGGCAGCCCAGTTTGGAAAACAGGTCGCTGCCGCTCCAGCACAGCAGGGCAATCAGGGAAAACCAAAACCACATAGGGTACTCCTTTTACAGGGAAATCAAACCCGCGTCCAGCATCTTTTGCAAACTCATCAGAATGCCCAGCTTAGCGTGATACCAGGTCAGCCCGCCTTGAAAATATATGGCATACGGCTCGCGGACGGGACCATCGGCGCTGAGTTCGCTGGTAGCGCCCTGCACAAAGGCGCCGGCGGCCATAATGACATCGCTGTCGTAGCCGGGCATGGCCCAGGGCTCCGGTGTCACATAGCTGTCCACCGGGGCAGCGGACTGAATGCCCTTGCAGAAAGCTACCATGCCCTCTTTGGAGCCCAGTTCTACACATTGAATGATATCGTGCCTGGTTTCATGGGAGAAGGGTACCACACGGAACCCCAGCTTCTCATAGCAGGCGGCGGCAAATACCGCGCCCTTGATCGCACTGGATACTACTGTGGGTGCCATAAAAAGTCCTTGATAGAACTGAGTCAAAAGTCCCAGATTGGCACCGACCTCCCGCCCCAATCCGGGGGCACTCAGGCGGTAAGCACAACGTTCTATACACACTTTTTTCCCCACCACGTAGCCGCCGGTAGGGGCAAGACCACCGCCTAAATTTTTGATCAGACTGCCCACGACCATATCAGCTCCCACATCGGTGGGCTCTATGACTTCTACCAGCTCTCCGTAGCAGTTGTCCACCATGCACAAAACATCAGGCTTGCACTGCTTGCAAAAGACGATCAGCTTGCCGATTTCCTCCACTGAGAAGCTGGGACGGGTGGCATAGCCCTTGCTGCGCTGAATCGTGATAAGCTTGGTTTTTTCGTTTATCGCGCGGCGGATACCGTCATAGTCAAAGCTGCCATCGGGAAGCAGATCTACCTGAGCATAGGTTACACCGTACTCTTTGAGCGACCCCACGGAAGGACGGATACCGATGACTTCTTCCAAGGTATCATAGGGCGCGCCGACAGGACTGAGCAGCTCATCGCCGGGCAGAAGATTGGCTCCCAGTGCCAGCGCTAAGGCGTGGGTGCCGCAGGAAATTTGAGGGCGTACCAAGGCGCTTTCGGTATGGAAAATATCGGCGTAGATCTGCTCCAGAGTATCGCGCCCCAAGTCGTCATAGCCGTAACCTGTGGACAGATTGAAATGATTGGCCGCTACCCGGTTTTTTTGCATGGCGTAGAGGACTTTTGCCTGGTTATTTTCAGCGATGGCATCAATCTCGGCAAACTGCTCCTGTACTTCGGCAAGGCGGGCTTCACCAAATTGCAGGACAGAGTTACTGATGCCCATTTGGGCGTAGATTTCTTTTGCTATCATAGGGCAACACCGTTCCATTTCATGATCATACGGATGGGATAATCCCGATCCAGATAGTTGCGGGAAAACCACGCATACGTGGCGCATGGCAGATTGACAAGTTCTTTCGCTTCACAGCGGAAAGCCTCGAAAGTGGTTTGGTCGCCGGAGAGGAGGGCGGCGGCAAGATCCAACCGGTTTTCCGCTTTCAAACGGTCCAGACAGGCATCCATGATTGTGGCGCAGAGACGCTCTTCTTCTGTGCCGAAGTCCTCTTTATGCCCCAGCCAATAGAGAAATTCCCGGGGATCCAGATCCAGGTGGGTGGTGATCTGAGAGAGCTTAAAAAACTCTTTTTTGTCGTTCTTTTTCAGAATTTCAATCAGGTATTTTACCAGATCATCATCCAGAGCGATACAGTCTAAAAACACCTCAAAAGCATGCTTGCCGGCATCGGGGTCATCGGCGGAAACCTCTGTATTTTCAACGGTTTCGGGATTTTCAAATATCTCATCCGGCAGGGCGGCACCGTCTTGGGCGGCACAGGCACGGACAAAGGATTCCATGCCCATTCTGCACAGCTCGGCAGAGAGCTCTTTCATGCGCTGCGATTCATCGGAAGCGGTTAAAACCATACCTGCCGGAGGCTGGCGCTTGCCGTCAAAAATCTCCTGCATGTACCGCAGATAGTAGTCAAAAAGTGTCATGGAATTCCCTGCCTTTCGACTTCCTATCTTATCATAGCCCCCTTGTATTTGCAACAGAATTACGGTAAAATTAAACTTGCCAAAGCGGGAAAATGGCGGAAAAAAACGGAAAAATTCGGAAAAATCGGCAAGAATGCGGAAAAGAGGCGTAACGATGCCGAAACTCTATACTGCACCGCTGGAAGGGGTCACCACCCACATCTGGCGAAAGGCCCACCGGGATATTTTCGGCGGAGCGGATCGGTACTACACGCCGTTCCTCTCCCCAAACGGCAACCTCAGTTTTCAGACCAAGGAGCTGCGGGAGGTGACGCAGGGCGAGACGGATCTGGTGCCGCAGCTTTTGACCAATCGGGCGGAATACTTTATCTGGGGCGCAAGAGAATTACAGAAGCTGGGCTATCGGGAGGTCAATTTTAATCTGGGCTGCCCCAGCGGAACAGTGGTGGCCAAGCACAAGGGCAGCGGGCTTTTATCAGACCTGCCGTATCTTGATGCGGTACTGGACGAGATTTTCAGCGCCCTGCCGGATTTACAGATCTCGGTCAAGACCCGTATCGGGCGGTATGAAACGGGAGAGTGGGAACGGCTGCTGGAGGTTTACAACCGCTATCCCATCGCGGAACTGACGGTTCATCCGCGGGTGCAGAAAGAGTTCTATGAGGGAACGTCCCACCGGGACGTGTTTTTGTGGACACAGAGTCATACGGACTTGCCGCTGGTATATAACGGCGATATCACCGCGCAGGGTGATGAGGCGCTGGGCTATGGCTGCGGCGTGATGATTGGGCGCGGACTTGTCCGTCGTCCCGCCCTGCTGCGGGAAATTCGCGGCGGCGCAGCGGCGACCCGGGAGGAACTGACGGCATTCCACGATGAGGTATTTGACGGGTATGAACGCCTTTTGGACGGGGCACTGCCTGCCATCTATCGGATGCGGGAATTCTGGAACTATCTTGGCTGTTCATTTATGGGAACGGAGGAGTATATCAAGCAGATCCGCAAGGCAAAGACGCTGGCGGCGTATCAGGCGGCGGCGCAGGGGATCTTGCGAGAGTGCGAGATGAGAAGTGAAAAGTGAAAAGTTAAGGCGTCCGCAAAATGGGTTTTGCGGACGGATTGGAATGGCGGCGGGATAAAAAAAGAATGGCACCCTAAGGGGTGTCATTCTTTTCAGGTGACGTTGATATCCTGCAGGATATAGCAGGTGATATCACGGCGGCCCCAGGAGACGCAGTCGGCATAAGTGGGGAACCAGAGGTCGATGATATGCCCCTTGACAGCACCGCCGCAGTCATAGGCGGTACCGAGGCCATATACCTTGCCGCCGTTGATGGCACCGATATACATACTGGTATGATAGGGATAGACAGTGGGATCCACGGCGATAACACCAGGGCCAACCGGGTGGCCGGTGGCGGTAATGGGTCCGCCGTAGTAGGCGGTGGAGTTGTTGATGACCTTTTCCCGATAGAGCATGCTGTCGCCATTTTCAAAGACCAGATAACCGCCGCCGCTGCCATCGTGGAAGGGGTGCTCCTTGACGGCGCGGGTATCCTGGGCGATGGTGTGGACCAGACGGCCGTACTCCACGATCTGGGTGACTGCGCTGTCGTCAGAGCGGGCAATCAGGTGGGATTCCACCAGTTCGCCCCGGCGGTAGACATCCTCGTAGGTGTCGTTGATACAGCCGGGTTTGCCCTCCTGCAGCACCCGATAGTTGCCCTTTTCCAACAGGTAGTTGGAGTAGGTGCGGGTACGGTAGGGGGAGAAGGTTTGCACAATGCGCTCATAGCGGAGCTCGGCACTGATGTGGATCAGGGGACTGCGGCCGGAGATGTTGACGGCTACCATCTCGTTTTCGCCCACCTGTATGTGCAGACGGCGCAGAAGATGGGCCACGGTTTCCCGGTAGGTTCGGGCGGTATAGCGGGTGTCTCCGTGAAGCACGGTGACGGTATCGCCCTTGTGCAGAATCAGCTGGACATCATGGGGGGCAGCATCGCTGCTGACGGTGAGCAGAGGGAACTCACGGTTCTCGGTGGGGTGGCCGCGAATGATCTGGGGTCCCATCTGATCTACCAACAGGTAGGTGTGGTCGTCCCCGGAGGGGGTGGAAAGACCGAAGCACAGAGGCGTTTCAATAGCGATGAGCAATACTAAATAGAAGAAAAAACGGGTAATGGGGTAGGCGTTGAAATGACGGTGCATACGCACCAAGAATTGAAACTGGGGCAATGCGTTTACATTTTTGGCGAAACGGTGAGTCCAGACCAGAATGCTTTGCACCGGTGGGGTGTGGACAAACCATGTCCACAGGCGGAGCAGCAGGGGGAGAAGCCGTACCCAGATGCGCAGGGCGATAAAGCAAAACTCGGTGCTGATGGGGCGGAAGATGCCACGGAAAAAACGCCGGGTTGCCTGCAACTGAGGCAGCGAGGTTACCGCTTGGCAAAAACGCTGCCAAGCCGGTGGTTTCGGCACAGGCGGCAACAGATTCTGTTGTGTCAGACGATCTTTCATGGCAAAATTTCTGCCGCATTTCCCTGGGAGGAAAATGCGGCAGAATCCCTCGTTTCCAAGCAAAAAGTAGGCTTAGTATACCATTTGATGAAAGGTTTGTCAAATGAGAGCTTTTGTGGTAAAATGTAAAAAAAGGGGGGGTGGCTGTGAAATTGTATGAAATGCTGGATGTGATACCCGGCGTAACGGCTTTGATCGGCAGCGGCGGTAAGACCAGCCTTATGTACCATCTGGCCGGGGAACTGATGCGTAGGGGACACAAGGTAGTCATTACGACCACCACCCATATCCGCAGACCGGAGCAGTTCCCCTTTGCCGATACCATGGAGGGCGCAAGAGAATTGCTGGAAAAGTATGACGCGATTTGCATTGGTACAGAGGCGGAGGACGGCAAGCTGGCATCACCTGATTTTGCAGGGTGGGAAACCCTGGCAGAATATGTGCTGGTGGAGGCAGATGGAGCCAAGATGCTGCCGCTGAAGGCTCACGCGGACTATGAGCCGGTCATTCCGGCGGGGTGCGGTAACGTGATCTGCGTGGTGGGTGCATCGGGCTTCGGCCAGCCCATCCAGATGGCGGCACACCGCGCAGAGCGGTATGCTGAACTGGCGGGGATGAATATTACCGCAAAGGTGACACCGGAGATCGCGGCAAGTGTGATAAATGCAGAGCGGCTCTGTACCCGGGTGTTTCTCAACCAGACCGATGCCCTCAAGGGATTTTTTAGCGGCGGGCAGATCAAGGAGTTTGCCAAGGTGCTGGAGGTGCCTGCGGTGGCAGGGAGTCTGCGGCAGGGGAGCTTTCAGAAGATAAAATGAAAAATGAAAAGTGAAAAATAAAGAATAAAAAAGAGCGCCGGCGGCGCTCTTTTTTTATAGTGAAAAGTGAAGAGTGAAGAGTGAAGGTGTCCGCGAAATGGATTTCGCGGACGAATTGAAATGGGCGGGCGACCGCAAGGGTCGCCCCTACGAAAAGATAGGTTTATACTTGTTTGAGGAGTTCCTCGGTCAGGGCGGCGTAGTCGGTAAGGCTGAGACGCTCACCGCGGATATCGGGGGCGAAACCGCAGGCGGCAATGGCCTCAGTCAGTACGTCCTTGGGGAAAGTCCAACCGGTTTGCAGACTGTTGACCAGCGTTTTGCGCCGCAGGGCAAAGCCGGCGCGGACGGTGCGCCAGAAAGCGGCTTCATCGGAGACCTGCACGGCAGGAGTTTTCCGGGTGCGGCAGTGGAGTACAGCGGAGGTGACCTTTGGAGCGGGCAGGAATGCCGTGGGGGGGACGAAGAACAGCAGCTCCGGTTCGGTGTAATACTGCATGAGCAGCGTGAACGCGCCGTAATCCGCCGTACCGGGTTTGGCGCAGATGCGCTGTGCCACCTCTTTTTGAATGAGGACGGTCAGACTTTCAAATACGCCGGACTCCACGATTTTGGTGAGGATGGGCGTGGTGATATTATAGGGCAGATTGGCACAGAGAATGGGGGTCAGATCGCCAAAATGTTCCTGCACGACCTGAGCAAAATCCAGTTTCATGGCATCACCCTCCAGGAGCGTGAAGTGAGGATAGGACGCCATGGTCTCGCCTAAAACGCTGTATAGACGGCTGTCCAGCTCCACGGAGACCACCTTGCCGGCTCGCTTACACAACTGATCGGTGAGACAGCCGATGCCGGGGCCGATCTCCAGCACGCCGCAATTCGTATCCGCTTCGCTGGCGGCGGCGATGTCATAGGGCACCTGCTCGTCGATGAGGAAGTTCTGGCCCAGAGATTTAGCGAACTTAAAGCCGTGGCGGGCTAAAAGGGATTGTATTTCGTTGCGGTCACATAAGTTCATAGCGGTCGCTCCTTTGTGTGGTTGGCTTGAGTATAGCAGAAAATGTTTCCGGCGGCAAGGGGCTTGACAGATTTGCTGCGGTGTGGTATAAAAAGTAAGAAAAGTTATACTTTTGAGGTGACGGTATGAAAAGAAAAGAACGGTATTTTATGGCTTCGGTAAAGATCGGTCCAAAGGGACAGATCGTAATCCCCAAGGAGGCGCGGGAAATGTTCGGCATAGAGCCGGGGGATACATTGGTATTGTTGGCAGATAAAAAGCGGGGTATGGCGATGCAGACGCCGGATTCGCTGCAGCCGTTTTTGAAAGAGGCCTTTGACCATCTGACACCGGAGGAGGAGAGCGAATGAATATGCTGCAAGTGCGGGAACTTCGTAAGACCTACCCGGCATTTACCCTGCAAGATGTCAGCTTCGATGTACCCCAGGGGGCTATTGTGGGCTTTATCGGGCGAAACGGCGCCGGAAAGTCCACCACGCTGAAATCCATTCTGGGGCTGGTACACCCAGATGGCGGCATGGTGACGTTCTGCGGGCAGAACGTACGGGAAAACGAGCGGTATTTCAAAGAGAACATCGGCGTGGTGCTGGGCGGCATTGACTTCTATCCCAAGAAGAAGCTGCGTGATATTACGGCAGTGATGAGAAAATTTTATGTAAACTGGAGCGAGGAGAAATATCGGCATTACTGCCAGATGTTTGCCCTGGACGAAAGCAAGCGAGTGGATCAGCTCTCCAGCGGGATGCGGGTGAAGTATCTGATCGCGCTGGCGCTGAGCCATGAGGCCAAGCTGCTGATTTTAGATGAGCCGACCAGCGGACTGGATCCGGTGAGCCGGGACGAATTGACCGAACTGTTCCGAGCCATTGTGAAGAGCGGGGAGAGGAGCATCCTGTTCTCTACCCATATTACTTCGGATCTGGAAAAATGTGCCAGCCACATCGTGTTTATCAAAGACGGCAATATTGTCTTTGGCGGGGAAATAACCAATTTTATGTCAACCTATCGAGACAAAGGGATTACGCTGGAGGAGATCATTGTCGCCATGGAGAGGAGGGGACTGGATGAAAGCGCTATTTTATAAGCAGTTCAAGCTGGTCTGCCACCCCATGACGCTGCTTTTTACGGTGTTCGGGGTCATGTTCCTCATTCCCAACTACCCTTATACGGTGGCGTTTTTCTACGTGACACTGGGGATTTTCTTTATGATGCAAAACGGCAGAGAGCAGCGGGATACGGATTTTTCCGCGCTGCTGCCCATTCGGAAGCGTGACACGGTGAAAGTGACGATTTTGTTTACGGTATTGGTGGAGTTGTTCTCGATGCTGTTTGCCATTCCTTTTGCGGTGCTGTCGGCACGGATCAATCCGTTTGGCGGAAATGCGGCGGGAATTGACGCCAATGCGGCGGTGTTCGGCATGGCGTTTTTGTTGTTTGCGGTATATAACTATGTGTTTTATGTTAACTTCTATCGGACGGGATACAAGGTGGGGACTGCATTTATCAAGGCCGGGATCGCCATGTTTTTCGTGGTGATGGGTGACGTGGTGCTGCCCCATGTGCCGGGGCTTGCGTGGCTGGACCAGGCGTATGGTACAGGGCAACTGGTGTTTTTGCTGTGCGGCGCCGCGATTTTTGGATTGGTTACCTTTTGTACCTATCGGATTTCGGCAAAGCGATACGAAAAAGTGGACTTATGAAAAAAAGAGAGCCGGGAGGCTCTCTTTTTTAATGAAGAATGAAGAATGAAAGTATCCGCGAATTGGAATTCGCGGAGGGATAAAAGGCGGGTCGTCGAGGACGCCGACCCCTACGGGAAAGATCACAGCAGGTTTTGCATATCGTCCGGCAGGGGAGCAATGAGGTGGAGGGGTTGTCCCGTGATGGGGTGGGTGAGCCACAGCTCATGGGAATGGAGAGCGGGGCGGTCAATAAGCGTCCGATTTTCCGTGCCGTAGAGCCAGTCACCCAGTAGGGGGTGGCCGATGGCTGCACAGTGGAGCCGAAGCTGATGGGTGCGGCCGGTAAGGGGACGCAGACGGAGCAGGGTGTGGTCACCGGAGATTTGTACGGTTTCGTAAAGCGTATGGCTTTCCAGTCCGTCCGGATCGATGCGGCGCTTGAGAATGGAAGTCCCGTCTTGGCCAATGGGCAGGTCGATGGTGCCGCTGCCGGGTGTGGGAGTACCATCGCAGACGGCCAGATATTCCCGGCGGAACGCATCGGTGTGGAGCTGGCGCATCAGGAGATCGTGGACGTGGCCGTTTTTGGCAACGACCATGAGACCGGTGACACCCTTGTCCAGACGGTTGACCGGGTGGAATGCGCCGCCGCCCAGGTGATAGGATACAGCACCGGCAATGGTGACGGGTTCGGCGGAGTGGACGGCAATATGGGCAGGTTTGTTGAGAACCAACAGATCGGCGTCCTCATAGAGGATGTCCAGGGGATAGTCCACGGGGGTGATGTGCTCACTCAAGGCATCCACATCGCTGACGTTTACCGTCAGCACATCGCCGGGGTGAACGATAGCGGCAACGGTACAGGGGTGGCCGTTGAGCAAAATGGCGCCGCTGCGCCATTTGAGGGACTTGAGCAGGGTGTAGGAGAGGTGCAGTTCGCCCCGCAGAAGCTGGCGGACTTTTTTGCCGCTGTCCTCTGCGGTGACGATATAGGTCAGAAGTCGCATACTTTTTTCCTCCTCTCCAAAAATAATGATAGCATATTGGAAAGAAATGTGATAGAGTAATTTTACCAAAATAAAGGAGCGTGACACCTATGGCATCAAAAGTGTATTTTGCAGACCTGCGCACGGACTATAAAGAGAATTTACAGCAGAAGCTGACCCGCCTGCTGAAAACTGCCGGTATGGGTGATATTGATTTTGACGGCAAGTTTGCTGCCATTAAGATGCATTTCGGTGAGCCGGGAAATTTGGCGTTTTTGCGCCCCAACTGGGCCAAGACCGTGGCGGACTTTATCAAAGAGCGTGGCGGTAAGCCCTTTTTGACCGACTGCAATACGTTGTATGTGGGTGGACGGAAGAATGCCCTGGATCATCTGGACAGCGCGATGCTCAACGGTTTTTCACCCCTGTCTACCGGCTGCCAGATCATCATTGCCGATGGATTAAAGGGAAATGACGAGGTCGAGGTGCCTGTTGCGGGCGGCGAATATGTGAAAGCGGCCAAAATCGGCCGGGCTGTGATGGATGCGGACGTGTTTATCTCTCTGAGCCATTTCAAGGGCCATGAAGAAGCCGGCTTCGGCGGGTGCATGAAGAATATCGGCATGGGCTGCGGCAGCCGTGCCGGCAAGATGGAACAGCACAATGACGGCAAGCCCAGCGTGGTACAAAAACGCTGTATCGGCTGCCACGCCTGTGAGAAGATCTGTGCCCATGGTGCGCCTACCTTTGCCGGCGGCAAGTGCACCATCGACCACAACAAGTGCGTGGGCTGCGGACGCTGTATTGCCATCTGCCCCAAGGACGCCATTCAGCCGCCCTGGGATGCCAGCAGCAACAAGCTCAACGCCAAGATCGCGGAATACACCAAGGCGGTCATCGATGGACGGCCCAGCTTCCACATCTCCATCGTGATCGATGTGTCACCCAACTGCGACTGCCACAGCGAGAATGACGCGGCCATCGTGCCCAACGTGGGTATGTTTGCTTCCTACGATCCGGTGGCGCTGGATATGGCCTGTGCCGATGCGGTGAATGCCATGCCCATCAATGCCAATACCATGCTCAGCGACAACAGAGTAGGGGAACACGCACATGATGAGTATTTCCATGCGGTACACTCCAACACCAACTGGATGGCCTGCATCGACCATGCGGAGAAGCTGGGGCTGGGTACCAGAGAGTATGAACTGATCAAGATCTGAGAATAACAAAGAAGACCCGGGAGGGTCTTCTTTTTTTGCCTATTTGCTCAGATATTCATCGCATTTCCGGTTGGCGTCCCATGCCACTTTTTCCTCGTCTACGGTGACGAGTTTTCCGTGGGCCACGGTGACTTTGCCGTTTACCACGGTATAGTCCACCGCACCGCGGACACCGACTGTGCCCAGGACGGATTTGGGATCGCAGCAGGCACCTACCAGTTCCAGGCGGCGGGAGTCGATGAGAAACAGGTCGGCACACTTGCCCTCGGCCAACTGGCCGATGTCGTCACGGCCCAGAAGTCTTGCACTGCCTTGGGTGGCCAGCTTGAGAATGTCGTAGCCGGTGGGGGCCTGACGGCTGGAATTGAGCCGGTGGAGCAGGAATGCCGTGCGGATCTCCTCCATAAGTGAGGAACCGTCATTGCTGGCGCTGCCATCCACGGCGAGGCCAACGGGAACGCCCAATTCCAGCATCTCGGGAATACGGGCGATGCCGCTGGAGAGCTTCATGTTGCTGGCAGGACAATGGGCGACACCGGTGCCGGTTTTGGCCAGGACGCGGAGTTCTTCATCATTGAAGTGGATGCCGTGGGCGTACCACACGTCGTCACCGATCCAGCCCAGACGCGCCATGTATTCCAGAGGACGCACGCCCTCCCGCTGGAGCATATAGTTTTCCTCGTCTTTCGTCTCGCACAGGTGGGTGTGGAGGCGTACGCCGTATTGACGCGCCAGGACGGCACTTTCCCGCAGGAGATCGGCGGAGACAGAGAAGGGAGAACAGGGGGCGAGAGCCACCCGGTGCATGGCACCGTAGGAGGGGTCGTGGTAGGTTTCGATGACCCGGGCGGAGTCCCGCATGATCTCATCCACCGTCTGCACCACGCTGTCCGGCGGCAGGCCGCCGTCCTTTTTGCTCAGGTCCATGCTGCCACGGGAGCAGTACATCCGGATGCCCAGCTCATCGGCGGCGACAAACTGGGTTCCCAGCAGGTCTCCGGCTCCGGCGGGAAAAACGTAGTGGTGGTCAAAGCAGGTGGTACAGCCGTGCTTCATCAGCTCACCCATGCCGGTGAGAGAGCTGAGACGGATCACATCACTGTCCAAATTCTTCCAGATCTCATACAGAGTTTTGAGCCAGTCGAACAGCTCCATGTTCTGCACTTTTTGAAGGTTGCGGGAGAACACCTGATAGAGATGGTGGTGGGTGTTGATAAGACCGGGATAGCAGAGCATGAAGCTGCCGTCAATGGTCTCATCAGCGGTGAGGTCAAGATTTTGCCCGATGGTTTTGATCAAGCCGTTTTCGCAGTAGAGATCAGCGTTCTCAAGGACGCGATCTGCATCGTCACAGGTGACGAGGGTGCGAATATTACGAATGAGTAAGGTTGACATAATACGCTCCTTTATCAGATAAAATGACCCAACTCATAGGATATGAAAAAATGAGCAGGCCCATACGGGCCTACTCATCTGTTCTTTTCGGCAGCATTTCTCGTGGAAGTAGGGGAGAAAGAGAAATGTCCGGTTTGCTTTCCCGGTCAGCGTTCTTCTCGGAAGTAGCTCAGACCGAGGGAAGCAGGGGGCTGATCTTCGTGCTTTTTACGCAGGGAGACCAGGATCAGTACCAGCAGCGTCATGATATAGGGGAGCATTTTATAGAGCTCGGAGGTGCTGCGGGTCAGGCCGGGAACGTACATATAAGACCACATGACGATACCGAAGAGGTAGGAGCCCCAGATGGCATTCAGCGGCTTCCAGGTGGTGAAGATGACCAGCGCAACAGCCAGCCAGCCCAGACCCTCTACCGTACCATCGTTGGCCCAGGTACCCTTGATATAGTCCACCGTGTAAAACAGGCCGCCTAAGCCCGCGATGGCTGCACCGACAATGGTACCCAGATATTTGTACCGGGTGACATTGATGCCGGCGGCATCTGCGGTGGCAGGGCTTTCGCCTACGGCACGGAGATTCAGACCTGTACGGGTGCGGTTCAGGAACCAGTGCATCACGATGGCGATGATCAAGGCCAGATAGACCAGAAAACCGTGGCCGAAGATCAGCTTCAGGATGCCGCCCTTGGCGCCCAGCGCCGTATAGGCACGGAAACCGGCGGAGGTAACGGGGATGGAGATCTGGCCTACACCGCCTGCCAGCTTGTTCAGCGAGGCACCGAAGAATTCGGCAAAGCCGGCACCGAAGATGGTCAGCGTCAGACCGGTCACGTTCTGGTTGGCCCGGAGGGTGATGGTCAAAAAGGCGTAGATCAGGCCGCCAAAGGCTGCAAAGAGCATGGCGCAGAGCATACTCATGAGAATGCTCACGATGGCGTTGGTGCCGCCATTGAGCTCATAGAAGAAGGGAGGAATCAGGCCGCCGATGGCACCCAGGAACATGACACCGGGGATACCGAGGTTCAGGTTGCCGGATTTTTCGATTAAAATCTCACCCAAGGCACCGAGCATAATAACGGTTCCGAATGCGATGGAGGAGTCAAATAATTGCATCAGTTGTTCCATTACTTGCTCACCTTCCTTCCTTTATTCCAGCGGATCTTGTAGTTGACAAAGAACTCACTGCCCAGAATGAAGAACAGGATGATACCGGTGATCATCTCGGACACTTCCTGACTCAGATTGTAGGAGGAAGCGATGGCCTGTGCGCCCTTTTGCAGGAACACGATCAGGAAGGAGAAGATGATCATCACAATGCTGTTGAACTGGGCCAGCCACGCCACGATGATGGCGGTAAAGCCGCGGCCGCCTGCGGTGGAGGTGGAGATGGAGTGATCCGCGCCGGAAACGGCGATAAATCCGGCCAGACCGCAGATGGCACCGGAGAGAATGATGGTACGGACATAGGCACGGTTGACGCGGATACCGGCATAGCGGGCGGTATTCACGGAGTCACCGATGACGGAGATCTCATAGCCGTGCTTGGATTTGTTCATGTACAGGTACATGATCAGCGTAATGGCCAGAACCAGGATCACGTTCCAGCCGTAGTCCTTGTTATAGCCATCCGACAGCAGATTGGGCAGCCAGCCCGCCTTGGTGTTGGAATTGATGATGCCCACAGAGTTGGAGCCGAAGGGGTTTTCCCATTTGGCTACAAAGAAACAGGTCAGCTGAATGGCGATGTAGTTCATCATCAGAGTGAACAGGGTTTCATTGGTGTTCCACTTGGCTTTGAAGATACCGGGGAAGAAGCCCCACAGACCGCCGGCAATCATACTGGCAGCCAGCATGACCACAAGGAGCAGCAGAGAGGGCAGATTGGCAAAATACTTCATGCAGGCTGCGGCGGCGATACCACCTACCAGGATCTGGCCTTCCGCACCGATGTTCCAAAAGCGCATTTTGAACGCAGGAGCCAGACCCACGGCAATACACAGCATGGTCATAGCATCACGGATCGTGACCCACATCTTCTTGCTGGTGCCCAGAGCGCCCTTGGCCATGGTGGCATAGACCTGCAGGGGGTTCAGTCCGGAAACCGCCATGATGACGAAGCCGCAGACTACCAGAGAGAGCAGAAACGCAATCAGCCGAATGCCCCAGGATTGCCATCCGGGCAGGACGCCGGCGCGCTTTGACATGATGATCAAAGGCTCATGTGTCTTTTTCTTACCCATTATTCAGCGTCCTCCTTTCTGTGCTGGGTCATCAGCAGACCCACCTCTTCCTTGGTGACCTTGCGGGCATCCACTACGCCGGAGACCTGACCGCCGCAGAGAATGACCAACCGGTCACACAGCTCCAGCAGCACGTCCAGATCCTCGCCCACGTAGATGACGGCGTTGCCCTTCATCTTCTCGGCGGTCATCAGGTTATAGATGGTGTAGGAAGTATTGATGTCCAGACCGCGGACGGCGTAAGCGCTCATCAGTACCGCGGGCTCCTGGGCAATCTCGCGGCCCACCAGCACCTTTTGCACGTTACCGCCGGACATGCGGCGGACGGGGAAGGAGGTACTGGGGGTGACGACCTCCAGCTCTTTCCAGACATCGTTGGCCAGCTTTTCCGGGCCTTTGGTATCCACGAAGGGACCCTTGCCCTTGCGCCAGGAGCGGAGCATCATATTGCCCGTCATGCCCATGGAGCCAACCAGACCCATGCCCAGACGATCCTCGGGAACGAAGCTCATGGCGATACCCGCTTTGCGGATATCCAGCGGGTCCATGCCCACCAGTTGCTTGTTTTCGCCGCTCTGGGGGTCGATGAAAGTGATCGTACCCTCCTTGACGGGGTACAGACCGGCGATGGACTCCAGCAGTTCCTTCTGACCGGAGCCGGCCACACCGGCGATGCCCAGCACCTCACCGGACATGGCGGTGAAGCTTACATCGTCCAGACGCTTGACACCCAGCTCATCGTAGGCGGTGACGTGCTCCAGCACCAGACGGGGGGTGGGATTTACCGGCTCGGGACGGTTGATGTCCAACGAAACCGCACGGCCCACCATCATATCGGTCAGGCTCTGCTGGCTGGCATCCTTGGTGGGAACATCGCCGATGTACTCGCCTTTGCGCAGAATTGCCACACGATCGGACACCTCCAGCACCTCATGGAGCTTGTGGGTGATGATGATGAGGGACTTGCCGTCCTTCTGCATGTTGCGCATGATGGCAAACAGCTTGGTGGTCTCCTGGGGGGTCAGCACGGCGGTGGGCTCGTCAAGGATCAGAATGTCGGCACCGCGGTACAGCACCTTGACGATCTCTACGGTCTGCTTCTGGGAAACGGACATATCGTAGATCTTCTGATCGGGCTTGATGTCAAAGCCGTATTTCTGGCAGATCTCGGCTACCTTGCGGTTGACTTCCTTCATATCAAACTTGCCCTCGCCGTCCAGACCCAGAATGATGTTCTCGGCGGCGGTAAAGACATCGACCAGCTTGAAGTGCTGGTGGATCATGCCGATATGGTTGTCAAAAGCGTCCTTGGGGGAGGCAATGGTCACGGGTTCCCCGTGAATATAGATCTGACCCTCATCGGGATAGTAAATGCCGGAGAGCATATTCATCAGCGTGGTTTTACCGCTGCCGTTTTCACCCAGCAGAGATAAGATCTCTCCCTCGCGCAGTTCCAGATTGATGGCGTTATTGGCCACAATGCTGCCGAACCGCTTGGTGATGTTCTCCATTTTTACGGCGTTTTTTACAGCTTCCAAGGCAGTCATCCTTTCTTTGCGGGGAAGATGTGAAATGGAAAGCCATCTTCCCAGATTTGTTCCGAGTGTATTCTAACATATTATAAGATAAATGTAAATCAAAATATACAAAAAATTTTTTAGATTAGCAGAAAAAATGTAAGATATTACAAGAATGAAAGGCGGAGTTTGTAGGAATTGTCGAAAAAAGAAGAGCTGCCGGATGGCAGCTCTTCTTTGGGTTTCAGAACAATCAGCCCGCATTCAGCTCGGTGATACCATCGATACGCAGACCGAAGGAAGGAGCGGAAATGTACTCGGACTCGTGATAGTAACCGTCCACGATACCCTCGTTGGTGTCGTTGGTCCAGTCGCCGTCAGAGTCGAAGGTCAGAGCGGAGGTGACTTCTTCGCCGCCGACAGTAAAGGTCTTGGTGTCGAACACGTGCAGCTCGCCGGCCTTGATAGCAGCCTCAACAGCGGCAACGGCATCAGCGGTACCCTCGGCAACCTCGGGACCCAGAGCGGTGATGGCAACAGCACCGGTCTCATAACCCTCGGACCAGTCGGTCTTGATGGCCTCGCCGGCCAGGAAAGCCTTGAACAGGTAGGTGTAGTACACGGACCAGTCGTTGGTGGAGGAGGTCAGAGCAGCGGTAGGAGCAGCCTGCAGCATGTCAACATTGTAACCAACGGAGTAGACGTTCTTGCCGGCATCCTTGGCAGCCTGAACGGCAGCGGGAGCACCGGTGGAGTCAGCGTGCTGACCGATGATGCAGCAGCCACGGCCCATCAGAGCCTCAGCGGCCTTGGCCTCTTCCTGCTGATTGAACCAGGAGTTGGTGTACTGAACGTCCATGTGAGCTTCGGGGACGATGCTCTTGATGCCCAGGAAGAAGCCGGTATAACCGGAAACCACTTCAGCATAGGGGAAAGCGCCAACGTAGCCGATATAAGGATCGGTTACCAGACCTGCATCCATCATTTCCTTCAGCTTCATACCGGCAACAACACCGGAGACATAACGGGACTCAAAGGTCATGTTGAACGCATTGTGGAAGTTGGCAAGGCCGGACTTCTTAGCGCCGTCACCGGTCATGGCAACGAACTCGACCTCGGGGTTTTCCTCGGCAGCCTGCTTGGTGAAATCCTGATGGCTGTAGGAGTTGGTGATGACCAGGGTGCAGCCTTCCT
Organism: uncultured Clostridia bacterium; assembly: GCA_937894515.1. Lineage (GTDB taxonomy): Bacteria > Bacillota > Clostridia > Oscillospirales > Oscillospiraceae > Vescimonas. The sequence goes on along the minus strand of CALCRH010000333.1, from coordinate 66,109 downwards.
CAACGCACTCGATGCACTTGTCGTAGCACTCAGAGTTCTCGGGAATGTTGTAGCACCAGACCATGTTGTCCTCGGTCAGACCGCAGGCGGCCATGGCCTTACGGATACCGTCGATATGAGCGAAGGTATAGCCCTCGTTCTCATCGCCGACCAGAACCACACCGATCTTAACAGCGCCTTCGTCTTCGCCGTCATCGGCGGGAGTAGCGGCTTCCTGACCGCAGGCAACCAGAGACAGCACCATGATCAGAGCAAGTGCCAGTGCAAGGAACTTCTTCATTCTTGTTTTCCTCCTTTAAAATATGTGGACGACTGATTGAAAGTAAGGTGAATTTTACCAGCCGCCTGAATAACGGGACTGACCCGACATTCACAGGGATTAATGATATGCTCCTATTATACAGTACCGCTTATTGAATTTCAACAAAAAATGTGCGGGTTGGCAAATTTTTTGTTGAAAGCACAAAAGACTTTTGTGAATTACCGCCAACTACCACCAAAATGCTGAATTCCGGGGGCAGATGTATAGGAATTTGAAATGACAGCAATTAAGCAGACTTTTTACTGGTGGATACGGGTACCGGTTTTCCCCTGAATTCCCTGCTGAGCCTTTTCCAGCAGAGTGATCAGCGCGGTACGGCCGGGCTTGGATTCGGCAAACTTGACAGCGGCCTCCACCTTGGGCAGCATGGAACCCTTGGCAAAGTGATTCTCCTCCATATACCGGCGGGCCATGGTGGGGGTCAGATCGCTCAGCGCATATTCATCGGGCTTGCCGTAGTTGATCATCACCTGATCCACCGCGGTGAGAATGACCAGCATATCGGCGTCCAGCAGCTCTGCCAGCAGCTCGCTGCCGAAGTCCTTATCGATGACGGCGGGGGTGCCGTAGAGTCTGCCATTCCGGCGGACAACGGGGATACCGCCGCCGCCTACGGCGATGACCACATGACCGGCATCGACCAACGTCTTGATGGAGCCCTTTTCCACGATGTCGATGGGCTTGGGGGAGGGGACGACCTGCCGATAACCGCGGCCGGCATCCTCCACCATGGTGTAACCCTTTTCCGCAGCGATGCGGTCAGCGGTTGCTTTGTCGTAGAAGGCACCCACAGGTTTAGTGGGGTTCCGGAATGCGGGGTCGGCCTCGCTGACGATGGTCTGGGTGATGACGGTGGCCACAGGCTTCTCCATGCCGCGGCTGTGCAGCTCGTTACCGATGGCCTGAGCCAGATGGTAGCCGATGTAGCCCTCGGACATGGCGCCGCACTCGGGGAAGGGCATATCTGCCTTGATTGCGCCGGCTTCCGCGGCGGTGGAGAGACCCAGATTGATCATGCCCACCTGAGGACCGTTACCGTGGGCGATGACAACCTCGTTGCCCTGGGCAATCAGATCCACGATGGCTTTGGCGGTGTTGGTCACCAGAGAGAGCTGTTCGGCGGCGGTGCTGCCCAGAGCGTTGCCGCCTAAAGCAATGACAATTTTTTTGCTCATGAAACGAACCTCAATTTAAAACATCTTGCGGGCGTCTTTGCCCTCGTCCAGCGCCATCAAAGCCTTCACGGGATCCTTGACCTGGGCCAGGAAGATCATGGCGGCGATGATATAGGGCTTGTAGGAGGCCTGCTTATACAGGGGCACCAGATAGCGGTCGAACACGGAGGCGTCCACCTCGCCCTCGGCGCAGGAGACACCGGTAATGTCGGCGGGCAGGCAGTGGAGATACAGAGCCTTGCCGTCCTTCGTCAGCTTCATCATGTCCTCGGTGCACGCCCAATCCTTGTGCTGGGCGTTCTCTGCCAGCAGGCGCTTTTCAAGAGCATCAATACCGTCCTTGTCGCCGGCGGCATACAGCTTGGTGCGCTCTTCCATGGCGGCAAAGGAGGCCCAGCTCTTGGGATAGACGATGTCGGCATCCTTGAAGGCTTCCTTCATGTCGTTGGTCTTGTGGAACTTGGAGCCATACTTCTCGCAGTTCTTGCGGGCGACCTCCTCCACCTCGGGCATGACGTCATAGCCCTCGGGGTGAGCCAGCGTCACGTCCATGCCGAAGCGGGTGAACAGACCGATCACGCCCTGGGGAACGGACAGGGGCTTACCGTAAGAGGGGCTATATGCCCAAGTCATGGCGACCTTCTTGCCCTTCAGATTCTCCACACCGCCGAAATGGTGGATCACGTGGAGCATATCCGCCATGCACTGGGTGGGGTGATCCACATCGCACTGCAGGTTCACCAAGGTGGGCTGCTGCTCCAGAATACCGTCACGGTAACCTTCGCGGGTGGCGTCCATGAAGGTCTTCTGATACTTGTGACCCTCGCCGATGAACATATCGTCACGGATTCCGATGACATCGGCCATGAAGGAGACCATGTTAGCGGTCTCACGGACGGTCTCGCCGTGGGCGATCTGGGACTTCTTTTCGTCCAGATCCTGTACCTCCAGACCCAGCAGGTTGCAGGCAGAGGCAAAGGAGAAACGGGTACGGGTGGAGTTGTCACGGAAGATGGAGATGCCCAGGCCGCTGTCAAACACGCGGGTGGACTTGTTGCGTTCCCGCAGGTCACGGAGGGCATCGGCAACGGTAAATACGGCATCGATTTCATCATCGGTCTTGTCCCAGGTCCAATAGAAATCGGTTTTGTACATATTGTTGATGTTCAGTTTGCTCAGATGCTGAGCCAGTTCCACAGTCTTGCTCATGGTGTTGTTCTCCTTTTTTGTATTGGGGTGTAGGGGTCGGCGTCCTCGACGACCCGCGATTTGATTTGGCGGGACGTCCGGAGGCCGTCCCCTACAATTTAAATTACTTGATGTCGTTGCCCGTCAGCTCCTGACGGAAGGAGGTGGCGGAGCCGTCCTTGTTCTCGGGCTTATAGAGCATGGGAACGGCGGCGTACAGCGCAGCACAGGTCACCAGATCCTGCTTCCAGGTGATCTCGTTGGGGGCATGAGCCTGGGATTCGGCACCGGGGCCGAAGCCTACACAGGGGATGCCGTAACGGCCCTGAATGGACACGCCGTTGGTGGAGAACGTCCACTTATCGGTCAGCGGACGACCCTCGCGTTTGGCCTTGGCGGTATCGTCCACATACAGGCGCTTTTCACCCCACAGGGCGTGGTGGGCATCAATGAGAGCCTGAACGTGGGGAGCGGATTCCTTGTTGATCCAGGTGGGGAAGAAGCACTCAGTTTCGTAGACGTGACCCGTCCATGCCGGGCGGTCATACATATACATGGAGACCTTCACGTCCTTGGCGTACTTCCGGCAGGCGGGCAGATCCTCAATCTCCTTGAGGCAGGACTTGTAGGTCTCGCCGGCGGTCATGCGGCGGTCGATGGAGATGGCGCAGCTATCCGCCACAGCGCAGCGGGAGGGAGAGGTGTAGAAGATCTGGCTGGTGGTACAGGTACCGCGGCCCAGGAAGCGGGCATCCTCATAGTGGTCGGGATTGTACTTGGGATCCAGCATTTTCACCAGACCCTTGATCTCCTTGTCGTCAGCGGCATCGTTCTCGTTCAGGTCACGGACGTTTTCGATGATCTCCGCCATCTTGTGAATGGCGTTGTCACCGCGTTCGGGGGCGCTGCCATGGCAGGAGATGCCGTGGACATCCACCCGGATCTCCATGCGGCCCCGGTGACCGCGGTAGATGCCGCCGTCGGTGGGCTCGGTGGAGATAACGAACTCGATCTTGCTGCGGGCATCATCTGGACCGTTAAAATATTCGTTGACGATGGACTGCCAGCACATACCGTCACAGTCTTCTTCCTGTACAGAGCCGACCACCATCATCTTATAGCCGGCGGGAATCAGGTTCAGATCCTTCATAATCTTTACACCGTAGGCGGCGGCAGCCATGCCGCCCTCCTGGTCGGAGCCGCCGCGGCCGTAGATGATATCCTCGGTCTCATAGCCCTGATAGGGATCGGCTTCCCAGTTGTCGATGTTGCCGATGCCCACGGTATCGATATGACTGTCGATGGCGATGATCTTGTCACCGCTGCCCATCCAGCCGATCACATTACCCAATTTATCGAATTCCACCTTGTCATAGCCCAGAGCCTTCAGCTCTTCGGCAATGCGCTTGACCACGCCCTCTTCCTCGCAGGATTCGGAGGGAATGGCAATCATGTCCCGCAGGAATTTGGACATAGCAGGACGATAGGCCTGTGCAGCCTGTTTGATCGCTTCAAAATCCATGTTGTACCTCCATAGAAATATTATATGTTATCTCTTTTTCGTAACAAATGTCAGGATGGGAAAACGGCTTTTTCCCATCTCATATAATAGCACAGTCACGACAGATGTCAAACAAAATTTTAGAAAGCCTAAAAAAATTTTTGAAAAAACCATTGATTTTGCGGCGGTTTGTGGTATGATAGAAGTGGTAATTCCTAAAATAATAAAACCGATACCATTTGAATAAGGAGAGTTGATCGTATGGAAGCAAAACGATTAGAAGCTCTGAAGCAAATTGCAGGCGGTATTGCAGCACAATTCGGCGACAAGTGCGAAGTTGTCATTCACGAAGTCAGCAGCAATCACAGCGACCATTCCATTGTACATATCGAGAACGGACACGTATCCGGGAGAAAAGTGGGAGACGGCGCCTCACAGGTGGTTTTGGACCAACTGGCTAATCAGAATAAACAGCCAACGGATCATCTGTGTTATCTCACCCAGACCCCCAACGGAAAGATCCTGAAATCCTCAACGATCTATATCCGCAACAGCAAGGGCGCTGTGGCGGCCATCTTTTCCATCAACTATGATGTGACCAACCTGATCCTCATGCATCAGGAGCTGGGAGAGATGGTGATGCCCCGGGATCGGGAGCAGATAGAGCCCCAGAAGATCATCAACGTCAACGATGTGCTCAACGAGCTGATCACCCAGTCGGTACAGCTGATCGGTAAGCCGGTGGCACTGATGAACAAGGACGACAAGATCCGGGCGATCCGGTTTTTGAATGATGCCGGCGCGTTTTTGGTGACGAAGTCCGGTGACAAAGTGGCAAAATACTTCGGTATTTCCAAATACACCTTATATTCTTACATTGACGCGAACAAACAGGAGGATAAGAAAAATGGGTAAAATCGACTTGACAATCAACAAGGCCGGCTTGGAAAACAATATCCGGAAGGCAAAAGAGAATAACATCATTATTCCCACCATCGCCCAGATGCAGAATCCTGACCTGATCCCCGAGGCGATCAAGGCCAAGCTGAGCCGTACCGGTTTGTGGGACGTGGATCCCGTGAACCTGTTCCGCATTTCCTGGCACAACGAGGCCAAGGAGAGCGGCGGCTTGTTCCAGGAAGTCCCCAACTATGTGGAGATCCCCAGCGCCCTGTCCGGCGTGAAGTGCCGCATCATCGCCATGGCCGGCAAGTGGTTCCCCACCGGCTGCCATAAGGTGGGCGCCTCCTTCGGCTGCCTTGCCCCCCGTCTGGTCACCGGTCAGTTTGACGTGAACAAGCACAAGGCCGTATGGCCCTCCACCGGCAACTACTGCCGCGGCGGCGCATTCAACTCCCGTCTGCTGGGCGCACAGGGTGTGGCCATTCTGCCCGCCGAGATGAGCCAGGAGCGCTTTGACTGGCTGCACGAGATCGGCGCCGAGGTCATCGCCACCCCCGGCTGCGAGTCCAACGTCAAGGAGATTTTCGACAAGACCAACGAGCTGAAGCTGGATCCCCAGTATATGATCTTCAATCAGTTCGAGGAGATGGGCAACCCCCTGTGGCACTACAACGTCACCGGCGTGGCTCTGGCTGATCTGTTCGAGGCGGTGAAGAAGCCCGGTCAGAAGCTGGCAGGTGCCTGCTTCACCTCCGGCTCTGCCGGCACCATGAGCGCAGGCGATCTGCTGAAGGAGCGCTATCCCCAGATGAAGCTGGCGGTGGGCGAGGCTCTGCAGTGCCCCACCATTCTGAACAACGGCTTCGGCGGCCACCGCATCGAGGGTATCGGCGACAAACACATTCCCTGGATCCACAACGTGAAGAACACCGACATGGCTATCGCCATCGATGACGAGGACAGCCAGCGCCTGCTGCGCCTGTTCAACACCAAGCCCGGTCAGGCGTATCTGAAGAACGTGCTGGGTCTGGATGACGAGCTGATCGAGAAGCTGACCTGGCTGGGCATCTCCGGTATCGCCAACGTGCTGTGCTGCATCAAGATGGCCAAGTACTATGAGCTGACCGAGAACGACGTGGTCTGCACCGTGCTGACCGACTCCGCCGTGATGTACGGCAGCCGTATCGAGGAGCTGAACCAGATGTACGGCGCTTACACCGATACTGACGCCGTTGTCGACCACAATCTGCACATGCTGGGTCTCAAGACCGACAACATGATGGAGATGGGCTATGCCGAGCGCAAGCGTGTTCACAACCTGAAGTATTACACCTGGGTGGAGCAGCAGGGCAAGCAGACTGCCGAGCTGAACGCCCTGTGGTACGACGTGGAGAATACCTGGGACGCCGTCCATGCACAGGCCAAGGAGCTGGACGAGCTGATCAACGCTTTCAACGAGGCAACGGGGCTGTTGAAGTAATTGAAAGTAAATGCGGCAACGGAAACGAATGAGGATCCCAGACTATGATTATAGTCAAAACGGGTATTACTTTGTAACGATTTGTACGGAAAACAGAGAAAGAATTCTTGCCGAAATATTTCCCGTAGGGGCGGACGACTCTGTCCGCCCTTACGGCACATTTGAGCATAGGCTGACCACTATGGGAAAAATGGTAGAGGACGGTATCCGGCAGATGGAAACGCATCATTCCAATGTGTCTGTTACCAAATATGTCATTATGCCAAATCATATCCATATGGTGATTGCCATTGATGATACGGCGGGCGGACAGAGTCGTCCGCCCCTACAAAAAATTGTGCAGGGGTTCAAATCCATTACCACGAGGAACGCTTGGGCGTATGGGCGTGACCACCTCTGGCAGAGGTCGTTCTATGACCACGTGATCCGCAGCGAGGCGGAATATCTGGAAATCTGGCAATATATTGACGAAAACCCCGCCCATTGGGCGGAGGACGAATACTATACGAGGTAACATCTATGAAAAATGTAAAATACGGCAAGTGCGTCAAGTGCGGCAAGACCTATGACGCCACGCCTGACCTGACCAACTGCTCCTGCGGCGGCATTCTGGACATCGTCTACGACTACGACTACATCAAGTCCGTGCTGACCAAGGAGAAGCTGGCAAAACGGGAAAATCGATCCATGTGGCGCTACCGGGAGCTGCTGCCTGTGGAGGAGACCACCCCCGATACACCCCTGCGGGTGGGCTGGAGCCCTCTGTATGAGGAGCCGAAGCTGGCGGAGATGCTGGGTATCCGTAAGCTGTGGGTGAAAGACGATGGGCAGAATCCCACCGCGTCCCTCAAGGACCGCGCCAGCGCTATGGCAGTTGCCAAGGCGTTGGAGGCAGGAGCCAAGACCATCGCCTGTTCCTCCACCGGCAACGCTGCGTCTTCTCTGGCGGGCAACGCCGCGGCGGCTGGTCTCAAGACTTACATCTTCGTGCCTGACCGTGCGCCCAAGGGCAAGGTGGCGCAGCTGATGATCTTCGGCGCCAACGTGATCTCCGTCAAGGGCAACTACGAGGAAACCTTCAAGATGTCCGCTGCCGCCATTGACAAGTACGGCTGGTACAACCGCAACGCCGCCATCAATCCCTATTTGAGCGAGGGCAAGAAGACCGTGGCGCTGGAGATCGCGGAGCAGCTGAACTGGGAGATGCCCGACTATCTCGCTATTTCCGTGGGTGACGGCTGCACCATCGCCGGCGTGTGGAAGGGCTTTAAGGATCTGTACGCCATCGGCTTTATCGACAAGCTGCCGCGGCTGATCTCCGGGCAGTCCACCGGCTGCTATCCCCTCAACCGCGCCATTCAGGAGAATGCCGACTGGTATCCCATGGAGGAGAATACCATCGCCGATTCCATCAGCGTAGGCGTGCCCCGCAACGCCGACAAGGCGCTGATGGCGATCCGGGAGAGCAATGGTATCGCGGTGAACGTCACCGACGAGGAGATCCTGGCAGCACAGCGCCTGCTGGGCAGGACTTGCGGCGTATTCGGTGAGCCCGCCGGCGTCACCGGTGCGGCGGCGCTGAAAAAGGCGTGTGAGCAGGGATTGATCCCCCACGATGCCACGGTGGTGAGTGTGGTCACCGGCAACGGGTTGAAGGACGTGGCAAACGCCATCAAGTCCGCCGGAGAGCCGCTGCACATCGAGCCGGATCTTGAGTTGATGGTCAAGGGTTTTGCCCAGCGTGGCGTGACCGTGGAATAAAAACGAAAGATGCCATCCCAACGGGATGGCATCTATTGTTTGGAGCTTGTGGCCGGACTCGCTTTTCTGCGGAAAAGCCACGGCGGTTGCAACGTGCCACCGGCACGTTGCCAAGAGCCGCCTTTCGAGTCCGGCATAGTCAGATAAAAGAAAATGACACCCCAATGGGATGTCTTTTTCTTTGGAGCTTGTGGCCGGACTCGAACCGGCGGCCTGTTCATTACGAGTGAACTGCTCTACCAACTGAGCCACACAAGCACTTTCAAACCGGGTAGTATCATAGCACAAAAAAACTTTTCCGTCAACAGTGGATTTTCAGGAGAGGAACTTCTTTTCCAAATCTTACATACCCCCTTTTCAAGCGGAGGAAAGTGGTATATACTATACCATGTATAGATATGTATATACAGGAGGCTGCTATGTACGAAAATCGAAAAGAAATCATGCAGAACGTCTTTCTGACGTATCTGCCTGCTCAAAAATTCAAGACATGCCTGTTAAGCGCTCATTTTGTAACCCCGCTTTCCCGTGAGACTGCGGCCTATAACGCGCTGCTGCCGGCGGTACTGCGGCGAGGTACCATGCGCTGCCCCGATATGGAAAGTCTCAGCGCCGCCATGGATACGCTGTACGGCGCCAACATCGACTACACCGTGCGGAAAAAAGGGGAACGGCAATGCGTAGGCTTTGTGGCCAACTGCATTGATGATGCCTATGCGCCGGGCGGCGAAAAACTGCTGGAGGGTGTGGCGGAACTGCTGGGGGAGCTGTTTTTAGACCCGGTGACCCGGAACGGCCGGTTTCTGGCGGAATATGTGGAGAGTGAAAAGCAAAACCTGATCGATGCCATCCGCGGCTTGAAAAATGACAAGCGGGACTGGGCAGATATCCGCCTGATGCAGGAGATGTGTGCCGGTGAGCCCTACGGCATCCTGCGGCTGGGTGATGAGGACAGCGTGGCAAAAATCGACAACCAGAAGCTGTACCGCTACTATCAGAATCTGCTGACCACTTCCCGGGTGGAGATGTTCTACTGCGGCAGTGCCGAGGCGAGCCGCGTGGAAAATGCGCTGCTTACCGCCTTTGCCGCTTTGGGCAGAGGACATGTGGAGGATCTGCCGCCGATCAGCAGAATTGCTGCCCCCACGGAGCCGCGATATATTACCGAGGAAATGGACGTACAGCAGGGAAAACTGGCCATGGGCTGGCGGTGTGAGACCAATGACGTGCCGGCTATGATCCTGGCCAATCTGCTTTTCGGCGGGACAAGCAACGCCAAGCTTTTTATGAACGTACGGGAAAAAATGTCCCTTTGCTATTACGCCAGCTCGTCCTATGCCCGATCCAAGGGGATCATGACCGTTTCCTCCGGTATTGAGGTCAAGGATTACGACAAGGCGGTAAGCGAGATTTTACACCAGCTGGAGCAGGTACAGCAGGGCAGGTGGGAGGACTGGGAACTGTCCGGCGCTCTGGCCAGTATGCGAACCTCTTTGGAAGCGCTGCCTGACTCCCAGGGGGCTTTGGAGAACTACTATCTGGGACAGATCGCCATCGATGCCCCGGATACACCGGAAGAACTGTGGCAGGCACTTGCCGCAGTTACACCGGAGAGGATCATGGCGGCGGCAAAGAGCGCCAAATTGGACACCGTGTATTTCCTGAAGGGGAAGGAGGAGAGCGTATGATCACCCAATATAGACGCATCGGCGAAGAGGTGCGTTATGAGACCCTCCCCAACGGATTGCCGGTAATGATCGTGAAAAAGCCCGGTTTTCGCCGGAAATATGCCATGTTCGGCACTCGCTACGGCGGCATGGATATGCGCTTTCAGCTTCATGGGGAGTGGCTGGATACCCCGGCGGGCATTGCCCACTATCTGGAGCACAAGATGTTCGATACCGCCGAGGGAAATGCTTTACAGGAGCTGGCCATGAACGGCGCTGAGCCAAACGCCTTTACCTCCAACGCCATCACCTGTTACTACTTTGACTCCACGGACAAGTTTATGGAGAACCTGAGAATTCTGCTGTCCTTTGTGTCTGTGCCCTATTTCACCGATGAGAGCGTGCAGAAGGAGCAGGGAATCATTGCCCAGGAGATCGGCATGATCGAGGATAACCCGGAGTGGCAGGTCTATAAAAACCTGATGCAATGTCTGTACCACCACAGTCCCGTTCGCACCCCCATTGCCGGCAGTGTGGAGAGCATCAGCCACATTACCGCCCAGACCCTGTACGACTGCCACAAGGCGTTTTACACCCCGGGCAATATGTGCCTGATCATCGTGGGTGACGTGGACGCCGATGCGGTTTTGCAGCTGGCAGAGGAGATTTTGCCCAAGGAGAGCGGCGAGATCATTCCCCGGGACTATGGCGAGGAGGAAGCACTGACGGCGGCACAGCCGGAATACCGGTGCCGGATGGAGGTGGCTATGACCAACTTCCTGGCCGGCTTCAAGTGCCCGCCGCCTGCAGATGGCGAGGCCTACTACCGGGAGAGTATTCTGGGCGATCTGGCCTGCGATCTGTTGTTGGGTGAGAGCAGTCCGCTGTATGCCCGGCTGTATGCCCGGGGTCTGATCAACGGAAGCTTCGGCAGCTCCTATGACATTCTGCCCGGTGCGGCCTACGTGTATCTGGGCGGCGAGAGCAAGGATCCCCACGCCGTGGTAGATGCGATACTGGACGAGGTGGAGCGATTGACAAAAGAGGGACTGGACGGCGCCTATTATCTGCGGATCCGCAACGCCAACTTCGGCGATACCCTCAAGAGTCTGAACAGCTTTGAGTCCATCGCCGTGGAGGCGGTGGAGGGCTGCTTCCATCACTTTGACCCCTATCGTTTCCCGGAGATCTATGACGCGATCACCCAGCAGGATATTCTGGACTTCCTGCGGGAGAATTTCAGGCGGGAACGACTGGCAATTTCTATTATTGACCCGAAAGAAGGTTGAAAACTATGGTAACTCCTTCCATGATCATGCATGACAGCCCCATCAGTTTTCCGGGACTGTTCGGAGACTGGCAGTTTACCGCCAGCTCCAAGGCGCTGGATATCGGCGGCGGAGTATACTGGTACGGCATCCTGATCGCGCTGGGCGTCGTACTGGCCTATATCGTCTGTATGCGGCAAAAAGAGAAATACGGTATCACGGAGGATAATCTCATGGACGGTCTGCTGTGGGGCATTCCCTGCGGCGTGATCGGTGCCCGTGTGTATTATGTGATCTTCTATCTGGATCAGTTCCGCAACGCAGACGGCAGCTTGAACTGGGGTCGCAACCACGGCATCATCGCCATCTGGGACGGCGGCCTTGCCATTTACGGCACGGTGATCGCGGTGGTGATCGTGGCGGTGATCCTCAGCCATCGGAAGGGCTTTAAGTTCTTTGCTATGCTGGACCTGTGCGTGATCGGTCTTCTGATCGGACAGACAGTGGGACGCTGGGGCAACTTTATGAACCGGGAGGCCTTTGGCGGTGAGACCATGCTGCCGTGGCGTATGCAGCTCTATACCGTGCTGGGCAAGCCGGTATGCGTACATCCCACCTTCCTCTATGAGAGCCTGTGGAATGTGGTGGGACTGCTGCTGATCCTTTTCGTGGTGTCAAAGGGCCGGCGGTTTGACGGCGAGAACACCTGGTTCTATTTTATGTGGTACGGTATCGGCCGCTTCTGGATCGAGGGGCTGCGGACAGACAGCCTGTATCTGTTTCAATGGACGCTGTTCGGTGAGCGTGTCCGGGTCAGTCAGGCTCTGAGTCTGATGATGATCTTCGTGGGAGCGTTTATGCTGCTGTACAATATTAAGATACATCCCCATTCGCCGGATGAGCTTTATGTAAACCAGGTGGCGGCGAAGGCAGAGGAGGAAATGACTGTCGAACAGGACGAAAGCGGCGAAAAACCGGAGGAAACAGCAGAGTAAGCTTTTGCGGGCCGATGTGGGCATCGGCCCCTACGAGAAACTCCGGAACCCCTACATTTGCGGAAGAATGCGGAATATACAAAAAAACTTCGGAGCGTTCGCTCCGAAGTTTTTTATGGGATTACAGGTCAATATGTCTGGCACCTACGTAGCGGCTGGGATAATTGCTGTCGTCCAGAGAGGAGACAATAACGCCCACATTATAGGTGGAGGCATGGACAAATTCCCGGTTGCCGATATAGATGCCCACGTGACCAATGGGAGCTTCACTGCTGGTGAAGAAGACCAGATCACCGGGCTTCAGGTCGCTTTGACTGACGGCTGTGCCATAGCCATACTGACCGGTGGAACCATGGGGCAGAGAATAATCAAACAGACTGTAAATATACATGGTGAAACCGGAGCAGTCAAAACCGGTACTGGGACTGGCTCCGCCGTAGACATAGGAATAGCCCTTGTACTCCAGAGCTTTGGCGGCAATTTCGGCACCCGTGTCGCGTTTGCTGCCAACGCTGAAAATATCCAGCCAGGAGGTGGTATTCTGGGATTCCGTGGCTGCCGGGGCAGCCGGAGCGGGATTGTTGCCCGGAACAGATACCAATTCCAAATAGTCACCGGAGACATAACCGCTCTTGCCGTCATAGCTTACGGCATACCAGCCACCGTCAAAGCCGGTGACGTCCACGTAATAACCGGCGGGAACAGAGGCAACCACGCTGCCGCCGATGCTGCTGCGGAGATTCAGACTGTCTGAGGCGGTGATCTTTCCGTAGGCGGTCAAGCCGCTGATGCTGCTGTTAACGGTGACGTAAGCGGCAGACATATAGCCAGTTTTGCCGTCATAAGCGATCCGGTACCAATCGCCGCTGCTGCCCTTGACGGCAACGGGGGTACCCTGATGCACAGTGGCAAGAATCCCGGCGGAGGCATTGGCCTCACTGCGTAGGCGAACATCAGAGCCGGAGACAATGCCCAGGGCCTTGATGGAGGTGCTGCTCTGGGGAAGGGCGGCATCGGCCGACACCATTTCGGCAGCCGCGGCCGCTGCGGCCTTTTTGGCTTCTTCCGCTTTTCTGGCTTCTTCGGCCTGTTTGGCTTCCTCAGCTTTCTTGGCTTCCTCAGCTTTCTTGGCTTCTTCAGCCTGTTTGGCTTCCTCAGCCTGTTTGGCTTCCTCAGCCTGTTTGACCGATACGGACATCACAGTTTCGGTGGCCTTTTTTATTTCGGCTTTCGGCAGGTCTATCTTGGCGCTGGCCCTGGCGGTATTCAGGACACTCTGTCCCGCAACGGGAGAGGAAGGCTTGGACACCAGCAGCGTGCAGATCACCAGAGAGAGCATCAGGACGGCTGCGGCAAGTGTAAGTTTGCGTTTCATAACAGATCATTTACCGGAGAGTGCGCGCTCCAGCCAGATGGAACCCACGTCCATAGCGGCATACAGGCTGTCCTTTTCTGATTTTTTTACCACGCGGTCACGGGATTTCAGGTCGGGATCGGTGAGCTGCAGCTGGACGCTGACCTTGGTGGCGACCTCCATGTCCTGTTCCTTTTTTGTCTCCAAAATCTGGAGCATAACGATATACTTATCCGCCATGGAGCCGTAATAGATCAGGTTGTCAATGCGGCGCAGGGGGTGATCTTTATACACAAGGCCTTCTGCCTTTTTCTCGTCTGCCATAATGATACTCCTTTCAACAAAACAGATACTCAAGTTTACCACATTGCCCCCTGCTTGTCAAATGGACAGGGGTGGAAAATTCTGCCAAACAACAACACCGACTGTATGATGAACAGCCGGTGTTGTTGATTTTATTGATAACGCAGGGCATCAATGGGGTTGAGCTTGCTGGCTTTCATAGCCGGCGCCAGACCAAAGACGATGCCGATGATCATGGAAAAGACCACCGCGATGAGGCAGGCGCTGCCGCTGATGGCCATGGGAGTGCCCATAATACGGGAAAGCATATAGGCAAGACCCACGCCGCAGCCCACACCCAGCACACCGCCCAGAGAGGTCAACACGGCGGCTTCGGTGAGGAACTGCCGGAGGATGCGCTTTTGCTGAGCACCGATGGCGATTTTCAAACCGATCTCCCGGGTACGCTCTGTGACGGATACCAGCATAATATTCATCACGCCGATGCCGCCCACAATCAGGGAGATGGCGGCGATCCAGATGAGCTGGCGGTTGGAGCTTTCGCTGAGGCTCTGGAGATTACTGGCCTGCTGCAGCAGATCGTCTGCCTGGTAGGAAAAGGTGTCAGAGCGGATCTGGCTTTCGTTCAACGCCTTGGCCACATTGTTGCCGGCGGCGGTCATGGCATCGGTGCTGACCGCCTTGACTGCCACCGTCTGGGGTTCATCATAGCGGTACACCGTGGCCCAGCAGGTGTCGGGGATCAGCATGGTGCCGCTGCCGGTGTCGGCGTACATCCAATAATCGTCCACGGAATTGATGACCGGCGCATTGGTCACGCTTTGGGAGACCACACCCACCACGGTAAACGGTTCGCTCTGGATCTCCACGGTAGCACCGATGGGGTTTTCACCGTTGAAAAGGGTGAGGGCGGTCTTGCTGTCCACCAGCACCACCTTGCGGCGGGCGGCAAAATCACTTTCCACGAAGCCACGGCCGTAATTGACATGGTAATCGTTGACACCGAGGTAGTGTCGGTCGATGCCGTAGAGGTTGCCGCTGAATGCGGTGTTGCCGTAGTAGATGCCGTCCGTCCATTGCCGGGCATGATACAGGGAGGTTTCCTCTACGTTGTCCAGGGTATCCAGCTCTGCCCGCTTTTCCTCGGTGATAGGGGAAACCCCCTGGGGCAGAGCAGACCAGCTCAGATCAGCCTCGTAATTGTCCTGCATCAGCTTTACCGTGACCACGTTATTGCCGCGGCCGATCAGGTTCTGCTTGATCTGTTCGTTGGTACCTTTGATGGTGGAGACGATGGTGATGATGGCGGCAATGCCGATGATGATGCCCAGCATCGTCAGGAAGGAGCGCAGTTTGTGGCTCCATACGCCCTGTAAGGCGAGAGATACATTTTCAAACATATGGTGCGCCCTCCTTAATAGCCGTAAAGCTGATCGGGCGTGGCTTCCCGGGTCTTGGCACCGCTCGTCACATCCTTACCGTAGGGGAAGGCGATATAGTCGTCCTGGGTCAGGCCGCCCCGAATTTCGGTGTAGCTGCCCCAGAGACTGCTGCCCGTGGTGATAAAGCGCTGCTCCAAGGCACCGTTTTCACCGCGAACATAGACATAGTTTTTGCCGCTTTCCGTACGGATAAACATGTTTTCCAAATACCAGCTGTCCCGGCTGCCGCTGCTCTGGTAGGTAATATCTACGTAGTCGTTTTCCTGCAGGTTGACCTCTTCGCTGACAAAAGCCCGGAAGGGGTAATAGGATACATTGCCGTTGCCGCCGCTCCAGCCGTACTGTTCAGAGGGATAGTCCTCCACGGAGACGATCTGGCCCTCACAGCTGGTGCCGGTCATCCAGGAGTTGATCTGCACCGTGTCACCGATATGGATATTTCCCAGATCCAGCTCGCTGATGACGCCGGAGACATAGTATCCGCCGCCGCCGGAGATCTCCACAACGGCCTCGGAATTCTGAAAGGCCTCCGTTTCATCCCGGACGACTTTCACCACACCGTCCAGCGTGCTGTAAACGGTACCGTCTTCCATTTCCGTTTGCTTGCGCTGAAGCTCCAGCGTGGCCAGCTTCAGTTCCACTTCCGCTTCACCGATCTGCTGCTGCATCTCCTTTTGCTGCAGCAGCAATTCCAGCGGGTTATAGGCCGAGGCCAGCTGTTCATCGAGCTTTTCCAAAACCTTCTGCAAAAGCAGAATCTGGAGCTGGGTGCGGGGATCGCCGTCCTCTAACGGGACGGAAATGGGATCGGTAACGGCAAAGAAGCTGATGGTTCCGTCCGCTTTCAGCACCACGTTCTGGGTGGTCATGAACATGCCGTTCTCAATGGTATAGAGCACCACATAGCAATCCTGACCGGGATCTTTGGCCGGCAGCCTGGCAGGGTCGATGATATCGCCTTTGACATAAAAAGGCCGTTCCTCGGTACCGTCCTGCAAAAGGGCGGCAATGGTATCATCGGCGGAGCTGCCCTGAGAAGCCGAGATCTGGGCCTGCAGCTTCTCCAGTTGGGACTGCAGGACGGATTTTTCCAGCTGCAGGGCCCATTTGCTTCTGGCTTTTCGCAGGGCGGAAAGTTCAGATTTCAAGTCATTCAGCGCCAGCTCCTTGCGCTCCAGCTGGATCTGTGCCATCTGAAGATCCAGAGCAGAGAGAGTGGTATCGTAAGACAGCAGCTTGTCGCCCTTTTTTACGCTTTGCCCCTCTGTTACATAGATTTTGTTAACGGTTTGGGTAGAGGAGAGAAAGACCTTTTGCAGTTTATCGGTGGTGACCATGCCGGAACTCTGGGAGGAGCTGCCCCAGCTGTCCGTGGTCATAAAATCGCTGACCGCGTAGACATTGACGGCCTCCCGGCTGGCGGAGCGCACGATGGTGAGAATGCCCCAGACCAGGCCGACAGAGCCAATGGCGATGGCGGCGATGAGCAGGACTTTTTTCAGCACCTTGTTCATTCGGCTGCACCTCCCATCGTCAATATACCGTCACGAATGGTATAGATCTTATCGGCATGATGGGCGATATTGGCATCATGGGTGATCATGAGAATGGTGGCACCATCCTCATGGAGCTGCCGGAACAGTTCCATGACAGACTCGCCGTTGGTGCTATCCAGAGCACCGGTGGGTTCATCGGCCAGCAGCAGCTTGGGGTTCCCTACGATGGCGCGGGCAATGGCAGTACGCTGGCACTGGCCGCCGGACATCTGCTCGGGATAGTGGGTAAACTGTTGGCCCAATCCCACTTTTTCCAATGCCTGCCGGGCCAGTTCCAGACGCTGGGCCTTTTTCATGCCGCCATAGAGCAGCGGCAGGGCTACATTCTCCTCGGCGGTGAGTTTGGGCAGCAGATGATACTGCTGGAACACGAAGCCGATCTCCTTGTTGCGAATATCCGCCAGCTCACGGTGGCTGCAGGCGGTGATGTCACGGCCGTCCAAAAAATAGGAGCCGCTGGTGGGGACATCCAGACAGCCGATGAGATTCATCAGCGTGCTTTTCCCGCTGCCGGATGGGCCCATAATGGCAAGGTACTCCCGCTGTTCTACGGTCAGATCCACGTTTTTGAGAACGTGACTGACCGATTTGCCCATGGGGTAGTCCTTGCAGATGTTGTGCATTTCCAGGATCATGCCGGTTCCTCCATCATCAGGATGTCCTCTTCGACCATGCCGCCCGGGTTTACCATCGGCACGCCTTCATCGGCAAAATTGCCTTCGTCATAGGTGACGCAGGTCATACCGGCAGACAGCGTTTCATCGGGGAAGGCGATGTAGTCGCCGGGGGTGAGGCCGCTTTCGATGACATAGGCGTCCATCATCTCGTCATATTCGCCCAAGGTCACGGTTCGCTTCTCCAGCTTGCCGTTGCTGCCCTGTGCCCAGACAAAAGGATTGCCCTCTATGTCGCAGATATACCAGGAAGGCATATGAATGGCGTTGGCGTCCTCTACGGCGTCCTGACCGTAATCCGGCTCGATGTACACATGCTGTCCCAACAGCAGCCCGGTGCTGTCGTCCAGCGCCACATAGAACGGGTACTTGCTGGCCATGGCGGTGTCCTCGTCCATATAACCGTAGTTGTTACCGTTTTGCGCGGGGTTGTTCCAGTCGATCTCGCTGACGGTGCCGTGCCAGACCTGCTCCGATACCCGGGAACGCAGGAGAACCGATATGCCCTCGCTCAGAGTACCGGCATTATTCTCGTTGATATAGCCCTTGATGCGATAGCCGCCGGTTTCCACAATGGTCATAAAGGGCAGGGGATTGCCGAAGTCGTCCATGGCACCGTTTTCGTTGATGGATTGCACCACACCGGTGACAGGGGAGGTAACGGTGACGTTTTGAACCGTATTGCTGAGCTTTTCGATTTCCTTTTCCTTGACGGAGATGTCATACCGGGTCTGCAGAATGAGAACATCGATTTCACGGAGATCCAAAGCGGATTCCTTTTCGGACTTTTCGGTGTCCTGCTGGGGGAGAAACCAGCTGGTGTTCTGATCCTTGGTGAGCTCTTTTTTCTGCTCCTCATAGGTGGCCAGAGTGTTCTGCAGCTTTTGCAGCTCTAACTGGGCCTGTTCCAGCTCCAGCAGACTCTGGGTCCTGTCATAACGGAAAAGCGGCTGTCCGGCCACTACCTCGCTGCCGACTTCTACCAGAATCTCATCCACCCGGGAATCCTCATTGGTTTTGACATTGGTTTCTCCCTGGGCGGTGACCATGCCGGCAAAACGGTCGGTCAGTCCCACCGAGCTCATGCCGCAGATCATGCTGACGCTCTGTACGGACGCATCACCTTTGGCGGCGCCGCAACCGGTCAGGGCAGCAAAAAGCAGGATGGCAGATAAGAAGAGTGCCATTTTTTTCATGTGATATCGTTCCTTTCCTGTTGGACTGTCTGTGGGACGTTTTTCCCGGGAAAAATGTTCCACAGACAGGCAAAATTATTCTATACTGTTTATAACATAAACGGCAGACTTTCGCAAGTCTGCTGTCTGTGGTCAAGTCAGCATGCCGTATTTGATCTGTACCCGGTGCAGCTTCTCCAGCAGAGGTTTCCCCGCCAGGATCAGCGTGACCGCCGTGGCACCGCCGTGTATCAGATTGATGGGCAGTCCGCTGAGATAGATCGCCGAAACCGAGGCGGTGTTGATGACGGATGCCATAGTGAGCAGCGTGCAGGTATCCAAAAGCGGGCCTACCACACACACCACGGTGAGGAAACCGAAAATGCCCAGAACGAGGAAATCAGAGGCCTTTTTGGGAGCCTGCTTTAAAACGCCCCAATGGGCAAAAAGACCTGCCAGCAGACCGGCTACCCCATAGGCAAACATCTGCCAGGGGGTCCAGGGTCCCTGGCCGAAGATGAAGTTGCTGACAAAACCGGACAGCGCACCGGTCAGAAAACCTGCCTCCGGCCCGAAGACTATGCCGGTTAACATAATGATGCCGACCATGGGCTTGAAGTGGGGCAGCGCCGCAAAAACGGCGCGGCTGGCTACCGCCAAGGCACACATCACCGCCAAAAGTACAAGTTCCCGGGCCCGGGGTTTCCGCGACTCGAAGCGCAGGAAGAAGGCCAGAAAGGTCAGCAGAATCACCAGACTGCCGCCGATATAGTACCTGCGGTTGAAGCGGGCGCAGAGGTAGATTACCAGAGGAATGACAAGCAGAAGAATGAGCAGGGGTAAAACCCGATGCCGGATATGTGGGGTCATTTCGGTTCCTCCCTCAGCAGCGATACCACATCGGCCGCAGTGACCGCATCGGGAAAACGGTGCCGGCTCATGCGGTTGGCGGCGGTGGTATAAAAACTGTTGGCGGCAAAGAAGCGCCGGGGCGTATTGGTGGTCAGGAGCCGGCCGTCAAAGAACAGGCTGACCTGATCCGCGGCGGCGGCACAGAACTCTACATCATGGCTCACCATGACGATAGTGACACCATTGGCTTTAAGTTTACATAAAATTGAAAGAAACTGCTGCTTGAAGAAGCTGTCCAGACCCTTGGTGGGTTCGTCCAGGAGCAGCAGGCGGGGATCGGTCAGCAGGACCTTGGCAAGAGCCACACGCTGCTGTTCGCCGCCGCTGAGGTCACAGGGGTGCTGTTGAAAAAGCGGCGTGATCCGACACAATTCTGACACCGGGGCAATACGCGCATCATCAACCTCCATCTCCTGCAATTCTGCCAGCACCGTGCTTTTGGTGAACAGACTTTGAGGATCCTGGGGCAGCATACACAGATTGCTTCGGAACAGATTTTTGACCTTGCCGATGGGCTGTCCGTCCAGCAGGATCTTGCCCCGGTAGGGCTTGCAGATACCGCAGATGGACTTGAGAGTGGTGGACTTGCCGGTACCGTTGCCGCCGACAATGGCAAAAAGGGAACCTTTGGGTACGTCAAAACTGACACCGCGCAGGACATCGGGGGCGTCCTTTTCGTAACGGTACCAGATATCCCTGAGGGAGAGCGCGGGCTTGTCTGCCCTATCCGGCAGGGGTTCTTCCGGCAGGCAGGCGGTGATGGGCTGATTCCCCAGATGCTGATCCAGCCAGGTACGTCCCTCACGCACAGTCAGGGGAGCTTCCCCGATACAGCCGCAGCCGTAGTAGATCCGCACCGGGGCGGGCATGGCGGTGAACATATCGCTGCGGGTTTCGTAGAGGTACTGCCCCACCTGTTTGGGGGCGTCATTGGCCAGAATGCGGCCGCCGTCCATTACCACACAGCGGTCTGCCGCATGGAAAATGTCCTCCAGACGGTGTTCGGTGATGAGAATGGTAGTGCCCAGTTCCCGGTTGATCTTCCGCACGGTGGCGAGAAAATCCGCCGCCGCGATGGGGTCCAGCTGACTGGTGGGTTCGTCTAAAATCAGCACCTCCGGCTGCATGGCCATGATGGAGGCCAGATTCAAAAGCTGCTTCTGGCCGCCGGACAGCTCTGCCACGTCCCGGTGAAACCAGTCCTGTATGCCGAAATAGCTGGCCATTTCTGCCACCCGCAGGCGCATGATCTTCTCTTCACAGCCCAGACTTTCCAGACCGAATGCCAGCTCGTGCCAGACCTTGTCGGTGACGATCTGGGCATCGGGATTTTGCATGACGTAGCCGATTTTGGCACTCTGGGTGTGCAGATCTGCATCGGATAGCGGTACGCCGTTGAACAGGATTTCACCGCTTCGTATCCCGTGAGGGGTCAGCACGGATTTCAGATGCCGCAGCAGGGTGGTTTTGCCGCTGCCGGATTTGCCGCACAGCACCACGTATTCGCCCTTTTCCACAGTGAGATTGATCTGGTGCAATACCGGTTTTTCCGGTGCGGTGGGGTAGGAAAAGGTTAAATTCCGGATCGAAAACTGTGCCATTTGACAGCCTCCCAAATTTGTTCTAACGATGGAATCAACAGGAATGAGCCCCAACAGAAAACACCCAGCAGAGCAAGAGGTGAGGCAACGGGTGCAGAGAAAAAAGCGGGGATATAGGCGGCTTGAGTACAGCCCTTTGCCGCGGCGCAGATCACCCCGCCGATCAGCAGGGCAAAGATGCCCAACAGGATGCCGTCCGATGGGGTAAAATATGAGACCTGAAAACGGGTGCGCTTTGCGGCGCCGTATCCCCGGGCACGCATACTGTCGGCGGTGACGATGCTGCCCTCCAATGCCCAGGTGGTGAGAGCGGACAGGGTGGCGATCCCGCTTTGCAGCTTGGCTTTGCGGCTGTTTTCGCCGCCCAGGCCAATGCACATTCTGGCGCTGCGGATCTGCTGCGCTTTGCGGCCGTAGGAGGGTATCAGACGGAAGATCATCACCAGTAAAAGGGACAGCGCCGGCAGCAGCGGAGCAAAAAGCGCCGTAAACTTGTCGGTGGTCATCACCAGAGCGTAGCACAAAAACCACAGGAGTACCGCCACGCACATGGCGGCAAGCACCATGCCATAAACCAGTGCTTCATAGGTATAGGGTCTGCCCCAATAGGTGAACAGCACGGTTCTGCCCAAGGGGTCAAACAGGGGATTGACAGCACTTAACAGCATCCACAGCGGCAGGAGACCCAGAAGAACTTTGATGCTTTTCCTGCCCTGCAGCAGAGCGTAATACAGCGCCGCGCAGAAAAGAGACACCGCCTGATACACCGGGTGGAGCAGCACCACCGTCAGCACCACGGCCAGGGCAAAGAATATGAAGTTGACCGCGCCGTGTCGGCGTGCAAAGGCATCGGACATAAAAAGCCCCCGTTCATTCGGGGGCGGAAACGTAAAAAACAGCATCCATGGGGGTGCTGTTCCGGCGCTGCCATGCGGACTGCCCCCAAGAGTCCCGCAGCAAAGATCGAGGGAGCGTGTTCCGGCTGGCGGACGCCATGATGCGGATGCCTTCTCAAGGGCTTGCCCTCAATGACATCGGCGGCTTATCTGTCCGTCTACGGCGGCTTGGTACCGCTGGGTTTTCTCCATTCCATTCCCGAGATCTTATATTCGATTGCGCTTATTTTACCACACCTGATTGCGGTTTGCAAGAAAAAAGAGGGCGTTGCAACGCCCTCTTTTCCAATGCTCAAATATCCAGATAGCTCTTTACCAGCACCTGCAGCAGTTCGTCTCGGTCGATCTTGCAGATCAGAGTGCGGGCACTGTTATGGTTGGTGATATAGGTGGGGTCTTCGGACAGGATATAGCCCACGATCTGGTTGATGGGATCGTAGCCCTTTTCTTTCAGAGCCTCATAGACGGTGGTCAGAATGTGATGGACCTGACTGTCTTTATCCTCGGCTGTATTGAACTTGCGGGTAAAATCTTCCATGGGGACACCACCTTTCGCTTACCCTTAGTATATGCCAATTTTTTAACGGTGTAAAGAGCTATTTTTAAATTCTGTATTACTTGGAGCGCAGCTCGGCACCAAACCGCTTGCCAAGACGCTTCAATGCGGCATTGGCGCAGGCCTCGATCTCCTCGGAAGTCAGCGTCTTTTCCTGTGAGCCGATGGTCAGCCGGATGGTGACGGACTTCTTGCCCTGCGGTACCTGCTTGCCTCGATACTCGTCCACGAAATCAGCGCCGTGAAGCAGGGTATCGTGTCCGCTCAGCACTGTACGGCGAATGTCGTCCCACTGCACCTCGCCGTCGAAGAGCATGGAGATATCGTAGTCCACCATGGGGAACTCCGGCAGATGGGTGAAGCGGTTGGTGCGGGACTTGAAGGGCTCCAGCGCATCCAAGTCAAGCTCAAAGAGCATCACGTTCAGGTTCTTGATGCCGCACGCCATGGACGCCTTCTTGTTCAAAAGCGCCAGATTGCCCACCTGTACCTCGCCGCGGAAGATGTTCAGCCACACCACGTTGTCTGCCCAGATCGGCTTTTCCACCTGCTTGAGCTCCAACGTCTCCATGTGGGTGTACCGCGCCATGTTCTCGATGACGCCCTTTGCCTTGCGGAACAGGGGAGTCACGTCCTTCTTGTCGCTGGCAAAGGCACCGGCGAGATACTTGCGCTGCCAGGGCAGCTTTTCTTTCTCACTGTAGGGCGTGGTGTAGTCCGCGTCCTTGAAGATCTGTGCGTTTTCAAAGATGGCGAAGTCGGTGTAGTAGCGCTCGTTCTTCACCACCGCCTTGCACAGATTGGGCAGCAGGGAGGAGCGGATATACTTCTCCGCGGGAGACGGCGGCGTAGACAGCGCCAGAATACCGGCGGTATCCTGCAAAACAGCGCTCACAAATTGTTCGTCCATCCACGGATAGGTGAAGACCTCCTGCATCCCGCAGCGGATGGCGAGATACTCCTTGATGCGGCGGGTCAGGTCCACATCCAGCTGATTGATGGCGCCGTCGAAGCTGGTGGTGATGGGGGCGGCGGTGAAGTTCTCGTAGCCGTACATACGGGCCACTTCCTCCATGATGTCCGCCTTGATGGAAACATCGCCGGTGGAACGCCACGTCGGCGCGACAATGTGCATGTTGTCGCCGTCAAAGGTGACGACATAGCCCATCTCGCCCATCTTCTTTTCAATGTCGGCGTTGGCGATGCGCTTGCCCAGACGGCGCTCCAGCCAGTTCAGGGACACGTCTATCTCCGCTTTTTGGAGTTTCTTGGCATAGTTGTCGGCAAAGCCTGTTACCTTGCATTCGGGGTACAGTTCGGCGAACAGTTCCATCGCCAGAGAGACGGCCTGATCGCAGCGCTCGGGGTCGATGGCCTTTTCGTAGCGGGAGGATGCCTCGGTGCGGTTGTCGTACCGCAGAGCGGTGTGACGGATCAGCTTGGCGTTGAAGTTGGCGATTTCCAGCAGGACGCTCTCGGTCTTGGGCAGGATGGAGTCACGGGCGCCGCCCATGATACCCGCCAGACCCACGGCACCCTCGCTGTCGGAGATCACCAGATCGGTGGGATCAAGCGCCAGCTCCTTGCCGTTGAGCAGGAGGAGCGTCTCGCCATTCTTGGCGTGGCGCACGTTGATGTGTCCCTTGATGTTGTCCGCGTCATAGGCGTGGCAGGGCTGACCGGTGGCCATCATCACGTAGTTGGTGATGTCCACCAATGCATTGATGGGACGCTGTCCCACCCGCCACAGACGGGTCTGCATGGCAAAGGGGGACGGTTTGACGGAAAGTCCCTCCACCTTGGCGCAGAGGATACGGGCGCAGCCATCGGGATCTTCGATCTCGGCGCTGACGTGCTCCATGGCGGGGGCATCGGTAACAAAGGGCTTGAAGGGCTTCAAGGGCAGATCGTACAGCGCTGCCAATTCTCTGGCGATGCCGTAGTGACCCCACAGGTCGGGACGGTTGGTCATGGACTTGTTGTCGATCTCCAGAATGATGTCGTCCAGTCCCAGCGCCGTGGCGATAGGCGTACCGGAGGGAACGTCAAAGGCGCTCAGGTCGAGGATTTCTGCTTCACGGGTCACGGGGAACAGGTCGCTCAGACCGATCTCGGTGGAGGCGCAGATCATGCCGTAGCTCTCCACGCCGCGCAGCTTGCTCTTCTTGATCTCCACAGGCTCACCCTCACCGTGCCAGCGGCAGAACGCACCGGGCAGAGCAACGGCAACGCGCTGTCCCACTTCCAAATTGCAGCCGCCGCAGACGATGTCCTTGACCTCGCCGCCGATGTCGGTCTTGCAGACCTTCAGCTTGTCGGCGTTGGGGTGCTGTTCGATGGCGGTGATGATGCCCACCACCATGTTGTTGAAGCGCTCCTTAAGAGGTTCGGCACCCTCCACCTCCACGGTGGACATGGTCAGATCGTAGGCCATGCGGGTCAAATCCATATGGTTGGGCATATCAATATAGTCACGGATCCAGTTCAAAGAAAGTTTCATTTCGTTCTCTCTCCTTTCTTAGCGGAACTGCTGGAGGAACCGCAGGTCGGCGCTGTGGAACAGACGCACGTCGTCCACGCCGTAGCGCATCATCACCAGACGGTCCAGACCGATGTTCACATAGAAGCCGGTGTATTCGTCGGGGTCAAGGCCTGCCGCCTTGAGAACATTGGGGTGGGGCGTACCGCCGGGCATGACCTCGATCCAGCCCACGTTCTTGCACACGCTGCAGCCCTTGCCGCCGCAGACCAGACAGCCCATGTCGATCTCAAAGCCCGGCTCCACAAAGGGGAAGAAGCCGGCACGCATCCGGACGGGGACTTCTCGACCGAATACCTTGCTGAGAATGCTCTGGATCATCACCTTGCCGGAGGCAAAGGTGAAGTCCTTGTCCACGATCAGCGCCTCGTACTGGAAGAACGCGCGCTCATGGCGGGCATCAGTGGTCTCGTTGCGGTACACGTGGCCGGGATAGACGAAGCGGTAGGGGGGCTTGTGGGTCTGCAAATAGCGCACCGAGCCGCCGGTCAGGTGGGGACGCAGGCACAGGCGGTCGCCGCCCTTGCCCATATCGTGACCGGCCAGCCAATAGGTATCCATGCTCTCACGGGCGGGATGATCGGGGGGGAAGTTCAGGTTGTCAAAGCCGTAGAGCTCGCTGGTGATGTCGTCCTCTTCAAAGACCTCGAAGCCCATAGAGCGGAACGCATCATTCAGATCGTAGCACATCTGGGTGATGGGGTGCAGACCGCCGCCCAAGGGCAGAGTACCCGGCACGGAGATGTCGAAGTCCGCAGAGACCTCGGAGGCTTTCAGCTTCAGAGTTTCCCGCATCTCGTCAATGCGGGCGGACAGCTTCTGCTTGACCTCGTTGACCATTTTGCCCATGACAGGGCGCTCGGTCACGTCCAGCTTGGGCAGCTCCTTCATCAGCTCGCCCAGAGGACTCTGCTTGCCCAGCAGGAATGCCTTGGTCTCCTGCAATTCGTTTTCGTTTTTGGCTGCTTCGATCCGTTCCATGCCGGATTGCAGCAGCGCCGCCAGTTTTTCTTTCATAGCTATAACTCCTTTGTAGGATTAGTTTGGGACAAAAAAAGAGCTCTCATCCCATCATTGGGACGAAAGCATAACTTCCGTGGTACCACCCACATTCGCGGCGTTCACCGCGCACTCCTGACCCCATAACGGAGGTGACCCGTCCGCGCATTTCCTCGCAGCAGCTCCCGGGCGAACACCGCAGCACATCCCGGGCCGGCTTGCAGCCGATGGCCGTCCCTCTCTTGGAGATGCTTTTTGTGCGGATTTTCCCATTCATCGCATTTCACTAAACAATACTTATATCATATCTTTTCTCAAAAGGCAAGATTTATTTTGCGTGGCTTCCATTGCGGGCGGATGTGGGCATCCGCCCCTACGGAGAATGACAGAAAGCAAGAGCATTTTTTGCCGATTTTAATTCACAAAATATCATTGACAGCTATGATATACTGTAAAATGAGAGAATAGGGAGGTGACCCCAATGGAATTGACGGCGAAAAGGATAAAAGAAATGCTTCCCGTTCGTGACCCGTGGGGACACAAGGGGACTTTCGGCAAGGTATTCTGCCTGTGCGGCAGCGTGGGCTTTACCGGCGCACCGGTGTTTGCCAGCCGTGCTGCGGTACGGACAGGCAGCGGCCTTGTGTATTTGGGCGTGCCCCAAGGTATCTGGGAGGTCGTGGCAAAAAAGTGTGACGAGGCCATGCCGTTTCCCCTGACTGACCAAGAGGGAAAATTGGCGCTTGATGCCGAAGAAGAAATTCGCACCCGTATCGCCGCTTGTGATGCGGTGCTGATCGGCTGCGGCCTGGGACGGAGCGATGAGAGCGATACCCTTACCAGAAATCTGCTGGATATCAACAAACCCCTTGTTCTGGACGCCGATGGCATCAACGCCCTGCAAGGCTGTGTTGACCTGTTGAACAAACGGACCGCCTCCACCATTCTTACCCCGCATGAGGGGGAATTCCTCCGCATCGGGGACTTATCCAAAGGACGGGAGAAGAGCGCGGCAATCTTTGCCAAGACCTACGGCGTGACGCTGGTGCTGAAAGGCCACCACACGGTGATTGCCGCACCGGACGGGCGGCTGGCGGTAAACCCTACCGGCAACAGCGGTATGGCCAAGGGAGGCAGCGGCGATGTGCTTTCCGGTATGATTTTATCCCTGCTGGGACAGGGAGCCGAGCCCTTTGATGCCTGCTGTGCGGCGGTGTATCTCCACGGCCTTGCCGGGGATCTTGCTGCCGGAGAAAAAACGGAATATGCCATGACCCCCACGGATATGATAGAGAAGATACCGGAAGCGTATAAACAGATTTTGGGATAAGGAAAGCCTCCTGAACAGGAGGTCGTATGAAAAAAATATTTGCATCACTTTTGCCGCTTTTGCTGCTGCTCACTGCCTGCGGGGAAACGGCGCAGACGGCGGAGAACATCCAGACCCAATATGCCCGGCTTGCCACCGCCGATCTGGCGGCAAAGGTCACCTGCCACTTAAGCGGAGAGAGCCGCAGCTATGAACTGACCTGCACCGTCACGAAAGACGGCGCATCCACCACGGTCATGGCTCCGGAGGAGCTGGCGGGGATCACCGCCACTATCTCACCGGACGGCCTTACGGTCACCTATGACGGTACGGCGCTGTCAGCAGGAGATTTATACGATGTGTGTCCCGCCAACTGCCTGCCCTATCTGCTCAATGCCATTGCAGAGGGATACCTGCTGGAGCAGGGAACGGAGGACCTGGACGGCGTGGCCTGCTATCGCATGGCGCTGGACACCACTGCCAAAAGCGGCGAAAAGGTACTTTGCACCGTTTGGATCGACCAAAACACGCTGATCCCGCGGTACGCGGAATTTGCACAGAATGATACGGTGATTTTGACCGCCGAGATGGCGGCGTTTCAATGCACGGTAACGGAGGAATAACCATGGAATCCACACTGAAGAGAACCTGGGCGGAAATCGACCTGGATGCGATTGCCCACAATTATAGACAGATACGCCGCCGGGTGGGGGCGAACGTGAAGTTTTTGGGCGTGGTCAAGGCAGATGCCTACGGTCATGGCGCGGTGCACGTGGGGCGTGTTCTGCAAAACGAGGGCGCAGACTATCTGGCGGTGGCCAGTGCCGATGAGGCTGTGGAGCTGCGGCAAAACGGCATCACCATGCCGATTCTGATTCTGGGTCACACCCCCAAGGAGCAGGTGGGGAAGCTTATCGACCTGCACGTGACGCAGGCGGTGACCTGTCAGGCCAAGGCGCTGGAGTACAGCAACGAGGCGGTGAAGCACGGCGGTATTCTGACCGTCCACATCAAAGT
Organism: uncultured Clostridia bacterium; assembly: GCA_937894515.1. GTDB lineage: Bacteria > Bacillota > Clostridia > Oscillospirales > Oscillospiraceae > Vescimonas. The sequence goes on along the minus strand of CALCRH010000333.1, from coordinate 37,516 downwards.
GGATACCGGTATGTCCCGTCTGGGCTATCTCTGCAACGGCGAACACTTTGAAACCGGTGTGGAAAATATTTGCGCAGATTGCGCCCTGCCGGGTCTCAACGCCGAGGGAATCTTTACCCACTTTGCCGTGGCAGATGAACCGGACGGAGACAGCGTGGCCTATACGAAGGCACAGCTCGCTCTGTTTCAAAGAGTGATCGCTGCCGTAGAAGAGAAACGGGGACAGAAGTTTGCCCTGCATCACTGTGCCAATACCGGCGCTGTGGCGTGCTATCCGGAGAGCTATATGGACATGGTGCGGCCGGGGTTGCTGCTTTATGGCTGCGGAAGCTTTGCATCGAAACTGGGGCTGAAGCCTGCCATGACCCTTAAAACTATCGTCAGCACCATCAAGACCTATGCCCCCGGTACGGACATCAGCTATGGGCGGATCTACACCACTGACCGCATCACCCGCATGGGCGTGGTGCCCTACGGTTATGCCGATGGCTTTTTCCGCGTTTTATCCAACCGCTGCGCCTTTGTGACAGACGATGGTCCGGCGCCTCAACGGGGCCGAATCTGCATGGATATGTGCATGATTGATCTGACGGACTGCCCCCGGGTACAGGTGGGGGACGAGGTGGAGATCTTTGGCAAGAACAACAGTGTAGGTGAGCTGGCGGCTCTGGCGGGGACTATTCCCTATGAACTGGTCTGCGCCGTGAGCAAACGGGTGCCCAGGGTCTATCTGCAGGGCGGAAAAGTGGTGGACAGGGAACTGCTGCTGCGATTCTGAGTCCGCAGAGATTGTCTCTACAACGCGGGCGGATAGAGTTGTCCGCCCCTACGGATTCTATTGAGACGTTCTTATTATTTTGCAGGGGACGGCCTCCGGACGTCCCGTCGGTGGTCAACGATACACGGGCCGTCGAGGACGCCGGCCCCTACAACGAAAAAATGACGCCTGATGGCGTCATTTTTTATACCAATGTGGGGCTGCGTAAGCCGAAACTTACCGCGATGGCGGCGTCCACCTTTTCCATCACGGCACCATCTACCTGACCCATTCGCTGGCGAAGCCGCCGTTTATCCAGCGTCCGCACCTGCTCCAAAAGCACCACAGACTCCTTTGGCAGGCCATAGCTCTGGGCCTCCAACTCAATATGGGTAGGCAGCTTCGCCTTGCCTAACTGAGAGGTAATGGCAGCGGCAATCACGGTGGGGCTGTGTCGGTTGCCGGTATCGTTTTGTACAATGAGGACCGGACGAACACCGCCCTGCTCGCTGCCCACCACCGGGCTTAAATCGGCATAGTAGATCTCGCCGCGCTTGACTATCGTTTCCACTGTATCTTCACACTCCGAGTGATGAGAAGTACCCGATGATCCGCTTCAGGTCACTTTCATTGTCCCACGCACGCCTTGTTTTTATACCCTTCGCGTGCCCTTTTCTTTGCCCTTTCTATCCTATGTTGTCCCGCCGGAAAGGGTGAAAGAGAAAAAAATAGGGAAAAATTGAAAAAAAGGCTACCATATCTTGTATTTGTGTGTTATCATTATGTTAACTATACGGCAGACCATGCCGTAATGAACGGAGGACAAGAGAGATGAGATGTCCCTATTGTGGCTATGAAGACAGCAAAGTGGTGGACTCCCGCCCGGCAGATGAGGGCAGCAGTATCCGCCGCCGCCGGGAATGCCTGAAATGTGAAAAGCGTTTTACCACCTATGAAACCGTAGAGAGCCTGCCTATGATCGTCATCAAGAAGGACGGTTCCCGCCAGAGCTTTGACCGCAACAAGATCCTGCGGGGTATCCAGCGCAGCTGTGAAAAACGCCCTGTCTCCGCCGCAGACATGGAACGCATGGCCGGCGAGATCGAGCAGGACATCCAGAACACCCTGGAGCGTGAGGTCAGCACCGAGGTCATCGGCGAAAAAGTCATGGAGAAGCTGAAAACCGCCGATGAGGTGGCCTACGTTCGCTTTGCCTCGGTCTATCGCCAGTTCAAGGATATCAATACCTTTATGGCGGAGCTGAACAAGATTTTGGCGGAGAAGTGATTACAGCACGTTTTTAATGTTGAGCTGTTCCGTTTCCGCCAAAAGGGAAAACTGATTGCGAAGCTGTGACACCGTGACGCGAAGCGCCGCGGTGTCTTTTTCTTCGATATGCAGTTCACAAAGGGACAGCAGCTCTTCCCCGTGGTCGATTTCGTTGTGGTCGATGAGAATGTGCAGATAGGTCTGCCAGCTGTCCCAGCTGTCCCGCAGCTTCCGGACAGCGTGCTGTGCCTGTTTCCAGTCCTCCTGCATGGCATGGCGCTCCGTTTCGTCCAGATAACCGGTCCAGCAGGTGCATTGTCTGGTCAGTAAAAAGGCATCTGCCAAGGAGACCAGCAACAGGAAAATCAAAACGGCAGCGGGAATTTTCAGGGCTTTCAATTCTTACTCTTCTCCTTTTCCACCAGTACTACCTGCTGCTTATCGTCCACCGTCATAAAAAACACGTCCTTGGTGTGCTTGATATGATTTTGGGCCAGCTGCTTTTCCAGCCACTTGTCGTTCAAACCGGCCTTTTTCAGATTTTTTGCCAGCAGACGACCGTCATTGATGAGAACGGTGGGCAGGGTGACATCGTCCTCTACTGCGGTTCCCAGCTGCTTCGGCGTGGCGGGTTGTTCATCGGCGCAGAGCAGGACGGACAGCTGACCGCTGGTCTCCAGCACCGCGTATTTCACCGTGGTGATGTCGCTGACCCCCTGTACCCGCAGCTCCTCCAAAACCTCATCCAGCGTCAGACGATTCTGGTGCATAATGTCCTGCTGGAGCTCTCCGTTGCGAATGACGATGGCAGGCTCCCCACAGGCCAAAGAACGGAAGCGGATATTCCGCATACTGCACCAGCTCAGCAGGGTACTCAGCGACAAAAGGGTCACAATGGGGATCACGCCGCTGAGCAGGGGAATGCCGAAATCCTGCATGGGAACGCTGGCCAGATCGCTGAGAGTCATGGTCAGTACCAGTTCAATGGGCTCCAACTGCCCAATCTGCCGCTTGCCGGTAAGGCGCAGGCCGATAATGATTAAAACGTACAGAATGATGGTGCGTAAAAAGGCGGTAATCATGCAAACACTCCTTTTTCCCCATAGCGTGCGTGGATCACGGAAAAATATGTGCCGAAAGTGGCTTTTCTTTTTTGACAATTTATGTTATCATTATCATTTGAATGAAAAAATGAGACAGGAGATCGGAGATATGACACCGGAACTGCTTCGGGAACTGCATCAGGTGAAAACCATGTCCATTGTGGGCATGTGTAAAAATGCGGGCAAGACCACGGTTTTGAACTGGTTTTTAAGCCACAGCCCCAAAGATCACGTGCTGGGACTGACCTCCATCGGACGGGACGGTGAGTCCACCGATGTGGTCACGGGCACGGAAAAGCCCAGCATCTTTGTGCCGGAGGGCGCGCTGATCGCCACGGCAAAGGATATGCTGCGTCTGGGCGACGTGACCAAGGAGATCGTGATGACAACCGGGATCCCCACACCTATCGGCGAGGTGGTCATCCTGCGGGCCAGAAGTGCGGGTTATGTCCAGTTAGCCGGGCCGTCCATTACCACCCAGCTCAGGAGCGTGTCCCGGAGCTTCTTCGAGCTGGGCGCACAACAGTCCGTTATTGATGGCGCACTGGGCCGCAAGTCTCTGGGGGCCAGAGCCGTTGCCGAGGGCGTGATCCTCTGCACCGGCGCCAGCTACCACATGAGCATGGAAAAGGTGGTGGCCGACACCGCCCATATTTATCGGCTGATGAATATTCCCAAGGCTGAGACCCTGCCGGAGGCAGGAGACCTGGCGCAATCCCTGAAAGACCACGGCGAGGCGCTGATTACCGGCGCGCTGACCGATACCATGGTGATCCCCCTGCTGAAATCCGGCGTGCTGCGGAACGGGCGGCTGGTGGTGATGGATCCCAGCAAGGTTTTGCTCACCACGGATGCGCTGGACAAGCTGGAAACGAGAAATGTCCACTTGGAGACTGCTGAGGCGGCACGGACGCTCTGCGTTACCGTCAACCCTGTTTCCGCCTATGGCTGGAAGTTCGACAAGGACAAGTTCATGGCCGCCATGCAGGACGCGGTAGACGCCCCTGTGATCAACGTAAAGGAGGAACTGGCATGATCAACGTCAGCTTCGATGAAAAAGTAAAAATCGGCCTGCAATACGTGCTGGAGACCCTGCACGGGTGCAGTCCGTTTGGTTTGGAGCGCATCCGCCGTCTGCGGTTTTATGCGCCGGAGGAACGCACTGAACTGGAGACGGAACTCTACAACGTGGAGCAGGCGGCAAAGGCTGCCGACACGCTGAAGCCCGTCTACGACAAGACCATGGTGGTCCTGTGCCAGATGAAGGACATCCGCAACAGCCTGAAGCGCTGCGCGGCCGGAGAGACCCCGGATCATGTGGAGCTGTTCGAGATCAAGGGCTATCTCCAGCGGCTGGAAAACCTGATCCCGCTGTTTGACGAGATGAACGCCGTCTGTCATTTCAAGGATCTGACATTCCATGATCCCAGATCTGCTCTGGCTGTTCTCGACCCGGAGGGAACCGGCAGCCGGGGTTTCTATATCCCCGATGGCGCTACGCAAAAACTTCGTGAGATCCGGCAGGCGAAGAAGGACGTAGAGGAGCGGCTGTATCACGCGCAGACCGATGGGGAAAAGGACGATCTGCGTATGAAGCGTACCCGCATCTGCGCCGAAGAGGACAGCGAGGAGATGAAGGTTCGCAAGACCATGGGTGCCGCTCTTGCCCCTATGGTGGACGACCTGCTCTCTGATGCTGACACAGCAGGCCGGTTGGACTTTATCATCCAGAAAGCCCTGTTTGCCGTGCACTATGGCGGCGTACGGCCGGAGATCACCGAGACAGCTCTTGAACTGCAAGACATGGTAAATCCGGAGATCGTGGATCTGCTGGAGAAGCAGAACCGCAAGTTTGTGCCGGTGTCCATTGCCCTGGAGCAGGGCGCTACGGTCATCACCGGCGCCAACATGGGCGGCAAATCCGTGTCCATGAAGACCGTAGCACTCAATGCGCTGCTGCTGCAATCCGGTTTCCTGGTCTGTGCCAAAAGCGCCAGAATGCCGCTGTTCCACAGCGTGAAGATGCTGTTTGACGATTTGCAGTCCATCCAGTCCGGACTCAGCGGCTTCGGCAGCGAGATCGTGGAGTTTGAGAAGGCGCTGGCCGAGGTGGAGCAGGGCTACTCCCTGTTCCTGCTGGACGAATTTGCCAACGGTACCAACCCCGATGAGGGCGCCGTTATCGTGCAGGCGGTGACCAAGTATCTCAACGAGGTCAACGCCATTTCATTGCTGACCACCCACTACGACAAGGTGGCAGAAAATGCCCGGATCCACTATCAGATCATCGGATTGCGGGACGTGGATCCGGAGAAGATCCGTATGGAGCTGGCGGCCACCAGCGAGGACGGCGTGGCCGTGATCGCCCGGCACATGAACTACGGTCTGTATCGGGTGGAGGGCAAGTCGGACTGCCCGAGAGATGCGCTGAACATCTGCCGGATGCTGTCCCTGAAACCGGAAATTCTGGCAAAAATCGAAGAGAATTACTGATAAAAAAGCAGCTCAGTGGAGCTGCTTTTTTGCACTTGGATAACATAATACAATACTTTTTCACCGAAATTTTCATTGTGGGAAACGATGCGAAAAATTTCCCTACGGTGGGAGAAAATTATTGTGATTTTTCTCACAATTACCCTTGACAAACGGGGCGAAAACGGTATAATTTTAATCACTGGATCCCATTATTTATATCGTTCAATAGAGGCGCGGAAGACAGGGTACCTATGGGTATGAGGTATGGCCCTCCACAGCCCATCGGGAAGGGGTTTTCCGCCGAAAGGAGACAGCAGGCCTGCGCTGTTTCCTTGGCATTGTCGTGTAAGCGGCTCTGCTGTCATGTTACTTGTAGCATGGAGCGCTATTGGTCAGAAACTTGACCGATGGCGCCTTTTTTATACCCAAAAAGACACTTACGGCCGGAACGATGGGAACCCGGCGAATAAAAAAGAGTTCAAATTTTTGAAGGAGGAACACTACTATGGAAAAGATGACTTCTCTGCTGCGTCTGCGTATGAGCGCCAAGGATGCTCATTACGGCGGAAATCTGGTGGACGGCGCCCACATGGTGCACCTGTTCGGCGATGTGGCTACCGAGCTGCTGATCCTGTGCGACGGTGACGAAGGCCTGTTCTGCGCTTACGACAATATCGAGTTCCTGGCTCCCGTCTATGCCGGCGATTATATCGAGGCTTACGGCGAGATGGAGAAGGTGGGCAACACCTCCCGCGTCATGAAGTTCGAGGCTCGCAAGGTGATCCGTTCCCGTCCCGACATCAGCGCTTCCGCTGCTGAGGTTCTGGAAGAGCCCATCGTGGTCTGCCGTGCACACGGCACCTGCGTCACCCCCAAGGATTGCCAGCGTACCACCAAGAAGTAAGAGAAAGAGAGAAACAAGATGGAAAAGCTGATCATTACTGCCGCCATCTGCGGCGCTGAAGTCACCAAGGCTTCCAACCCCGCTGTTCCCTACACCGTCGAGGAGATGGTGCGTGAGGCAAAGTCCGCCTATGAGGCCGGCGCTGCCATCCTGCACATCCATGTCCGCAACGATGATGGTACCCCCACCCAGGATCGTGAGCGCTTCCGCGTCATCATGGACGCCATCCGCAAGGAGCTGCCCGATGTCATCATGATCCCCTCCACCGGCGGCGCTACCGGCATGAGCCCCGAAGAGCGTCTCCAGCCCACCGAGCTGTTCCCCGAGATGGCAACTCTGGACTGCGGTACCTGCAACTTCGGCGATGAGATTTTTGATAACACCATGCCCACCATGCGTGCTTTCGGTAAGCGTATGCTGGAAAACAACATCAAGCCCGAGTATGAGTGCTTCGAGATCGGCCATCTGGATACCATCCTGAACATGGCCAAGAAGGGCGAGGTTCCCGGTGCTCCCATGCAGTTCAACTTCGTGCTGGGCGTCAATGGCTGCACTCCCGCAACCATTCCCAACCTGTGCCATCTGGTCAGCCAGATCCCCGCAGGCTCCACCTGGACCGTGACCGGTGTCGGCAAGTCCGCTTGGACCATGGCCGCTGCCGGTGTGGCAATGGGCGGTAACGTCCGTGTCGGCTTTGAGGATAACGTCTATCTGGGCAAGGGCCAGAAGGCTGCTTCCAACGGCGAGCTGGTGGCAAAGGTCGTGCGTCTGGCCAAGGAGCTGGGCCGTGAGATCGCTACCCCCGCTGAGGCCCGCGAGATCCTGAGCCTCAAGCCCCTGAAGTAAGTAAGCAAATACCATTCACATAAACCTTAAACAAACAAATTTTTAGGAGGAAAATTACAATGGCTGAACTGAAAGGCAACAAGTACGGTACCCACCGCGTTATCGAGCCCAAGGGCGTTCTGACCCAGGCTGCATGGAAGATCGACAACGATATGTCCAAGGTCTATTCCAACGAGATCGTCTGCGACGTCACTTCTCTGAACATCGACTCCGCTTCCTTCACGCAGATCTCTGAGGCCTGCGGCGGCGACGAGAAGAAGATCGGCGAAATGATCATGGGTATTGTCGCTGAGCGCGGCAAGCAGCAGAACCCCGTTACCGGTTCCGGCGGTATGTTCAAGGGTGTTGTCGCTCACATCGGTGAGGACCTGAAGAACAAGCCCGGCTTCGACCTGAAGGAAGGCGACAAGATCGTTTCTCTGGTGTCCCTGTCCATGACCCCGCTGAAGATCGAGAAGATCCTGGCTATCCACAAGGAAATCGACCGCGTTGACATCGTCGGCAAGGCCATCCTGTTCGAGTCCGCTCTGTATGCCAAGATGCCCGAGGATATGTCCGAGCCTCTGGCTCTGGCTGCTCTGGACGTGGCCGGTGCTCCTGCTCAGGCCCGCAAGCTGCCCAAGGAAGGCGACAGCGTTCTGATCCTGGGCGCCAACGGCAAGTCCGGCGTGCTGTGCGGCTGGGAAGCTATGAAGAAGGTCGGCCCCAAGGGTAAGGTCGTGGGCGTTGTCCGTAACCCCAAGCAGGTTCCCGATCTGCTGGAGCTGGGCGTTTACACCGACGTTATCGTTGCCGACTGCACCAAGCCTGTTGAGGTCATGGAAGAGGCCCTGAAGGCCAACGACGGCAAGGAGTACGATATCTCCATCTGCTGCGTGAACATTGAGTCCTGCGAGATGTCCGCCATTCTGCCCGTCCATGATGACGGTCTGGTTTACTTCTTCTCCATGGCTACCTCCTTCACCAAGGCTGCTCTGGGCGCTGAGGGTATCGGCAAGGACGTCACCATGATCGTGGGTAACGGCTACACCAAGAACCACGCCAACATCACGCTGGACGTGCTGCGCGAGAATGCCAAGCTGCGCAAGCTGTTCGACGAGAAGTACTGCTAATTCATGATAATCGGCAGGAGGGTCGTTCCGGCTCTCCTGCCCAAAGCATACCCTTTTTGAAAATAATCAATTGTAAAAAGGAGAACTATTATGAAGACTCGTAACGGTCTGTTTGCCGACGTTCCCGAAGAACTGTGGAATGACTGGCATTGGCAGGTGGAAAACCGCGCTGAAACCGTGGAAGACCTGAAGAAGTATATGCCCCTGACCCCCGAGGAGGAAGAGGGTGTCCGCCTGACTACCGGTAAGCTGCGTATGGCAGTTACCCCCTATTATCTGTCCCTGATCGATCTGGACGATCCCTTCGATCCCATCCGCAAGATGGCCATTCCCCGCGCCGACGAGCTGAACTTCGCCGACTATGAGGATGCCGATCCTCTGCACGAGGATACCGACTCTCCCACCCCCGGTCTGACCCACCGCTATCCCGACCGCGTGCTGCTGCTGATCACCGACCAGTGCTCCATGTACTGCCGTCACTGCACCCGCCGCCGTTTTGCCGGTCAGAACGACTGCGGTGTGCCCATGGCTCAGATCGACAAGTGCATCGACTACGTTGCCGCTCATCCCGAGGTCCGCGATGTTCTGCTGTCCGGCGGTGACTGCCTGCTGGTCTCCGATGAGACGCTGGAGTACATCATCAAGCGCCTGCGTGCCATCCCCCACGTGGAGATCGTCCGTATGGGTTCCCGTACTCCCGTTGTTATGCCCCAGCGTATCACTCCCGAGCTGTGCAACATGCTGAAGAAGTATCACCCCATCTGGCTGAATACCCACTTCAACACCCCCAAGGAGTTCTCCCCCGAAGCCGCCAAGGCCTGCGCTATGCTGGCTGATGCCGGTATTCCTCTGGGCAACCAGTCCGTGCTGCTGGCAGGTGTTAACGATTGCTCTCACGTCATGATGGATCTGGTCCACGGTCTGGTGCAGATGCGTGTCCGTCCTTACTACATCTACGCTTGCGATCCTTCTCTGGGTCTGAGCCACTTCCGTACTCCCGTGTCCAAGGGCATCGAGATCATGGAAGCTCTGCGTGGTCATACCTCCGGTTACTGCGTTCCCACCTTCGTGGTCGACGCCCCGGGCGGCGGCGGCAAGACTCCTGTCATGCCCAACTACCTGATTTCCGAGACTCCCCGCAAGGTCATTCTGCGTAACTTCGAGGGTGTTATCACTTCTTACACCCAGCCCGAGCATTACGTCCAGAACTGCCACTGCGATGTCTGCACCGGCAAGAAGAAGGTCGACAAGACCGGCGTTGCCTGGGTCGCCGAGGGCACTCTGCAGCACTATCTGGAGCCCACCAAGCTGCTCCGCAACGAGCGTCACGTGAAGAAGTAAGTTCTGATTCGGCTCGGCTTCGGTGCTGCGGCGATCTTTTCCGCCGGAACTGCGTTGCTTCCCCTTGAAATACACAAAGTATTCCTGCGGGAAAGCGTCTTGTTCCAACGAAAAATCTCTGCCGTATCACTCTCGCCGACCAAATCCTCACTTACTTGAGATTTCTCACTTACTTGAGATTTCTCACTTACTTGAGATTTCTCACTTGCTTGTGATTTCTCTTTCCCTCTGCGGGCAAGCTGTGTGATACAGCTTGCCCGTGGCGGACATACTATTTTTGAAGAGGTAAACTATGGAAAGCAAACTCGGCTTGAATTTTGATCTGGTCAATCAGGCTCGTGCTTCTGCCGCCAAGGTGGCAAAGGACACCCAGAGCTTCATCGACCAGCATACCACCGTTACGGTGGAGCGTGCCGTTTGCCGCCTGCTGGGTATCGATGGCGTCAATGAGATGGACGTCCCCATGCCCAACGTGCTGGTAGACCATCTGATGGCCAACTCCCTGCTGCCCAGCGGTGCTGCCTGGAACATCGGCAACGCCATGATCGAGAAGGGTCTCGATCCTCAGGGCGTGGCAGAAGCCATTGACAAGGGTACGCTGGATCTTAGCAAGATCCCCGCTCACTCCGACGTGGAGATCCGTGCCGCCATCAAGCCCTTCGTGGACAAGACCATCGCACGCATCACCAAGAACGTCAGCGACCGTAACGCATTCCTGAACCGCTTCGGCGATAAGGAAGGCCCCTATCTGTACATCATCGTGGCTACCGGTAATATCTACGAGGATATTATCCAGGCCAAGGCCGGTGCCAAGCAGGGCGCCGACATCATCGCCGTTATCCGTACCACCGGTCAGTCCCTGCTGGACTATGTGCCTTACGGCGCTACCACCGAGGGCTTCGGCGGCACCTATGCCACCCAGGAGAACTTCCGTCTGATGCGTGCGGCACTGGACGAGGTGGGTGAGGAACAGCATCGCTACATCCGCCTGTGCAACTACTGCTCCGGTCTGTGCATGCCCGAAATCGCCGCCATGGGCGCTCTGGAGCGTCTGGACGTTATGCTGAACGATGCTCTGTACGGCATTCTGTTCCGCGACATCAATATGCAGCGCACCATCGTTGACCAGTATTTCTCCCGCGTCATCAACGGCTACACCGGCGTCATCATCAACACCGGCGAGGATAACTACCTGACCACCGATGACGCCATCACCTCCGCCCATACCGTTCTGGCCTCTCAGTTCCTGAACGAGGCATTTGCCAAGGAAGCCGGTATGCGGGAAGAGCAGATGGGTCTGGGGCACGCCTTCGAGATGGATCCCGCCGTGGAGAACACCTTCCTGTACGAGCTGGCACAGGCACAGATGGCCCGCGAGATCTTCCCCAAGGCTCCCCTGAAGTATATGCCTCCCACGAAGTTTATGACCGGCAACGTGTTCCGCGGCCATATTCAGGATGCCCTGTTCAACATGGTCACCATTCTGACCGGTCAGAAGCTGCATCTGCTGGGCATGATGACCGAGGCGATCCACACCCCGTTCATGTCCGACCGCGCCCTGTCCATCGAGAATGCGCAGTACATCTTCCGCACCATGAAGGATCTGGGCAGCGAGCTGACCTATAAAGAGAACGGTATCATCCGCAACCGTGCCAACGAGGTTCTGGTCAAGGCTACCGACCTGCTCGAGGAGATCGAGAAGCTGGGCCTGTTCACCACCATCGAAAAGGGTATCTTCGCCGACGTGAAGCGCCCCAAGGACGGCGGCAAGGGCCTCAGTGGCGTTGTTGTGAAGGATGAAAAGCACTTCAACCCGTTCATCGAGGAAATGAAAGGTAAGGTGGCAGCAGAATGAGCAGCGGACTGTATAATACCCATAAAATCGACTTCGATACCACTCTCGACCTGACCCGCCTGAAACCCTATGGCGACACCATGAACGACGGCAAGGTGCAGACCAGCTTCACCCTGCCCGTCAAGGACGATGAGCGCGGCGAAGAGGCTGCCCGTCAGATCGCCAAGAAGATGGGTCTCGAAGAGCCCAACGTGGCACACCATCACGCACTGGATAAGGACTTCACTTTCTATGTGGTGTATGGTTCCTGCGTCCACAGCGTCAACTATGAGGATATCCATGTGGTCACCGTCGAGTCTGACGTGATGAGCATGGAGGACACCAATGAGTATATCCGCGAGAACATCGGCCGCAAGGTCGTGGTCGTGGGTGCCTCCACCGGTACCGATGCCCATACCGTGGGTATCGACGCCATCATGAACCGCAAGGGCTTCGCCGGCCACTATGGTCTGGAGCGCTACGACATGATCGAGGCTTACAACCTGGGTTCTCAGGTCCCCAACGAGGAGTTCATCAAGAAGGCTGTTGAGCTGAAGGCTGACGCCCTGCTGGTCTCCCAGACCGTTACCCAGAAGGATGTCCACATCCAGAACCTGACCAACCTGATCGAGCTGCTGGAGGCCGAGGGTCTGCGTGATAAGTTCGTCGTCGTCTGCGGCGGCCCCCGTATCACCCACGAGCTGGCCAAGGAGCTGGGTTATGATGCAGGCTTCGGCGCCGGCAAATACGCCGATGACAACGCCAGCTTCATCGTCACCGAGATGGTCAAGCGCGGCATGAAGTAATTCATCTGTACGCAAAAAAGAGAGCCGTAAGGCTCTCTTTTTTTGCGTAAATTATGAAAAAAGCGCATGATTAATATGAAAACTTTCTGTTTCAATTTATGAGCTCTAAATGGTCTGCAAGGCCTTCTTATCAGCAATTTTATGTATATATTTGCTACAATATATGCAAGAAGCGAAAGCTTATGAAAAATTACAGGGAGGCATTCTGATGGAATTTGAGGAGATCATGGAAAAAGAGTCGGTGCTGTGGCGGGAGTGTCCGGAAGAATTTGTCACGCTGGATCAGACCTATAAACCCGGATTTATTCTCCGTGCTGCTATTTGCACTATCATTGCCGTGGGTCTGACTGTGGCCTATTTGCTCTATACGAAAGGACAGAATATTTCTTATATCGTGCTGTTTGTCCTGTGGGTCGTATGTGCTTATTCTGTTCTGCGAGACTTTCTGGATGCCAATAAACTGCGGAAAGCAGAATACATCGTGACGGACAACTACGTTATCTTTGCCGGCAAAGATTCCTTTGTCGTTGAAAAGAAGCACATAGGAGCCTATCAGTTTAAGACCGATCCGGCAGACCATACCGCACTTTTGGCGGGAACTGCCATCGAGGAAAAGCCCGCTAAATGGCGTATGTTGGCGGTATCTGAACCGGTTTTGGAGGACGAAGCGGAGATCTATAATCGTTTTGTCATGTACGGCGTAAAAGACGTTGCGGGCTTAAAAGCGGCCATGGAGCAGTGATCTCAATAATACAGACAACAAAGACCGGCAATTTTGCCGGTCTTTGTCATATCGCGGTACTCTGTAAACTGTAAAAAACGCGTTTCTTGTTCGCTTTTTCGCAAAAAAATTATCTCCCTGCGAAACTGTTTCTCATTTCTGACGAAATACCGGAAAAAAGAGTAAAAAAGTGGGGAAGAAAGGTTTCTCTCCCTTGCAATTTCTAAAAAACGGTGATATGATAAATGCGTTAAAAAAATAGCTATGTCTATTTTTGTTCTACCAAACAAAAACAAGGAGGAACACCAAATGGCAAAGAAACCTGTACTCACTGCCGCCGAGGCAGCGAAAATGATCCCCGAAGGTGCTACCATTATGTGCGGCGGCTTCCTGGCTTGCGGCCAGGCTCGTGCAATCGTCAAGGAGCTGGTAAAGCTGGGCACCAAGAATTTGACTCTGATCGCCAACGATATGGCCCGTGCAACCGGTCCTAAGGGCGAGGAGTTCTTCGGCATTGCCGAGCTGATCCACAACAAGCAGGTCAAGCGTGTTATCGCTACCCACGTGGGCATGACCCCCGAGGTCGGCGAGCAGAACAACGCCGGCGAGCTGGAAGTCAACCTGCTGCCTCAGGGTACTTTGGCTGAGTGCATTCGTGCTGACGGTGCTGGTCTGGGCGGCGTTCTGACCCCCGTTGGTGTGGATACCCTGATCGAGGATAGCCCCTTCTGCATGGGCAAGAAGGAGATCAATGGCAAGCAGTATCTGCTGATGAAGCCCATCCATGCTGACTTTGCACTGCTGGGAACCTATAAGTGCGACGAGTACGGCAACTGCTGGTATAAGGGCACCATGCGCAACTTCAACGTTGTCATGGCTACCGCCGCTGACACCGTCATTGCTGAGTGCGAGTATATCGTCCCCGTGGGCGAGATCGAGCCCGAGAACGTCCATACCTATGGTATGTGTGTTGACTACATCGTGGAAGGAGACAGAAAGTAATGGAAAAGTCCGAAATCAAAGGCTTTATCGCCAAGCGCTGCGCCAAAGAACTGAAGAATGGCGACGTCGTCAATCTGGGCATCGGTCTGCCCACCATGATCCCCGCTTATCTGCCTGAGGGCGTTGAGCTGATCATCCATGCTGAGCTGGGTATTGTCAGCGCAGGCACTTCTCCCAAGGAAGGCGACGCCAACTATGATCCCTACCACGTTGTGGACGCCGGTGGCGGTCCCAGCTCCGTGGCATACGGCGGCGGCTTCATTGATTCCGCTTCCAACTTCGGCCTGATCCGCGGCGGTCACGTGGACGCCTGCTTCCTGGGCGCTCTGGAAGTTGATGCACAGGGCAACCTGGCAAACTGGATCATTCCCGGCAAGAAGATGCCCGGCATGGGCGGCGCTATGGACCTGTGCGTTGGTGCAAAGAACTGCATCATCTGCATGGAGCACACCGCTAAGGGCAACCCCAAGATCTTTGAGAAGTGCCGTCTGCCTCTGACCGCTTCCCACTGCGTCAAGAAGATCATCACCGAGATGTGCGTCCTGGAAGTCACCAAGGACGGCCTGCTGATGACCGAGATCAACCCCGAGTTCTCCGTTGACGATGTCAAGGCTGCTACCGCCGCTCCCGTGGCTGTTGCTGCTGATCTCAAGAACATGATCACCGGCGAAGTTGTGGCTTAATTGAATGTGAAAAAAACCACCCCGACAGGGGTGGTTTTTTTGCACCAATGAAAAAGTTGACAATTTTCCCTGTTGCCGATAGAATAAAATCATCAAATAAGAGGAGTGTACAGATTATGAGATGTGCAATTTACGGTGCGGGTTCTCTGGGTACCGTGCTGGGTGCCTACATGACGAAAAACGGCGTGGACGTGGAGCTGATCAACCGCAATAAGGCTCACGTGGCGGCTATGAAAGAAAAGGGCGCCCATATCACCGGTACAGTGGAGATGACAGTACCGGTCAAAGCGCTGACCCCTGATGAGATGAGCGGGAAATACGATGTGTTTTTCCTGATGACCAAACAGCTTCTCAATCGGGAAGTGGTTACGTTTCTCAAGCCGTTCCTGACAGAAAACGGCGTGATCGTGACGCTGCAAAACGGCATTCCCGAGCCAAGTGTGGCGGAGATCGTGGGAAAAAATCACACCATGGGCTGCGTGGTGGAATGGGGCGCAACTCTGTCTGCTCCCGGCGAGAGCACGCTGACCAGCGAGCCGGAGGGCCTGTCTTTCCACATGGGGAAGATGGAGGGCATCACGGACGAGCAGTTTGAACTGGTCAAGGGCCTGCTGGAGAAGATGTGCCCGGTGCATTTTGAGGAAAACCTGCTGGGTGCGCGTTGGTCGAAGCTTCTGATCAACGCTACATTCTCCGGCCTCGGTACGGTGGTGGGCGGTCTCTTCGGCGACGTGTCGGAGGATAAGGAGATGAAGAAGATCGCCGTGCAGTGCATGAAGGAGTGCATCGATGTGGGCCATGCCGCCGGCGAGGAGTTTGCACCGGTGCAGGGCAAGGACATCACCAAGCTGTTTTACTATAAAAACGGCATCAAACGCGCTTTTGCGGAGCTGCTGCTGCCCATCGCCATGAAGAAGCACCGCCTGCTGGAGCCCTCCATGCTGCAGGATCTGAAGAAGGGAAAGCCTTGCGAGGTGGATGCCATCAACGGCGTGGTGTGTCAGTGGGGCCGCAAGTGCGGTGTTCCCACTCCCATCAATGACCGCATTGTGGAGGTCATCAAGAAAGAACAGGCCGGCGAAGCCCCACTGAGTCCCGAGAATATCCAATACTTCCGTGATTTCCTGTAAAAAACGCAAAAAATCGGCTGTTGGAAACAACCGATTTTTTACTGTCGTTAAAACACTTTCTTTGTAGGGGCGGACGACTCTGTCCGCCCTTTACCTGTTATTGCGAATCAGCACCGCAGCACTGGCGTGGCGATCTGTATCCCTGATAGAAGTAGATGCTACGTTCTCTTTTTCTGTCGTACCGCAGCATAGACCACCGCCGCCAGAACCATCCCCACGTTATAAAACGCAAAAGGCAGATACCGCAGAGTTTCCACGCCCAAGATGCCGGACATAAAGATCCCGCAGGTGTTCCACGGCACCAGCGCCGAGGTCAGCGCACCGCCTACACCGATACCCAGCGCCAGATCTTTTCGCTCCATGCCCAGCTTGTCATAAGAGGCGGCGTACATCCGCCCGGGCAGAGCGATGGCGATATATTGATCCGGCAGCACGATATTCACGCCCACACAGGTCAAAACCGTGGCAGCCATCAGCCCCACGAACCCCCGAACCCTTGATACCACCGGACGCACCAGCGTTTCCATCTGCCCGGTGGATTCCATCACCCCGCCAAAAGCCATGGCCAGAATGACGATGGACACGGAGTACAGCATGGATTCCAGACCACCGGCGGTCAGCAGATCGTTCACCATGTCGAACTCGGTATCACCCACATAACCGGCATAGGCGCAGGAGAGGATCTCGCTTACCGTAGCGTGTTGTACACAAACGCCATAGATCCCGCCGGTGACAATAGCGATAAAAATGCTGGGAATGGCGGGGATCTTTGCCAGAATACAGCCCAGCAGCACCAAAAGCGGCAAGAATGTGAAAAGATTCAGGTGAAACGTCTGGGACAGCGTATCGCTGACCTGCTGAATGTTGGCCAGAGAATCCGCCGTGATATTGTCGCCATACCGCCATCCTACGGCGGTATAGATCCCCAGACAGATCACCAGCATAGGCATAGCGACCTTAAAAATATTCCGAATATTGTCGAAAATGTTCACCTCAGCCACTGCCGACGCCAGATTGGTGCTGTCGGCCATGGGGGAGAGTTTATCCCCTACATAGGACCCGGAGATCACCGCACCTGCGGCCATAGGCAGCGGGATCCCCATTGCCTGAGAAATCCCCATAAAGGCCAGTCCCACCGTACCGGCGGTTCCCCAGGACCCCAGCGCCATAGAGATAATGGCGCAAACCAGCATAGCGCTGGCCAAAAACAGCCGGGGCGAGATCAGCTTCAGCCCGTAATAGACCATAGCGGGAACCACACCGGCGGCGATCCACACGCCGATGAGAACGCCGATGAGGAGCAGAATGAGAATGGCCTCCAGCGATTGGCTGATGCCATTTACCATGCCGTCGCAGATGTCCTGCCACTTGTAATGGTATAGCAGGGCAACCACTGTGGCGATGCCGCAGCCGATAAGCAGGGGAATTTGGGGCTCTGTTTCCAATACCACCAGACACAGAAACATTACTGCCGCCGTACAGATCAAACCGAGAAGTGCCGCCCAAAAGGGGATTTTTTTTGCCATTTACCGACAATTACCTCCGAAAAAAATGATATACCTATCATATCCCAAATTTTCCTTGCTGTCAAATCAGCAGAGGAGTATAATAGAGATAACCGTAGGGCGTGTGGGATAAAAACGTGCCGGTGGCACGTTTTTACCCGCCGCAAGGCAGTTGCCCGGTGCGCACAAGCGGCAGTGCGTGCAAACCGCTGGCAACAACGAGGGCAAGGGACAACTCTGTCCGCCTGCAGACGACGAATTGTAAACAGGAGGTATGCACCGTGGAAGCCTATGTAATGGATGCCTTTTCCGCTGCCGTATTTGGTGGCAATCAGGCGGGCGTGGTTCTGCCGGATCGGGAACTCTCCGACCCGCTCATGACCCAGATCGCCTGCGAGTTCAAACACTCGGAAACCGCCTTTGTCAACCTGAATGACGATGGAAGTGTAAGCCTAAAATACTTTACGCCGGCAGGGGAGGTCGAGCTGTGTGGCCATGCCACCATCGGCAGCTTTGCCCTGTTGCGAACCATCGGCAAAATCGGCGATGGTCTTCACTTGGCCCATACCAAGGCCGGAGATCTGACCATCGAGGTGGAGGGCGAAACCGTGTGGATGGATATGGCGCCGCCTCAACTGCTCCGGGAACTGACCGAGAGCGAATGGCCCGAACTGTATCAGGCTTACGGCCTGACCGTGGCGGACAAACCGGATGGCTATATGCCCAAGATCGTGTCCACAGGCCTGGCCGACATCATGATGCCGGTGCGGGACCACGATACCCTGATGCGGGCTGTGCAGAATGCCCCGGCGGTAACGCAGCTTTCTAAACGGTATGACGTAACAGGTGTGCACATGTTCTGCCCCGGCGATAGCTGCACTGCCTATTGCAGCAACTATGCGCCGCTGTACGACATTCCCGAGGAGTGCGCCACCGGCACCAGCAACGGCGCTCTGACCTATTACCTCTATTTGCAGGGCGTGATCGTGCCGGAGCAGGAGAATGTCTTTTTGCAGGGCGAGCATATGAACCGTCCCTCCGAGATCCGCAGCAGACTGTATCGTGAGGGAGACAAGGTGACAGTGAAAATCGGCGGACGCGCTGTGATGAGCCTTCAGTGCGATTTGAAAATTTGAACAGAAAAACCACGGTTGGGAGTTTCCCCAACCGTGGTAATTTTTCACTCTTCACTCTTCACTTTTCACTCTACTTGTCCTCCTTATACGCAAAAATCACGCCGATCGTGATGAGGACTGCGCCCACAATGGACATGACGGAGATGGGCTCATCCAGCAGCAGCCACCCAACGATCACGGTGACAAAGGGGGAGGCGTAGAGGTAGTTGTTGGTGATGACAGTGCCCAGAGATTTGAAAGCGATGTTCCAGATGGCGAAGCAGATGGCGTTGCCGAACATACCCAAAAACAGCCAGGAGATCAGCACACTGGGGGTGGTGAAGAGGTCACTCAGCACTGCCATGGAGGGGACACCGTCCGTCAGCAGCATCAGGGGAACGGCGGTGATAAAGGCCCAGAAGAACACCCGGCGAGTGACGATGAAATTATCATATTGCTCCGTGTATTTCTTAATGAGAACGGAGTAGACGGCCCACATGGCGGCAGCACCCAGCGCCAGCAGGTCTCCCTTGGGAGACAGGTGAAACGCCAGCGTACCGTTCAGCACTACCAGCACCACTCCGGCAATGGCAATCACGGCGCCGATGTACACCCATTTGCCCAGCTTTTCGTTGTTTCGGGTGAAAAGCTGCGCCAGAATGACGGTGATAATGGGGGACAGACCCAGAACGATGATGCTGGCGTTGGCGGAGTATGTATGGGCAAGGGAGGCGTTTTGCAGATAGAAATACAGGCTGCCGCCGGTGATGCCGATCAAAACAAACATCAGCTCATCTTTCCACGGTAAACGCAGAAATTTGGGGCGCATGACCAGCAAGGTCACATAGGCCAGCGCCATACGCAGCGGGGTAATTTGCAGGGGCGTCAGACCGATGGCCAAAAGATTTTTTGTCAGGACAAAGCAGCTGCCCCAGACGATTACGGTAAAGATGGCAAAGATATGCCCCATCAGTTTGGAATTTTTCATGGAAAGTCGACCTCCTGTGTCGAAATCAAAATACAATTACCTATTATATGCGCGGTGAGGGAAGAAATCCAGCTTTTTCGTGTTTTTGGTTGAAGAAAGTGGAAAACGGTGGTATGATGTCTGTGGAACAAAAAATAGGAGGATAAGGACATGGCGAAAGCAGCTCTTGTAATTATGGCCGCCGGGATGGGTTCCCGTTATGGTGGCGATAAACAGGTGGAAGGCGTTGGACCCAATGGTGAATTCCTGATGCAGTACGGCGTTTACGATGCGGTGCGGGCCGGATTTGATAAGGTGGTATTCATCATCAAGCCGGAGATCCGCGGCCTGATCGGGAAGCTGTGCGGCGAGATGGCGGAAAAGCTGAAAACCCCGGAGGGAAAGCCGGTGGAAGTCCTCTATGCTGACCAGACCTTTGATTCCGTGCCGTCGTTCTACCACATTCCGGCGGGTCGCACCAAGCCGTTTGGCACCTGCCATGCAGTGCTGTGTGTGCGGGACCTGGTGCAGGAGCCCTTCTGCGTGATCAATGCCGATGACTACTACGGCGCAGACGCCTATCCCACCATCTTTGCCGAGTTGATGCGTCTGCAGGACAATGAGGCCACCATGGTGGGCTATCTGCTGTGCAATACGGTGACGGAACACGGAACAGTGACGCGAGGCGTCTGCCGGACTGCTGCGGGAAAACTGGCGGCGATCCATGAGACCCACAATATTCAACTGCTGCCGAACGGCTCGATTGTGGAAAAAAATGGCGAAAAGCCTGTGGAGCTGGACGGCGACAGTATCGTATCCATGAATTTCTGGGGCTTTACCCCGGCTATTTTTAACAAGATCGACACCTATTTCTGCAACTTTCTGCGTACCGTGGAGGATGACCTGAAGGCGGAGTGCCTGCTGCCGACCATGGTGGGCGATTTGCTGGAAACCGGTGAACTGTCGGTTTCCGTGCTGCACTCCGAGGACAGCTGGTTTGGCATGACCTATCAGGAGGATCGCGCCCTGGTGCAGGAGGAGCTGAAAAAGCTGCACCAAAACGGCATCTATCCGGAAAAACTGGTAAAATAAGAAAACGGAGACGGTTTTTCCGTCTCCGTTCTATTTAAGCCTCAGTGGCAATCCTTGGTGTTCTTGCAGTCCTTGCTGTCCTTGCTGTTCTTGGTGTTGCTGCAATCCTTGGTATTCTTGCAGTCCTTGGTATCCTTGGCGGAATAGGTCTTGGTAGTCTTATCGTCCATTTTGCGCACCTCCTTCGTGCAAGCATAGTTTCCCCGAAAAGAACGGACTTATCCACAGAAAAGATAAAAAAATGATCAAAAATATGTTGACAAAAGGGATGGGGAAAGATATAATACTCGAGGAAAACAAAGAAGGTCGGAGCATCCGCCTCACCTCAAGCGTTTGGCAAAGAGGTCAACACAGCTGTTATCAGACCGGTGATCGGTCTGTCTGTGCGCGGATGCAATTTGGCATTCGCGTTTTTTATTTGAAATGGAGGTGCTTCGGTATCAGTAAGGTAGTGCATCAACTCAATGAAGAGATCCGGGACAAGGAGATCCGCCTGATCGGCGAAAACGGTGAGCAGTTGGGGATCACCTCGGCTGATGACGCGCTGCGTATCGCAGAGGAACGCGGACTGGACCTGGTAAAAATTTCCCCGCAGGCTGTTCCACCGGTTTGCAAGCTCATGAACTACGGCAAATTCCGTTTTGAGCAGGCCAAGCGCGAGAAGGAAGCCAAGAAGAACCAGCATGTGGTGGAGATCAAGGAGATCCGGATGTCTCCCGGCATTGACGTTGGCGATTTCAACACCAAGCTGAAGAACGCCCAGAAGTTCCTGGCTGACGGTAACCGTGTCAAGGTCAGCGTCCGTTTCCGCGGCCGCGAGATGGCACACACCGAGATCGGTAAGGAGCTGCTGGATAAGTTCGCCGAGCAGTGCGCCGACATGGCAAATCTGGAAAAAGGCGCCAAGATGGAGGGCAGAAATATGTCCATCTTCCTGGCTGCCAAGGCAAACAAGTAAGTAAACGATTCCCCATGGCCATAAGCGGCATGAGGATGGAATTTTGGAAGGAGTAAACATTATGCCTAAACTGAAGACCCATAGCGGCGCAAAGAAGCGCTTCAATCTGACAAAATCCGGCAAGGTCAAAAGAGCTCATGCATTCAAGAGCCACATCCTGACCAAGAAGGACACCAAGCGCGGCCGTCGTCTGCGCAGCACCACCTATGCGGATTGCACCACCGAGGCCACCATCCGCAAGATGATTCCCTACAAATAATCCGGATTGACGTTAGAATAGGAGGCAATGCAATATGGCACGTATTAAGGGCGCGATGATGACGCGCAAGAGAAGAAATAAGACGCTGAAGATGGCCAAGGGTTACTGGGGTGCCAAATCCAAGCACTTCAAGATGGCCAACGAGCAGGTCATGAAGTCCCTGACCTACGCTTATGTGGGTCGCCGCCTGAAGAAGAGAGACTTCCGCAAGCTGTGGATCACCCGTATCTCCGCTGCCTGCAAGCAAAACGGCATGAACTATTCCACCTTTATGCACGGCCTGAAGGTCGCCGGCATCGAGATCAACCGCAAGATGCTGTCTGAAATGGCCATCAATGACGCCGTGGCTTTTGCCGCTCTGTGCGACATCGCCAAGAAGGCAAAGTAAGAACATAAAAAATCGCACCCGTGTGGGTGCGATTTTTTGCGTAGGGGTCGGCGTCCCCGACGACCCGTTATACCGAACGAAATGCGGGCGGACAGAGTCGTCCGCCCCTACTTTTCACTCTTCATTTTCCACCGGTTCTTCCCAGTCCACCATGGTGGCAACGCAGCGGTTGATGTTCTTGCCCAGCTCGTGGAACTTGGCCTCGTAATCGGTCATAATGCCAACCACACCGTTTGCGTGGAGATCCCGGGTGACCTCGCTCAGATCAAAACCGAATTGGGGAATTTCCTCAATAGACCACTCGTAGAGCTTGTCGTTGTCGGTTTTGAAGTGAATTTGACCGCCGGGTTTCAGCACTTTGCGGTACTGCTTGAGGAAATTGCCGTGGGTCAGGCGGCGTTTTTTCTGGTTGCTCTTGGGCCAGGGATCGCAGAAATTGATGTAGATCCGGTCTACCTCCTCCGGTGCGAACATATCCGGCAGCAGGGCGGCATCGCCGTCAATGAACCAGACGTTTTTCAGGCCCATGTCGCGGCAGCGCTCCATAGCCACCACCATGGCATCGGGTACTTTTTCCACGGCGATGTAGAGCAGAGAAGGATCGGATTTTGCCATTTCTGCGGTGAAGCGGCCTTTCCCGCAGCCCAGCTCTACATGGAGCTCCCGCGCATCGGGCATCAGCGACCGCCAGGAGCCTTTCATGGCGTAGGGATCGGTGATCCAAAGTGCGCGGCAGGCGTCCATGCGGGGCTGCAAATTTTTCTTTTTTCTCATTCGCATAAGGGCATTCCTCCTGTATTTCCCTGACAGGATATCATAAAAAATGCAAAAAGAAAAGAGACAACCCAGAAAAATGTTCAAAGATTAACAATGACTTTTGTGAAATGTGATAAAAAAGCAAAAATACGCGAGTTTCACTTGCTAAACGCGGCAAGAGATACTATAATATGCAATGTATGAGGAGTATTGTGCCCATTTGGAAAAAATTGCCGTGGGAACAGTCTCAAAAGGAAGTAAGGAGGAGCAAGC
This sequence comes from uncultured Clostridia bacterium, assembly GCA_937894515.1. GTDB lineage: Bacteria > Bacillota > Clostridia > Oscillospirales > Oscillospiraceae > Vescimonas. Next base: position 14,220 of record CALCRH010000333.1, on the reverse strand, counting down.
ATGACTAACGTTCTGCTGGAGAAAAAGGGCAATATTGCCATTGCCACGATCAATCGTCCCAAGGCTTTGAACGCGCTGAATTCCGATGTGCTGACCGACCTGAATGAGCTGGTGGATGTTGTCACCGCTGATGCCGAGATCCGTGCGCTGGTGATTACCGGCAGCGGTGAAAAGGCGTTTGTCGCCGGCGCTGATATCGGTGAGATGAGTACGCTGACACCGGCAGAGGGTGAGGCGTTCGGCAAGCATGGAAATGACGTGTTCCGCCGTATCGAGACCCTGCCCATTCCCACCATTGCCGCCATTAACGGCTTTGCACTGGGCGGTGGCTGTGAGCTGTCTATGAGCTGTGATATCCGCATCTGTTCGGAAGCTGCTGTATTTGGTCAGCCGGAAGTCGGCTTGGGCATCACCCCCGGCTTTGGCGGTACCCAGCGTCTGGCACGCTTGGTCAGCCCCGGTATGGCAAAGCAGCTGATCTATACCGCCAAGAACATCAAGGCGGACGAGGCCTATCGCATCGGCTTGGTGAATGCCGTCTATCCTGCCGAGGAACTGATGGCTGCGGCTGAGAAGATGGCCAATACCATCGCAGGGAACGCTCCTATTGCAGTCCGTGCCTGCAAGAAGGCCATCAATGACGGCCTGCAGGTGGATATGGATCAGGCCATCGTGATCGAGGAGAAGCTGTTCGGCTCCTGCTTCAAGACCGCCGACCAGATCGAGGGCATGAGCGCTTTCCTGGAAAAGCGCAAGCATGAGCCCTACCAGAATCAATAAGTTAATTAACAGGCGTATGCCTGATGATTAAAAAAAGAATCCAAAATTTTATTTTAGGAGGAACAAACATGAAAGTTGCTGTATTTGGCGCAGGCACTATGGGCAGTGGTATTGCTCAGGTCTTCGCACAGAAGGGCCACACCGCTATGATGTACGCTTCCAGCGTGGCAAGCGCACAGCGTCATAAGGACAAGCTGGCTGCTTCTTTGAACAAGAAGGTTGCCAAGGGCAAGATGGATCAGGCTGTTGCTGATGACATCATGGCTCACATCCTGGTTGAGGAGTTCGAGGCTGCTGCCGATGCCGATCTGATCATCGAGTGCGTTGCTGAGAACATGGCTACCAAGAAGGAACTGCTGGGCAAGCTGGATGCCATCTGCAAGGAGAGCACCATCTTTGCTTCCAACACCTCCTCTCTGTCCATCACCGAGATGGCTCAGGGTCTGAAGCACCCCATGGTCGGTATGCACTTCTTCAATCCCGTGCCCGCTATGAAGCTGGTGGAAGTTATCGCCGGCGGTAACACTCCCGCTGAGCTGGTGGAGTGGACCAAGAATCTGTCTGTCGAGATCGGCAAGACTCCCGTTGTTGTCAATGAGGCTCCCGGCTTCGTGGTCAACAAGATCCTGATCCCCTATTGCAATGAGGGCGTTTGCGTTCTGCAGGAAGGCGTTGCCTCCGCAGAAGATATCGATATTGCTATGCAGCTGGGCTGCAACCACCCCATGGGCCCCCTGCATCTGGGCGACCTGATCGGTTGGGACATCGTGCTGAACATCATGGACGTGCTGTTCAACGAGACCCACGATAGCAAGTATCGTGCAAACGTGCTGATTCGTAAGATGGTTCGCGCCGGTAAGTTGGGTATCAAGTCCGGCGAGGGCTTCTTCAACTACAACAAGTAATTCTTAAGTAAAGGAGAAAAGAGTATGGATTTCCATCTGACTAAGGAACAGCTGCTCGTTCAGAAGATGTACCGCGACTTCGCGGAGAACGAAGTGAAGCCCCTTGCCCAAGAGATCGACGAGGAGGAGCGCTTCCCCATGGAGACCGTCGAGAAGATGGCCAAGCTGGGTATGATGGGTATTTACTTCCCCAAGGAGTACGGCGGCGCCGGCGGCGATGTTCTGTCTTACGCTATGTGCGTGGAAGAGCTGGCCAAGGTCTGCGGTACCACCGCAGTTATCGTTTCCGCTCACACCTCCCTGTGCGCTGCTCCCATTTTTGAGAACGGCACCGAGGAGCAGAAGAAAAAATATCTGCCTGACCTGTGCTCCGGCAAGAAGATCGGCGCTTTCGGTCTGACCGAGCCCGGTGCCGGTACCGATGCTCAGGGCCAGCAGACCACCGCTGTTCTGGATGAGTCCGGCGAGAACTACATCCTGAACGGTTCCAAGTGCTTCATCACCAACGGTAACGTGGCTGACACCTTCGTCATCATCGCTGTTACCGGCAAGGTTGCCGACAAGAAGGGCCGCATGATGAAGGAAATTTCCGCTTTCATCGTGGAGAAGACCGATAAGGGCTTCTCTCAGGGCAAGCATGAGAAGAAGATGGGTATTCGCGGCAGCTCTACCTGCGACCTGATCTTCGAAGACTGCATCATCCCCAAGGATCGTATGCTGGGCAAGAAGGGCGAAGGCTTCAAGATCGCCATGAAGACTCTGGACGGCGGCCGTATCGGTATCGCTTCCCAGGCTCTGGGTATCGGCGAAGGCGCTGTGATCGAGGCTGTCAAGTACACCAAGGAGCGTGTCCAGTTCGGTAAGCGCATCTCCCAGTTCCAGAACACCCAGTTCCAGCTGGCTGACATGCATACCCGCATGGAAGCTGCCAAGTATCTGGTCTACTCCGCTGCTATGAAGAAGCAGAACCACGAGCCCTACTCCGCTGATGCTGCTATGGCCAAGCTGTTCGCTGCCGAGTCCGCTTCCGACGTGACCCGCCGCGCTGTTCAGCTGTTCGGCGGCTACGGCTACACCCGTGAGTATCCCGTGGAGCGCATGATGCGTGACGCCAAGATCACCGAGATCTACGAGGGCACTTCCGAAGTCCAGCGTATGGTCATTTCCAGCCATCTGGGCGTGAAGTAATTGAAGGAGGTACATGGAAAATGAAAATTTTAGTTACCGTTAAGCAGGTCCCCGATACCTCCGGTAAGGTGGCCGTGAATCCCGATGGTACTCTGGACCGTGCTTCCATGCAGACCATCATCAACCCCGATGACCTGAACGCCGTTGAGGCTGCTCTGCAGCTGAAGGACGAGCTGGGCTGCAAAGTCATCGCTTTCACCATGGGTCCTCCTCCCGCAGAAGGCATGCTGCGTGAGCTGATGGCCATGGGCGTGGACGAAGGTGTTCTGGTCACCGCTCGTGAGTTCGGCGGTTCCGATACCTACGCTACCTCCCAGATCCTGGCCGCTGCTATCGACACCTACGGCGTCGAGGCTGATGACATCATTCTGGCCGGCCGTCAGGCCATCGATGGTGATACCGCTCAGGTCGGTCCCCAGATCGCTGAAAAGCTGCATCTGCCCCAGATCACCTATGCCGGCGAGATCACCAAGAACGGCAATGAGTTCACTGTCAAGCGCATCCTGGAGGATGGCTACATGACCATCAAGGTCAATACCCCCTGCATGATCACCTGCATCAAGGAGCTGAATGCTCCTCGTTACCTGTCCGTGGGCGGCGCATTCGAGGCTTGGAGCAAGCCCCTGGTCACCATGACCTATGAGACTCTGAAGGATCATCCTCTGATCGACAAGAGCACCATCGGTCTGGCCGGTTCTCCCACCAACATTCTGACCTCCTTCACGCCTCCCCAGAAGGGCGCCGGCATGATGCTGGAGGGCGCTGATAAGGCTACCACTGATAAGCTGGCCGGCATCCTTGCCGCCAAGCACATCATCTAAGGAAGGAGATAAGAAAATGGCTTTTGAGAATACTGTTATCGCTGATTTCAAAAACGTATGGGTTTTCTGTGAGCAGCGTCAGGGCGTTATGATGCCCACCACTTTTGAACTGATCTCCGAGGGCCGCAAGCTGGCCAATGAGCTGGGTGTGGACCTGTGCGGTATCCTGCTGGGCGACAACGTCGACGGCATCGCCGCTGAGCTGGGCGAGTACGGCGCCGATAAGGTGTACGTTTACAACAGCCCCCTGCTGAAGGATTTCACCACTGACGGTTACACCAAGGTGATCGTTGATGCCGTTGAGTCCATCAAGCCCGAGATCCTGCTGTTCGGTGCTTCCAATATCGGCCGTGATCTGGCACCCCGCTGCGCAGCTCGTCTGCACACCGGTCTGTGCGCAGACTGCACCCACCTGGACATCGATATGCCCAACTACAAGGACTTCCTGCGTGAGGCTTCCACTCTGCCCGAAGAGCGCATTGAGAAGCTGGGCACCGTCAAGATCGCCGGCGAGGATCACTCCGTTGCCCGCGACCTGAAGATGACCCGTCCCGCATTCGGCGGCCACCTGATGGCTTCCATCATCTGCCCCCGTTTCCGTCCCGCTATGGCTACCGTTCGTCCCGGCGTTATGAAGAAGCGCCTGTGCAAGAAGAATGTTGTCATTGAGCATCCCGCTTTTGAGCTGAAGGCTGAGGACATCAAGACCAACGTGACCGAGACCGTCAAGGCTGCCAAGAAGCTGGTTGACCTGATCGGTGCTGACTTCATCGTCTCCGTGGGCCGTGGTATCTCCAAGGATGTCGAGGGCGGCATTAAGCTGGCTGAGGAACTGGCTGAGGTTCTGGGCGGCGTCGTGGGTTCTTCCCGTGCCTGCGTGGACGCCGGCTGGATCTCCGCTGACCATCAGGTCGGCCAGACCGGTAAGACCGTTCACCCCAAAGTTTACGTCGCTCTGGGTATCTCCGGCGCTATCCAGCACAAGGCTGGTATGCAGGAGTCCGAGTGCATCATCGCCGTGAACAAGAACGAGACCGCTCCCATCTTCGAGGTGGCTGACTACGGTATCGTGGGTGACCTGTTCAAGGTCGTTCCCGAGCTGATCGAGTCCTTCAAGGCTGCCAAGGCTGCCAAGTAATTGAAGGCTTGAGGTGAATAAAAATAGCCTGTCCGAAAGGGCAGGCTATTTTTTCCTTTACGCCGGTGGAAAATTATGATACAATCATAAAAAATAACCGAGGAGGTAACGTTTATGGCATATGTCGCATGGGTGGGATTGTTGTTTATCCCCTTGGTTTTGCTGCTTTGTGCGGCATGGATGTTCGTGCGCTGGCAGAATGAGCATGACGATGAAAATAAGCTGCAATTAAGCAAAAAACGCTGCAAAACCTTCCTGATTTTGGCAGTAGTATTTCTGGTGGTGTTCCTTTGTCTGCACCTGATCTTTCCTCTGCCGGAGTTCTGAATTTATAATAAAAGAGAGAAAATCCAAAGGATTTTCTCTCTTTACGTTTAGAATTCGGGGTAACCGCCTTTCAGCGTTTCATCATAGACGGCGCGTTCCCCACCGATGAATTTGGGGCGTACCCTTGCCGCCAGTAAAATGGCGTCACCGATGTGATTTTGCGCCAGTCGAACGGGAACAGCTACTTTTTTCAGGTGCATACCGATCAGCGTGCCGCCAATGTCCAGCCCGGCGTCTGCCTTGATCTCCTCCACTGCCACCGGATGGGGGAAGGTGCGGTAAGCAGCGGTGGCAAAGGAACTGCCGGCTTTGGGCTGGGGCACCACGTTGACGATTTCGGCGCCGGGAACGGCGGCATAGTCCATGATCAGCGCGCGGTTCAGATGCTCACAGCATTGGGCGGCAATATAAATGCCCATGGGAGCAAAGACGCTGTTGAGTCCGTCAAAGATGGCCTGACCGACCTCCGGGGTGGACCAACTGCCTACTTGCCGGCCCACCACTTCGCTGGTGGAACAGCCCACCACAACGATCTGACCGCGGTGTAATTTGGCGCTTTCTGCCAGCTGTTTTGCTGCGGCTGCGGCTTCCTGTCGCACCTGAGTCAGCAGATCTGTATTTTCCACTTCGTGTACGATTCCTGCCATATTTTTCCACTTCTTTCTAAATTTTTTCCGTTATATGGGCTTTTTTTGCCAGCTGCATCAGTAAAATGGCAACAACGATACCGATACCGCCCTGGATCAAATTACCGGGAATACTCAACGCCGCCGCCAAACCTTTTCTCAACAAAAGGGCAGAATAACCAAAGTAGCCGGCAGCCATGATCAGCTCCCCGACGATACCGCTGAGGGGAAGAGAAATCCGGCGAGGCTTCAGGGAGCGATAGAGCAAGGCGGCCACCATGGCATCCAGCCCCTTAATGAGAAAAGAAGCGGGAGCATAATAGGGGTAGCCGGAGAGCAGATCGGTGAGCATGGAGCCGATCCCGGCAGCAGCGGCACCATATCCGGGTCCTAACAGCCATCCGGCGAGCAGCACAAAGCAATCCCCGAGGTTTACATAACCATTCGTAGGGGAGGGGATCTTTACCACCATGGTAGCAACGGTAATCAAAGCAGCCAACATGGCGGAAAATATCAGTTTTCTGATTTTTTGGTCTTTCACTGTAAGGCCCCTTGCTTTGTAGGATATTCTGTATTATAATGCAAACTGGTATGATGAAAATAACCAATTTGAATTTATTTGTTAATACCAGATGGAGGAGCCATGCTGACTTATACGTTGGAAAGGAATAGCGGCGTGAGCCTGTATGAACAGCTCTATCGGTGGATCAAAGCTGACATTCTCCGTGGGAAGCTGGGGGCAGATGAAAAACTGCCGTCAAAGCGGGTGCTGGCAGAACACCTGGAGATCAGCATTGTGACGGTGAAGAATGCCTACGAGCAGCTGATTGCGGAGGGATATATTTACAGCCGGGAAAAACGGGGCTATTACGTGACACCGATGGAACGGCCCCTGACGGCTGTTGTGGCCACTCCCATACCGGAGAAAGGGCAGGAGCGAACCTGGTTTTTGGACTTTGTGACCAACTCCACTGCGGCGGAGTATTTCCCTTTTACCACCTGGGCCAAGCTGATGCGGCAGACGATTCTGGAGCAGGATACGGGACTGCTGCGATCCATGCCTTCCACCGGCGCACTGGAACTGCGGCAGGCGATTGCCGATTATCTGCGGCAGAACCGGGGTATGACCGTTGATCCCAATCAGATTATCGTGGGTGCCGGGACGGAGCTTCTATACCATCTGCTGGTACAGCTTTTGGGACGGGACAAGTGCTACGCCGTGGAGGAGCCGGGATACGGTAAAATTGCCAGAATTTACGAAAGCAACGGCGTATCCGTGCGCTATATCGGGTTGGACGAGAATGGCCTTTCCGCAAAAAAACTGCGGGAAAGTGATGCCTCGGTGGTGCATATATCCCCCAGCCATCACTATCCCACCGGTATCGTGATGCCCATTTCCCGCCGGCAGGAGCTGCTGGGCTGGGCGGCAGAGAGAGAAGGACGGTATATTCTTGAGGACGAGTACGACAGCGAGTTCCGTTTTATGGGACACCCGATCCCCACCATGTACTCGGTGGACGAAAACCAGCGGGTGATTTATCTGAACACCTTTTCCAAGACCATTGCGCCCAGTATCCGTATTAGTTATATGATCCTGCCGGCGCCCCTGTTAGAAGAGTATCACCGGCGGCTGGGATTTTATGCCTGCACGGTGTCGGGATTTGAGCAATACACGCTGGCGGCATTTTTGGCGCGGGGCAGCTACGAGCAGCATTTAAACCGCATGCGGAAGCGATATCGCCAGAAGCGCGATGCGGTAATGGCGTGCATTGAAAACGGCGCGTTGCAGGGAAAGGCGAGGATCTGGGAACGGGGCGCGGGACTACATTTCCTGGTACAGCTCCGCACACAACTGTCAGATCGGGATCTACGGGAACGGGCGGCGGAGCAGGGGCTGCGGCTGGCGCTGTTGTCGGATTATTACAAGGAAAAGGAGAAAGCGCCGATGCACGTTTTGGTGGTGAACTACTCCGGCTTGACGCTGGAGCGTCTGCCGGAAGCACTGGAGCGTTTGGCAAAAATCATGGAGGAGACGGACGATGTATGATGAACTGACAAAAAGCGATCTGCAAAAGATGCAGGAGGAGATCGACTATCGGGTGCGGGAGCTGCGGCCGAAACTGATCGAGGACGTGCAGGTGGCACGGGCGTTTGGCGATTTGAGCGAGAATTTTGAATACAAATGTGCCAAGCAGGAGAAGAACCGCAACGATGCGCGCATTCGCTATTTGGAACGTATGATCAAGACCGCCCACGTGATCGAGGACAGATCCACCGAGGAGACGGCAGGTCTATACGACAAGGTGACCATCAAAATGGAAAATACAGGAACCTCCCGGGAGATCCAACTGGTGACGACTCTGCGGCAGGACGCGCTGAAAGGACTGATCAGTAAGGAGTCCCCGGTGGGTAAGGCGGTGATGGGGCACAAGGCCGGCGAACGGGTCAAGGTGGAGATGGAAAGCGGCAAGGCCTATTTTCTCACCATTGAAAAAATCGAAAAGGGAACCGATGACGGCAGTATTCCCATTGGCAGCTTTTAAGTTGACATAATACAAGAACGTGGCAGACGTTCACGGGAACATTTCGGGACGATCTCTCGTCTTACAGATATCCAAACGGATCATTACTGAGCAAAGGAGAATTTGAAATGAAAAAGTTTTTGGCGATGCTGCTGTGCCTGCTGATGGTGCTGAGCCTGGCGGCATGCGGAGCAAAGCAGGAAGAAGTTGAGCCGGAGGGCGGCGAGGAGCCTATGACAGGCGTGGCCAACCCCTGGGTGGATTACGCCTCTTTGGAGGAGATCAACGCTGAAGTGGGCTGCAACCTGCGCAGACCTGCCGCCATGGGGGTCAGCGAGGAGCATTTCGCTGTGGGCGATATGGGCGATTACAAAATGGCCCAGTATCAGTTCACCATGGGCGGATATGACTATACCTTCCGCTGCGCTCCCAGTACGGAGGACATCTCCGGTATCTGGGATGATGTGGTAAAGGCGGCATTTGCAGAGCCTTGCGGCGACAAGGTGGAACTGGTGGAGTCAGACACCTATAAGGCGGCCCGCTGGATGACCATCGACGGGCAGTATGTGCTGTCGTTGATGGACGATGGCGAGATGGCGCTGGAGACCTTTGACGGGATCGCCCGGGAGATGATGGATCTGACCACCATGGATATGTTCAACGACAACGGCGAAAACGGCTGAAACAAAACAAGCGGTGTGCGAAGGCACACCGCTTGTCTATTACCAGTCGATATCATCGTAAGCTGTATTGGGAACGCCCTTGGCGTTGAGATTTTCCACCATCTTGTCCAATGTGCCGCGCCACATGTTCTTGAACCAGTCGGTATCGCCGAACCACTTTACGATCGTGGGGCTGATGGCATAGTAGGTATGGATAAAGGCTCTGCCGTACCAGGTCTTGGCCAGCGTTTCGTCACGGAATCGGCGCAGCGTCCAGACCTGGGGGCAATCGTAGGAGCCGTACACGCAGGTTGCCACATAGCAGCCGCCGGAGGGGGCGGGGTCATCGGGGGCAACATCGCCAAGCAGACCAATGATCTCCACACCATCGGGCAGGGAATCGTATCCGATAATACCGTCTTTATACAATTTGGCATCGGTAACATAGACACATTTTAACTTTGTGCAGCCGGTTACATTCAGCGATTTCAAATCGCTATCCCCAACATAAAGCTCTTCCAAGTTCGTCAATCCGCTGACATCTACCGAAGTGAGGGGGCTGTGTCCATCGCCGTTTCCACCGAGATGCAGGTACTTCAATCCCGTAAAATATTTGATTCCGGTTATGTTCTTAGTATCCGGTCCCATTGAAAAAAGCTCTTCGATTTGGGCAAAAGAATCGGTGGTGATATAGCCGTCCTCGTTGGTATCATAATGTCGAGAAACACGCTGTCTAAAGTCTGCATCAGGAAAATTTGTATTATTTATGGCAACCGGGGTGCCGGTATCAAGCTCCGGGGGATAGACAAGAAAATGTCCTTTGCCTTTCATGGAACCGTTATTGGTAAACGTACCTCTAATAACCACAACCTCTCCATTATCCTCAAGCTCCCCAGTACTTGCTATGGTAAGGCCATTGAAACAACGGGCATGACCGTTTACAATGGCTTTGCCATTGATAAGCAATAAGCCTTCTTCGGTCAGCTTGCCGTTCACCGTTACCGTTACTCCCTCGTTAATCGTTACCTGTGAAAAGTCTCCACCAAAGTGTAGGGTTATTCCCTGAGGAACGGTAATATCATTCGTTACGGCAAAAGTAGTAATGGTATTACTGACAACCAGAACTTCATCGCCGCTATGTGCACTGCTCAACGCATTTGGCAAATCCTTCATTGTTTCTACATAGGTGAAGCCGTCATCCGCTTCTGCCGTAACAATGATACCGCTGACCATGCCCATCATCAGGCACAGCGCTAAAATACAGCTAAATATGCGTTTCATCACGTTCTCCTCCCGTACAATAAAAAGTGCGCAGCAGAAGCTGCGCACCGAAAAACGCACAGCTCCCATTGCTGCCACACAACCTTTCAACTCCCAAGGGATGCAAAAATGGAGATGCGTTTTTACAATAGTAAAAATGCACCCCTAAGGAGTATATTATGTAGTTGTGTGGCAATTTTTATTATATCCCATAAAACAGCAGAATACAACACCATTTTTTGCGCTGTTTGGGCGGAAAAAAACATAATTATGAAAGGAAAAGCGGGAAGCAGAGCGGCGGGCCATACGAAATGGCGGGCGGTGCAAACGGGCCATCGGGGACGCCGGCCCCTACGGAATGGCGGGTATTTGCGGGCGGACAGAGTCGTCCGCCCCTACGAAGATGCGGGTCGTAATCAGAGAACGCTTACAGCAATTCGGCAAAGCTCTTGATCGTCCGGTCACAGACGGACTGCATCTCGTCCCAGGAGACATGGAAAAAGGCATCGTACACCCCGACGACCTGCATACCGGCGGCCTTGGCGCTGCGGCAGGCGGCAATGGAATCATCGTAGACGGTGCAGTCAGAGGGGGAAACGTTCAGCAGGGACAGAACTTTTTCGTAGATGGCGGGGCTCTGCTTATCCAGACCCAGCTCCTGCGCGAAAAAGACGTGCTCAAAATAAGGGAGCAGATCCAGATGGGTCAGAGCGGCGCGGCAATGGGCGGGGACGGCGCTGGTGAGCACCACCATGCGCTCCCCGCTTTGACGGCACTTTTCCAGGTATTCTTTCACAAAGGGCTTGGCGGGGACATCGGTGGCATAGACATCACCGGCCATTTCCATCCATTCAGCGATGATCTCCTCGCAGCTTTCAGACAGGTTACAATAGGACTTGGTGAACACGGCGGCTTTGCTGAGAACAGTGTGCGCCACACCATGATAATATTCCTGGGTATAGGGCATGCCGCGCTTGGCCAGAAAGTCGATATCCACCTGTTTCCAGATGGCATTGCTGTCAGTCAGCACGCCGTCCATATCAAAAATCAGCATAGGGTAAACCTCCAGGGAAAGTCTTTGGCCTCCTCGGCGTAGTCAATGCCGATGCGCTTGCCTACGGCGATTTGACGGGACGGCTGAGGGGAATCGGGAAGTCCGACATCGGTCAGGCTGTCGCACAAAAAGAGCGTATCGCCGGTCAGGTCACAGCCGTCGAGCGATGTATCCAGAGACAGTGCCTTGCAGCATTTGCCGGGACCATTACAGAAGTTTTTGCGCTGGTAGGGGGTGAGCGCTGCCCACGGTTTCCCGAAGCGCAGGCGGCACATGGTGTCGAGCCCTGTTACCGGCTCCAAGCCACGGAGCAATACCGCATCCGGCTCACCCACAGGGTTGGTGACAAAGTTGAGACAGGTGTACATACCGTAGATGAGGTAGAGATAGGCGTGACCCGGCTGGCCGAACATGGTGGCATTGCGCCGGGTCTTATGGTAGCCATAGGCGTGACAGGCTTTGTCGATGGCGCCTACATAGGCTTCGGTTTCCGTGATGCGGCAGACGAGGAGTTCACCGTCAAGTTGGCGCACCAGATATTTGCCCAACAGGCTGCGGGCAATTTCCACCGTATCACCGACATAAAATTCGCCACAGAGTCTTGCCATTTTCTCACCTCGGTGATACAATTCTATCATTCTTTTTCCGGCGTGTAAAGGGGATAGAACGATGGGCAAATACAACTATAAAAAGGGCCTTTTGGCGATGATGGGATGCTTTCTCATCTGGGGCTTTCAGCCGCTTTACTGGTATCTCTGTCAGGACATGGACACTTTTTTCCTCATGGCCTGCCGGATCATCTGGGCATCGGTGACCTGCCTTGTGATTCTGAAGGTGCAGGGGAAGCTGCCCCAGCTCCGGGCGGCACTCCGGGACAAGCAGGTGATGAAGCGGGAAGTGCCCGCCATGTTCCTGCTCTTTACCGACTGGATCGTGTATCTGTGGGCAGTACAGAACGGACGGGTACTGGAGTGTTCCCTTGGCTACTATATTCAGCCGCTGGTGGTGTTCTTTCTGGGCGCCGTTATTTTTCATGAGAAAATTACCTGGCGGCATCTGGTGATTTTGGCCGTTGTGGTGGTGGGAATCGTGCTGTCCACCGGCGGCTTTGGCGGTGTACCTTATGTGACCATCGTTTTAGCGGTGGCGTTTGCCATCTATGCCGCCATCAAAAAGAGTCTGACGCTGGACTCCATCGTATCCACCACCATCGAAATTTTACTGATGGTGCCGATCGCCCTGGTGTTTCTCCTGTTTTTCCGCATGGGAGACAACGGACTTGGCAGCGTGACGGTGGTGCGACAACTTCTGCTGTGCGGCAGCGGTATCGTTACCGGGCTTCCGATGCTGTTCTATGCCATCGGCGTGCGGAATCTGCCGCTGATGACGGCGGGGATCTGCCAGTATATCAGCCCGACCATCGGTATCTTCTGCGGCAAGATCATGGGAGAGAGCCTGACCCACGAAAAACTGGTGAGCTTCTGCTTTATCTGGGGAGGCGTGATTTTGTATACGCTGAATATCATTTATGAGGAACGAAAGCGGAAGTCGATACCGGCATAATCAGACAAGCGGCAGGGAAAAGACCCTGCCGCTTATTTACAAATGTCGAAAGCTGTGCTATACTTATCCTGTATGAGTGTGGAAAACCGTGGGAAACTACGGACAATGATAGCGTAACCATCCGGAAAGGAATTTGACAATATGGCAAACGAAAAGAACTTTGAAACGACCTATTATAACGCCCAGGAGGTGCGGCGTGCCGCACAGCAGCAGGCGAATCATTCGGCAAGGCGCAAAAAAAACAAGCGCCGCGGTGTAGCGGTTTATCTGATCTGCGTGGTGCTGGTTTCCGCTATTTTGGCCGGTATCGGCTGGTTCCTGGCCAATGACCTGTGTGCATTGAATAAGGATTATTTGGAGGCCACCATCGTGGTGGAGGAAAAAGACAGCCTGCACGATGTGGGGAAAAAGCTGAAAAAGGCGGGACTGATCAACAACAAATCCTTTTTCTGCTTTGTGGGCAGATTTATGCACGCCGGAAAGAAGATCGACCCCGGTACGTATGAAAACCTGAATACCAACATGGATTACCGCAGCCTGATTTCCAATATGCATGACTATGAGGAGGATCGCCGCGAAGCGGAGGGTCTGGTACGCATTACCGTTCCCGAGGGCATGACGGTACGGGAGATCATTGACCTGCTGGCAGCCAATGGGATCGCCACGGCGGAGGAACTGGAAGATGCCTGCGCCAACTACGCCTTTCAGGACTATACCTTCCTGCGGGAGGATCAGATAGGTGATATTGAGCGGGTAGAGGGGTATCTCTTCCCGGATACCTATGATTTTTCACCGGACAAATCCGCCATTTATGCCATTGATACCATGCTGACGGCCTTTGTCAACCAGCTGGACGGTGACACCATGACGTCCATCGGCAATACGGATTACAGCCTGCGGGAGATCATCACCATCGCTTCTCTGATCGAGGCAGAGGCAGGCCCTAACGATGATAAACGCGACTTTGCATCTGTCATTCACAACCGACTGAATGCCGGTTGGAAGCTGCAGCTGGATGCTACGCTGAACTTTATCAAGGGAACCAATACCTTTAAGCTGAGCTACGAGGATATGGAGATCGACAGCCCTTACAACACATATCTGTATGCAGGACTGCCCGCCGGCCCGATCGGAAACCCCGGTATGGACGCCATTCAGGCTGCCCTTCACCCCAATCAGACGAATTACTGGTATTGGTATTCTGACGGCACCACGACCCAGTTCTTTGAGACTGACGGCGCCTTTAATGCTTACGCGGCAGCTCATCCCTACAACTGATGATGAGAAGAAAACCGGAATTGCTGTCTCCGGCGGGAGACTGGGAAAAATTACAGATGGCCGTGCTTTACGGCGCCGATGCGGTGTACCTTGGGG
>CALCRH010000332.1 GCA_937894515.1 uncultured Clostridia bacterium | reverse complement strand
TTCCGTTTGCCGGAGATCTCCCTGGCGAACGGCTTCTGGCGCGATCCGCCGCGCTATCCCGGCGTTTTGCCGCCGCTGGAATGCGAGGATCTGCCGTTTGAGATTTCCAATGTCACATTCCGTAATCTCGAGGTGCATTCGCACCGGTGGCCGTTTTCGATATTTGTCGGCAAAGGCGAGCGCACGAGCGGCATGCACGACCTCAAGTTTGAAAACTGTCGATTTTTCGCGAAGGAGCCGCCGCTGGTAAAGGCGACACGCGAAGATCGTATTGAAAACTGGCGCTTTGTCGGGTGTACGCTCAACGGCGCGCATTTTGAATGGGAGGGACTGAAATGAAGATCAAGGAACAAAACAGTATTGAGATGCTCTCGGAGCAGTACCTGCTTCAAAAGAATCAGGTATACATTTTCGGAGTCATCGAAACCGGTATGGCGGCACATATTATCCCTCAGATGCACTTTATTGACCAAAAGATGAGAGATGAAAACCTCCCGAAAGAGGAACGTGTTATGACTCTGCTTATCAACAGCCCCGGAGGATCGGTTTCTGACGGAATGGCAATTTATGACACCATCAATTCCGTAAGCTGTGAGGTGAGAACGATTTGTGTCGGGCTTGCCGCATCCATGGGCGCTTTCCTGCTTTCGTCCGGCTCACGGGGAATGCGTTTCGCACTACCCAATAGTGAAATCCTGATCCATCAGCCGCTTGGCGGAGCACAGGGGCAGGCATCGGACATCATCATTGCCGCAAAACATATTGAGCATACCCGCAAGAATCTGAATTCCATTCTGGCTATGAACACCGGTAAAACAATTGAAGAAATTGCGGCTGATACAGACCGTGATTACACAATGACTGCTGAAGAAGCCGTGAAATACGGGCTGATCGATCAGATCCTTCTGCCGGAAAGAATAAAAGCGATGGGAGGCACTACATAATGAAAAAGGCCGTTGGTTATCTCACAGAAGTTTTTTTGAAGTATTTCTTCCTTCTTGAATCGGTTTGCAGTGATTATCTTACCCGTAAGGAAAAGTGGGATGCTTATAAAAAACTTGCCGACGTCTTCTGTATCGAAATGGATGATACCGTGAAAGACTATTTCGAAGAGTCGGAGAAGAAGCATTTTCTCGAAATTAAAGATGTGGCTTCCTATGAAAGACTGTGCAGAATCCTTGAATTTGCAGAGAAAAGCGGTCAGGATGCGGAAATGACCGAAGAGGATTACCTGATTCTTTCACAAAAGCGAGCCGCCGTCAATGCAAAAGCGGATATTTTCAAACACGCAAAGAATCTGACGAAGGAAACCATATCGTCAACTTTGCAGAGCACGGCAATGAACGGCAATATCGATGCAATGGCGCTTCTGGCTTTTATGGAATACAACGGGATATGTATTACCAAGGATACCTATCACGCCTTGAAAAGGATCCGGCTTTGTGCAAAATGGAATCATACTTTCGGAAACCTGATGGGAATCGCTTATGATACCACCAACGAGCAATACTACTACGATGTTCTGTTCACAGTGTTCCGAAACGAAAACCAAAAAGAAATTTTCAAGTACATCTGCGCTGTCAAACAGTATCAGGGAACGGCTGAAAAGGACAGCGTAGCAAGGATTATCGAAAAGGCATTCGGACTTGACATCATCAAGCGTAGCACATACGATCACGCATTTTCAAGAATTGCTTTTTCGGAATTGATTTCGCCCGAGGATAAAGAAAAGATTCTTTTGAGCAAGCAAAAGGATATTCTTTCTGCTTTTGCCGATATCCCTTTTGATGCTAAAAAAGAGCCGAGGATTTCATTTGACGCCGAATGCACAAAAACCGTAACAGTAAAAAGAACAAATGAATTGTCGGGCATCCTGAAAAATATGACGGTGACGGTTCGATGCCCCGCTAAAGTGTATAAACCGTTATATATCATATCTGCCGATGATTATTTGACGGAAATGTATTCGGATATGTTGAAATCCGGAATCGGGAAAGAGCAGTGTGTTGACATTGACGCATCCACATTGACGACGAGAGATTTCCTTCCGGACAGAGATAATTTGTTCCTGAGGGCACTGTCTGGGACTAAGACAACACAAACGGTGTTCTTTTTCAAGAACTGTTCGGAACTTGAACAGCCGGTGATGAATGAACTCTTGAAAATGACGGATTACGCATACAGGAATAGTTTCAATCTGTCTTTCCCGGCGGTCAGGATGGATTTGTCGGAAATCAAATTTGTGTTCTTTTCCGAAAAACCGATAAAAGAATTGATCGAGATTTGCGACACGATGCATTCCGGAAAGATTTCACAGGCAGAAAAAAAGACAGTTGCGGAAACAGTATTCACTGAGCGAGCTTCGGAATACGGTCTAAAAAAACTGTCTATGGAAGAATCCTGCTATGAATATCTTGCCGGTTTTGATGTGGAAAGGTTGAGCGGCGTGATTGATGAGGTAATCCGGGAATCGATTTTCAGAGGAACGGATATCGTAACAGCGGAGTGGCTGAAAGCGTTTTGCTCGGAACAAAGCTCCGCAAAAAAAGAAAGAGAATTCGGATTTATGGGAGGTGCTCGAAATGCGTGAGATTGAACTTTTTAAGGATTATGAAAACGCAAGAATCGTCGGCGTTGACGAGTACCGAACCATACATCCGGAAAGAACGGTTCGCTTTGACCGACTCGGCAAAACGGAGATTAACGGAATTCCGGTGGCTGTTACAAGAGAGAAAAACGGCAAGCTGGACATTTCTTTTATCCCAGATACACATGTGCTGGCCATTGGTGCAACAAGAAGCGGAAAAACGACCGGTTATGTGCTGCCGACCCTCAACATTCTTCCCCGAAAGAAAAACAAACCGAGCATGGTAATCAGCGACCCGAAGCAGGAACTTTACAAGAGTACGGTTTCGATGCTGCGGGAAAACGGATACGATATTATCTTGCTCGACTTTAATAATTACCGTCACAGTGACTGCTGGAATCCGTTGACGAAGTATTTCAGAATGTATCAAAAATATCTTCAGGTTGAAGATGCGGTTGAAGTTGTGGAAACCGATCACGGCTTACGAAACAGTTTTTGCGGTATTGTTTACGAAAGTCAGGAAGAACTTGACAGACGCATCAATGCAATAAAAGACGGATATCTTGCGGAAGTTGAAAAAGGCATTATTTCTTTAGCATATTCTATTGTTCCTAATACAGATGCAAGAGATCCGTTTTGGGAGGATTCCGCAAGAGATTTGTTGTGTGCAATACTATACGGAATGCTTGAAGACATCAAAACCGGAGAGGTTACTGAAAAGACATTTTCCTTTGATACCATGCTTAAAATATCTGATATGTTTTCGGCGGAAGGCGGTAATTATGATGCGGGATATTTTACAAGCCGTTCTCCTGAATCCAAATCGTATTTGCTTGCAAAAAAGTGTGTAATTGAGCAGGCGGAAACCACTCGGAAATGCATAGCTTCGACCTTTGCGGCAAAGGTGAGTAAGTTCAGAGATACTTCGGTACGAAAAATAACCTGTGCCAATACCTTTGAGATGTCGGAGCTGGACGAAGGAAAGCCGAAGGCAATATTCCTGACTTATAAGGATGAAGAAAGTCTTCACTATGAAGTAATCAGTATGTTCCTGACAAATTTGTACACGGAGCTTATATCGATTGCAAAAGGGATCACAACTGAAGCGTCCTTTCTATTTCCTGCTCGATGAATTCGGAAATCTTCCGAAGTTCAATGATTTTGATAAAGTGATATCTGCTTGTGGCGGACGGAACATATGGTTCCTGTTGATCCTTCAATCCTATGCACAGCTCGACCATATTTATAAAAAAGAGATCGGTATCGTCGACGGTCACGACAGTTCGTCCTATTTTTGGATAATGCCAGTAAGAGTAATAGATCCTTCCGATAAAGATGCCTTCGACAATATTGCCGAAATGAGCAGTTCGGAAATATCCATTGAAGAGAATATTTTTTCAACATAGGATAGATTTGTTATTTTCGAGCGAATTCTTTTTCTCTCATTGAT
>CALCRH010000331.1 GCA_937894515.1 uncultured Clostridia bacterium | reverse complement strand
CGTAGACGCCGCGGGTGGTGATGCGCAGCGTGGGGATCACGTTCAGCGCCATGAAGCTCAGGGTCATAAAGGGATCCACGCCACGGATGACACCGGCGGCGTAAGCCTTTTCCTTGGCATCTTCCAGCTTCTCGTTGACCACGGTCAGCGGTTCATCGGACATGATGCCGGCCACAGCCAGAGGAACTTCGGCGGTGATTTTGCCGCCATCGGCTACCACGATGCCGCCGTTGAGTTCAACCACCCGGCTGGCGGCACATGCCATATCCTCTTCGCTGGCACCCACCACGATAATGTTGTGGCTGTCGTGGCTGATGGAGGTAGCTACTGCGCCGTGCTTCAATCCGTAGCCCTTGATATAGCCGATGCCGATATGGTT
This sequence comes from uncultured Clostridia bacterium, assembly GCA_937894515.1. Classification (GTDB taxonomy): domain Bacteria; phylum Bacillota; class Clostridia; order Oscillospirales; family Oscillospiraceae; genus Vescimonas. Next base: position 3,508 of record CALCRH010000331.1, on the reverse strand, counting down.
GGTATTCTTGTGCCGCTCCACCACGGCGATCTTCAGAATATCCTCGTCCACGTTGATGTGGTCAGAGTAGCCCGCATCGGTGGTGATGATCTCGCCGGGAACCATGCCGATGACGCCGCGGGGACGGCTGTCCTGAAAGCTGTCGGTACTCAGCGGGGAGAGATGGAAGGTATCGTGACTGCGGCCGATGAGGAACGGATCGATCTCCGGCGCGGGGAAATCTGCCACCGTACCGTTTTTGCAGATCAGCTCGCCCCGCTTATAGACCTGCTCAATGTGGAAATTCTCAAAGTTGTCGATGACCATCAAATCGCCCAGATAGCCGGGGGCAACGGCGCCGCGGTTGTTCAGCAGGAAGTACCGGGCGGCGTTGTGGCTGGCGGCCTTGACGGCGAGGATGGGATCTGCACCAAGCGCAATGGCCTTTTTCACAATGTAGTCGATATGCCCTTTCTCCAATAGATCGTTGGGGTGCTTGTCATCGGTGCAGAACATACAGCGCTCAATGTATTTGTCGCACAGCAGGGGAACCAGTGCCTCCAGATTGCGGGCGGCAGTCCCCTCCCGGATCATAATAAACTGCCCTCTTTGCAGCTTGGCAATGGCATCGTCAAGATCGGAACACTCATGGTCGGAGTAGACACCGGCGGCCACATAGGCGTTCAGGTCGTTGCCGCCAAGACCGGGGGCGTGTCCGTCAATCTTCTTGTGGTGTGCCTGAGAAGCCACGATCTTGGATACCACATCGGCATCGTTGTGTACCACACCGTAGGCGTTCATCATCTCGGCCAGACCCTGTACCCGGGGATAGTCGTAGAAGCTGTCGATGGCGCGATAGTCCAGGTTGGCGCCGGACTCATCCAGCGGGGTGGAGGGAACGCAGGAGGGCAGCATAAAGCGCACATCTACCGGCAGACCCTCGGTAGCCTGCAGCATGTATTCGATGCCGTCTGTGCCCATGACGTTGGCGATCTCGTGGGGATCGGTGACCACGGTGGTGGTGCCGTGGGGCAGCACCGCCTTGGCGAACTCCTTGGGGCTCACCAGACTGCTCTCCAGATGGATATGGGCGTCAATAAAACCGGGCAGCACCAGCTTGCCGGAGACATCGATCTCCTGCTTGCCGTGGTACTCGCCGATACCGACAATCAGACCTTCGGCGATAGCGATGTCAGCCTTGCACAGCTCGTTGGAAAACACATTGACATAGGTGGCGTTTTTCAGCACCAGATCTGCGGTGGTGCGTCCGGCGGCAACGCTGATGACGTGGATCTTCTTGTTCAGCTTGCGGTTGATCTTACCGGCATAGCTCTCTTTCGTGGACATAATAGTAGCCTCCTGCATCCATAATTCTTATCCCTCATATTAGCACAATTTATTGCCAATGTCCATAAATGTGAGAAAAAATCGTGGTTGCCTATGGTAACCACGATTTTGATAAGCAGGATTTATTTCACAGAGCCGTCTGCGTTGAACACGGGGAGCTTTTCCAGGAACATAATGTCCTTGCGGTCAGCTGCACCGCCTTCAGCCAATACGGCGATCTTGCCTACCACTTCGCCGCCGGCCTTGGCGATCAGTGCCTCCATGGCCTTCAGACTGCCGCCGGTGGAGATCACGTCGTCCATGATGACGATCTTATGCCCCTTGATGATGGCAGCATCGTCGCTGCCCAGATACAGCATCTGCTGATTGAGGGTGGTAATGGACTGATCGGCCACCGACAGGGGATCTGGCATATAGACCTTGGGACCCTTGCGGGCGATAAAATATTTTTTGGCGCCGCTCTGACGCGCCATCTCATGGATCAGGGGAATGCTTTTGGCCTCGGCGGTAAAGAGGTAATCGTACTCGATCCCTTCCAGCTTCTTGAGCATCTCCCGGGCGCAGGCCTCTGTGATCTCCGCGTCACCGAAGCAGATGAACGCACCGATATACAGATCATCCGTTACCTTGCAGATGGGCAGCTCGCGCTTCAGTCCGGCAATGGTCATGGTATAAGTCATATAGAAACTCCTTTCCGTGGTGCACACGCGGCACGCGGATAAAATTGGGGGTCATTCCACCAAATTTTATTATATATGGGTTTTAACAAAAGTCAAGGGGATAGAAAAGACCGATCAAAGGTAAAAGTTAACAATTTGCACAAATTTTTTGCGTGAAATTTGTCGCTCTGACAGGCATGATTTAGCAGATAGCCACTTGAGTAATTCGATATTTAGTGTTATCATCAAGATAATGGAATTTAGCGTCTGTCACTCTGAATTCCTATTCCGGAATAAAAATTTGAGGAGGCAAATTATTATGAATGCTTATCTGGCTAGCACCCTGGAAAACGTGCGTACCAAGCATGCAAGTGAGCCTGAATTCGTGCAGGCTGTGGAAGAAGTTCTGACTTCTCTGGAGCCCGTCATCGATGCTCATCCCGAGTATGAGAAGGTTGACCTGCTGGGCCGTATGGTCGAACCCGAGCGTATGTTCACTTTCCGTGTTGTGTGGTGCGATGACAATGGTCAGTGGCACACCAACCGTGGCTGGCGCTGCCAGTTCAACGGTGCGATCGGCCCCTACAAGGGCGGCCTGCGTTTCCAGAAGAACGTTTATGAAGGCATCATCAAGTTCCTGGGCTTCGAGCAGACCTTCAAGAACAGCCTGACCGGTCTGCCCATGGGCGGCGGCAAGGGCGGTTCCGACTTCGATCCTGCCGGCAAGTCCGACGCCGAAGTCATGCGTTTCTGCCAGGCCTTCATGACCGCTCTGTATCGCTACATCGGGCCCGATGTGGACGTTCCCGCCGGTGATATGGGTGTTGGCGGCCGTGAGATCGGCTATCTGTTCGGCCAGTATCGCCGTCTGAAGGGCGTCTGGGAGAACGGTGTTCTGACCGGTAAGGGCTTCACCTACGGCGGCTCCCTGATCCGTCCCGAGGCTACCGGTTACGGTGCTGTGTACTATCTGCAGGAAGTTCTGGCCCATGAGAACGACACCATCGAGGGCAAGCACATTGCTATCTCCGGTTACGGCAACGTGGGTTGGGGCATCATGAAGAAGGCTGCTCAGCTGGGTGCTGCTGTTACCTACTTCGCAGGTCCCGATGGCTACATCTATGACCCCGAAGGCGTCACCACCGACGAGAAGCTGAACTTCATCCTGGAGATGCGCGCCAAGGATCCTATGCACTGCAAGCCCTATGCCGAGAAGTTCGGCTGCGAGTTCGTCGAGGGTCAGAAGTGCTGGGGCAAGACCAAGGGCGTTCAGATCTACATGCCCGCTGCTATGCAGAACGATGTCAAGATGGAGTCTGCCGAGCTGATCGCTGCCAACAAGGAAGTCAAGTACTACATCGAAGTCGCCAATATGCCCACCACCAACGATGCTATGGCATTCCTGCGTGCTCAGAAGGGCATTATCTGCGCTCCCTGCAAGGCTGTTAACGCCGGCGGCGTGGGTGTTTCCGGTCTGGAAATGTCCCAGAACTCCGAGCGTCTGGTCTGGACTGCCGAGGAAG
>CALCRH010000330.1 GCA_937894515.1 uncultured Clostridia bacterium | reverse complement strand
CCGCAGCCCACCATGGCCAGCATGGCGCCGCCGTAACCGGGGCCCTCCTCGGTCTGGGGCAGGTCGATGTCGATGTTCAGCACATCGGCCATCATCTGACGCCAGATGGGTGCCTTGGCACCGCCGCCGCAGAGCTTGCTGCGCTTGATGTCGATACCGAGGGACTTGGCCACCTCGAAGCTGTCGCGGATGGCGAAAGTGACACCCTCCATGACTGCCTGCACCATGTCGGCACGGGTGGTGGCCATGGTCATGCCCACAAAAGTGCCCCGGGCATCGGTATCGTTGATGGGACTGCGCTCGCCCATCAGGTAGGGCAGGAAGAATACATCGTTCTTGCCCAGTTTTTCTTCGGTAATACTGCCCTGCTCGGCGGCATAGTCGTCAGTGCCCAACACGGTCTCATAGAACCACTTGTTGCAGCTTGCCGCAGACAGCATACAGCCCATCAGGTGATAGTGACCGTCCGCGTGGGCAAAGGCATGGAGCGCGTTGTTGGGATCCACGCCGAACTTCTCGCTGGAGATGAAGATGGTGCCGGAGGTGCCGAGGGAGATATTGCACGCGCCCTCACCTACCGTGCCTGTACCGATAGCGGCAGCGGCGTTATCGCCGGCACCCGCCACGACCTTGCAGCTCTTGGGCAGACACACGTCAGCACTCACGGTGCCGATGACTTCATAGCTTTCAAAGAGCTTGGGCATCTGCTGTTCGGTGATGCCGCAGATGTCCAGCATTTCCCGGGACCAGCACTTGTGCTCCACGTCCAGCAGCAGCATACCGCTGGCATCGGAGTAGTCGCAGGCGTGGACACCGGTGAGCTTGTAGTTCACATAGTCCTTGGGCAGCATGATCTTGGCGATCCTGGCAAATTTTTCCGGCTCGTTCTTCTGCATCCACAGGATCTTGGGCGCGGTGAATCCGGCAAAGGCGATATTGGCGGTCAGCGCAGAGAGCTTCTCTTTGCCGATGACGCCATTGAGATACTCCACCTCCGCGGCGGTACGGCCGTCGTTCCAGAGAATCGCAGGACGGATCACGTTGTCGTTCTCGTCCAGCACCACCAGACCGTGCATCTGGCCGCCGCAGCCGACACCGGCGATCTCGCCGGTGTCGATTGCAGAGGTTAATTCTTTCAAACCGTCCTGTACGGCAGTCCACCAGTCCTCGGGGTTCTGCTCGGACCAGCCGGGATGGGGGAAGTACAGGGGATAGTCGCGGGATACACTCTTTTTGATCTGACCTGCATTGTCCACCAACAGCAGTTTGACCGCCGAGGTACCCAGGTCAATTCCGATATAATACATAGGAATTTCTCCTTATGTCGGCGAAAATCAGGTATTCTTCTTCTTGGAAACCACGTCGAAGATAACGGCTGCCAGCAGCACCAGACCCTTGACCACTTTCTGATAGTTGGCGTCCACGCCCATGATAGACATACCGATGTTGATAACGCCCATCAGGATAGCACCAACGATAACGCCGGGGACAGTACCGATACCGCCGTAAGCGGAAGCACCGCCGATGAAGCAGGAGCCGATGGCGTCCATCTCGTAGTTCTGACCGTAGGTGGGCTGGGCGGAGGTCAGGCGGGCGATGGTCATGATACCGGCCAGAGCAGCCAGGAAGCCCATGTTGGTATAGGCAAAGAAGTAGATGCGCTTGGTGTTGATACCGGACAGCTGAGTCGCGGTCTCGTTACCACCGATGGCATACAGGTGACGGCCGATAGTGGTCTTGGAGGTAATATAGGTGTAGATGATAACCACCAGAGCCACCCAGACCAGAGCGGTGGGGATACCCTTATACTGGCTGAGCTTGAAAGTAAAGAAAATGATTACGGCGCTGATAGCGATCAGTTTGATCAGCAGCTTGGCCATGGAGTCGGTCTGCAAACCGGCCTTCTTGCGAACCAGATAGCTACGCAGCGTAAAGAAAATAAACAGTGCACAGGCAATGCCACCAACGATCAGGCACAGGGTTGCACTGGCAGCATCCTTCAGCAGGTAGCAGTTAGCACCACCGCCGAAGATCTGCACGAACTTCTCGTTGGTCACGGACATGGTCTTGCCCTGCAGCACCACGTTGGACAATCCGCGGAACACCATCATGCCGGACAGAGTGGTGATGAAGGGAGGCACGTGCACGTAGGCGATCCAGAATGCCTGCCAGGCACCGATCGCCAGACCCACCAGCAGCATGACGATCACAGCCAGCCACATATTCAGCTCGTTGTGCATCAGCACGGCGCCAATGGTACCGGCAAAGCAGACCACGGAGCCCACGGACAGGTCGATGTTACCGCCGGTCAGGATGCACAGCAGCATACCGGTAGCCAAGACGAACACATAAGCGTTCTGAGAAATAATATTGGTGATGTTCTGGGGCATCAGCAGTTTGCCGCCGGTACGCCAGGCGAAGAAGGCAACCACCAGCACCAGGACAATAATCATCGTATATTTCTGAACAAAGTTCAGAATCTTCTGTTTCTGTGTCATATATTTTTACTCCTTTCCGTCATTCGCAGCAGAGGCAATGATGCAGGCCATGATCTTCTCCTGATCTGCTTCACCCTGTGCAAATTCACCCACGAAGCGACCTTCGTTCATGACGTAAATTCTGTCGCTCATGCCCAGCACCTCGGGCAGTTCCGAGGAGATCATGATAACGGATTTCCCCTCCGCTACCAGCTGGTTGATAATGCAATAGATCTCGTACTTGGCACCCACATCAATACCACGGGTGGGCTCATCCAAAATGAGGATATCGGGATCGGTGTACATCCACTTGGACAGCAACACCTTCTGCTGATTACCGCCGGAGAGCTTGCCCACGTTCTGCTCGATACTGGTACACTTGGTGCGCAGCTTCTGACGATATTCCTCGGCTACGGCGATCTCCTTATCGGGATCAATAACGCCGCCCTTGGAGGACACGCCCTTCAAGTTGGCCAGCGTGGTGTTGACGCGAATGGGATTGGTGAGGACCAGGCCGTTGCCCTTACGGTCCTCGGTGACGTATGCAAGGCCGTTATCAATGGCCTCACGGGGGGAATGGAGCTTGATTTCTTTTCCATTGATCTTCAGGGAGCCGCTGATATCCGTACCGTAACTGTGGCCGAAAATACTCATGGCCAGTTCCGTACGGCCGGCACCCATCAATCCGGAAATGCCGACGACCTCGCCCTTTCGCACATGGAAGGACACATTGTCGACAACTTTCTTACCGGCATAAACAGGGTGGTAAACGTTCCAGTTTTCTACCTCCAGCGCCTTGTCGCCGATGGCAACATCGTGACGCTTGGGAAAACGGTCCGCGATCTCACGGCCGACCATGCCGCGAATGATGCGTTCCTCGCTGAAATCGTCCACGCCCTTGTGGAGCGTTTCAATGGTCTTACCGTCACGGATGATGGTAATATCGTCCGCCACGTAAGAAACTTCATTGAGCTTGTGAGAAATAATAATAGAGGTCAGGCCCTCTTCCTTGAACTTAAGCAGCAGATCCAGCAGAGCGCGGGAGTCTGTCTCGTTCAAAGAGGAGGTGGGCTCGTCCAGCACCAGCAGACGAGCATGCTTGGCAAGCGCCTTGGCAATTTCCGCCATCTGCTGCTTGCCCACGCCGATGTCCTTGATCAGCTCATGGGGAGAGTCGTTCAAGCCAACGACTTTCAGGTATTTGGCTGCCTCAGTATAGGTTTCATCCCAGTTGATGGCAAATTTCTTTCCGCGCTCATTGCCCAGGAACATGTTTTCACCGATGGTCATGTAGGGAACCAGTGCCAGCTCCTGATGGATAACCACGATGCCCTTGGCCTCACTATCGCGGATCTTAGAGAAGCGGCATACCTCGCCGTCATACACGATATCACCTGTATAGGTGCCATAAGGATAAATACCACTCAGCACGTTCATCAACGTGGACTTACCGGCACCGTTTTCACCGACCAGCGCGTGGATGCTGCCCTTTTTGACCTCAAAGGTAACATTATCCAGCGCCTTAATGTTCGGGAATTCCTTGGTGATACTTCTCATTTCAAGCAAATTTTCCGACAAGATATCGCCTCCGTTTTCTCAGATAAATGGTAAGCAGGGCAAGGCGGGAAAACCCGCCTTGCCCCGAAGATGTTTGGCGTTAAGTTGAATTTCAGCTTAAATCAGCCAATCTGATCCATGGTGTAGTAACCGGAATCGATCAGCAGCTCCTGATAGTTATCAGCGGTGCAGGCCACGGGCTCGCACAGGTAGCTGGGGATGATGCCAGTGCCATTGTCATAGGTCTTGGTATCGTTGATCTCGGGCTCCTCACCCTTCATCAGAGAGTCGACCATGCCGACGACCTTCTCAGCCAGGGTACGGGTGTCTTTGAACACGGACATGCCCTGCTTGCCATCGATCAGGTTCTTCATGATAGCGATATCGCAGTCCTGACCGGTGATGACGGGCCACTCGCCGGTGTAGGAAGCATCCAGAGCACCCTCAACACCGCAAGCGGTGGAGTCGTTGGAAGCCAGAACAGCATCCAGCTGAGTGCCATCAGCATAGTAGGAAGCCAGGATGTTCTCGAAACGAGCCTGGGCAGCATCGGTAGCCCAGTTAGCGGTAGCAACAACAGCCTTATCATAGCTGCCGTCAGCCTTCAGGGTAGCTTCCTGACCGGAGGGGCAAACCAGAGTGCCGGCATCGACATACTTCTGCAGGACGCTCATAGCGCCATCGAAGAAGAAGTTGATGTTGTTGTCGCCGGGGTCACCGGTGATGTACTCGATGTTGAAGACCTTGTCACTGGCGTTAGCCAGATCCAGCTGAGCCTCGATGAACTCGCCCTGCTTCACACCAACCAGCCAGTTATCGAAAGTGGCATAGTAGGTAACAGCGTCGGAGTTCATGATCAGACGGTCATAAGCGATGACGGGGATGCCAGCTTCCTTGGCCTGTGCCAGGACGGTGCCCAGAGAGTCACCATCGATAGCAGCGATAACCAGGACCTTGCAGCCGTTAGCGATCATGTTCTCGATCTGAGAAACCTGCTGCTGAATGTCGTTAGCACCGTACTGCAGGTCGACCTCATAGCCGGCAGCCTCCAGCTGGGACTTCATGTTGTCGCCATCCTGATTCCAACGCTGCAGATCCTTGGTGGGCATGGAAACGCCAACCAGATTGCTCTCGGCAGCATCATCAGCGGGAGCAGCTTCCTGACCGCAGGCGACCAGGGCCAGAGCCATGACCAGAGCCAGCATCAATGCAAGAAACTTTTTCATTTTGTGTTCTCCTTTTTTGATTCCCCTTGCGGGGTGAATTTGGAAGTGTACACTTCCATAAAGTAATTTTATAAAGATACTTAATAAAAGTCAATTCTTTTTTTCTCTATACGGACTTTTTTGTAAAACTGGCAAATTTTCCTCCTTTTAACTGTCTGTTTTGCACAACTTTGAAAAAAAGCAAATTTGATAAATGTAAAAACGCATTGACTATTTTTTTAAATGTGTTAATCTTGGAAGCAAAGTTATATAAAAGTTGTGCGAATAAATTGAGGTATCCTATGGATCTGAACACGAATATTACAGAACGGCGAAAACAGACCCGCAGTGCGATCTATCAATATCTTTACCGACACCAGGGCTTTTGCTCCAAGCAGACCATCGCCCAGGAGATGGGTCTGAGTCTGCCCACCGTCTATCAAAATCTGACAGAATTGATGGACGCCGGACTGGTGGGCTTTTCCGGTGAACAACTCTCCACCGGCGGGCGGCGAGCCATGGGGCTGGACATCGTACCCAACGCCCGGTTGGCCATCAGCATCTATGTGGCCAGCAGCTATGTACGCTTCGCCGTGGTGGATCTGCGCTTGCAGGAGCTGTGCTACCGCAGCATCCGTCGACAGTTCGGCACGGATTTTGACAGCTTTGTGCGCTTTCTGGCGCCAGAGCTGGAGGCCTTTCTGGACGAAAACCACATAGATCGGCAAAAGCTCCTGGGGGTGGGCATTGCATTCCCCGGTGTGATCAGCGCAGGACAGCGCTCCCTGGTGTTCGCCCCTACTCTGCATATGAAGAATGTCAGTCTGCGAAATTTGCAGGAGAGTATCCCCTATCCCGTACAGGTGCAGAACGACGGTACCTGCAGCGGCTACATGGAGTGGTTTTTGCGGACGGAGAGTCGGGGCGAAAAAACGCACAACACTCAGGCCTACCTGTTTTTGGGCAACGGCGTCGGCGGGTCTCTGCTGCTGGGCAGCCAACTCCACAACGGCAACCACAACCACAGCAGCGAGTTCGGCCACATCCAGGTGGAGTACAACGGCAGACTGTGCGAGTGCGGACAGCGGGGCTGTCTGGAGGCCTATTGCTCCGCCCGACGGATCAGCGACGATCTTGGGCTGACGCTGGATGAATTTTTCCGGGAGCTGGCCGCCGGCAATACAGAGTATGCGGCTCTGTGGGAGGATATTCTGCGGCATCTGGCAGTGGGCATCAACAGCATCAATATGGCGCTGGACTGCGACGTGATCCTGGGCGGCTTTCTGGGGGAGTATATGGAACCCTGGCTGCCCCAGCTCCGGCAATATGTGGCCGAGGGCAACCCCTTCGAGGAGAATGCCGACTTTGTCCAGTTGAGCCTTTTGAAAAGTCACCACACCCCCCTTGGTGCGGCATTGTACTATGTGAAGCAGTTCATCGACACCATATAGATGAAATAAAAAACTCCTGACCTCTTGAATGCCATTCGCGAGGCTAAATAAAAAGTTCCGGAATATGCGTAAAATACGCATATTCCGGAACTTTTGTTATTATTATGGTTACGAAATTTTCAAATTCTCCAGAGCCGTTCTTGACGCGTTCCCCGCAGAATCCTATATATTGCCCTTTATATGTATTAATTTTACATATCAAAATACAGATAAAGGGCATATAAAGGACACGGGCGGCAGGGGTTGTGGGGAGGAAGTGGATAGTGGGGACGGAGCGAACTTCTTAAAGTTAACATTTTAGCGTATCGGTTGCGAAATTCTTGTCTTGTGATATTTTAACTATCTTATAACCAGCAGGAAGCAATCAGAATATTGTAAAGCCCGCAAAATACTATTGCCATTCACACCATATCGTTCCCAAATACGAGCAAAATTTCAAAGCTACTACTTATATCGTTCTGGAAATTGCGTTAAAAATATAGAAATATTTGAAAATCGTTCTTTACATATGGAAACAACCAGGGTATAATAGTGCAGGAGGTGTCAGAAATGAAGTATTCAATAGAAATTGGAAGAATTGTTGAGGGTGCATTAAGGCATGATCAGCTTAAAGTTATGAATTACACAAAACAACTTGTTGAAAAACTTGAAGAAGATAATGAAATGCGCGCTGCGAGTAAGTTTAGAAAAATGCTTGAAGCACAAAAAGAGGCAACGTTGACAGCAATGGGAGTTTCGAGTGACTTCCCTGTTCCTGTTGATAGTGAATCAAGGGTTTCTCTTGCTGATGTGGTCTATCCAAATGAAAATAACGCTGATGTTATTCTCTCAAAAAGCAATGAAGATAAACTTAACTCTTTTATATTGAGCTATAAAAATGCCGACAAGCTAAACTTAATGGGAATTGGTGTTCCAAATACGTTATTGCTGTATGGACCTCCTGGGTGTGGGAAGACCAAATGTGCGTATTTAGTTGCAAAGCAACTTAACTTGCCATTAATTGTTGCTCGGTTAGATAGTCTCATATCGTCATATTTAGGGACAACGGCAAAAAATATTCGGTCACTCTTTGAATATTCTCAAAAGACCCCGTGCGTTTTATTCTTAGATGAATTTGATGCCATTGCGAAAGCAAGGGATGATAGTAATGAGTTAGGAGAACTTAAGCGCGTCGTTAATAGCTTGTTACAGAATGTGGATGCCATTAGTAGTGATAGCATATTATTAGCTGCCACAAACCATGAGCAACTCTTAGATCCTGCGGTTTGGCGACGATTTGATTATAAATTGGAAATAGAATTGCCAGATGAAGATGCGATCATAAAAATGATTGACCTGTTCACAAGTGAATCAGAAGTCCTTTCAACAAAAGAAAAGAAAGAAATGGCGGTTGCGTTTCAAGGACTAAGTGGTGCGGATATTGAAGAAATTGTGAAAAAAGCTTTCAGAAATGCAATAATTCACGGGAATGACTTCTCGAAGAACAATATTTATGAGGAACTATTTATATATAAAAATATTCTCCCGCAGAATATCAGCAATGCAAGAGAGATTCTAAAATTAAAAGGAAAGTTTTTGCGAAACTGTGATAGCAAGGTTTTTAGCTTACAGAACATTGCAGAGATTTTGGGGAGTTCCAAAACAACAATGCAGAAACTTATTAAGGAGTCTGATGAAGTATGAGTGAGAAAAAACTTCCCATTAAGTTAGTGTTACAAAAAGCCGCAGATACACAACCCAACAGAGGTGGTGGTAAAATAAAATTTTTTGGAGAGGTTACCCCAGCGTTGCAAGAAAGTATTGTTGGGAAATTTAATGATATTTTGACGTTCTATGAAGATATCTTTCAAGAAAATGAATTAATTCCAGCAGTTGGCAAAATTACAGTTAAGCCAGAAGCAATTGCAAAATCCCACAAGCCAAATGATTTATGCCGTTGTTGCCATATAATTGGTAGTGAAGACTTGGATGAGATTTACATCAAGGTTACAAAGAGAACTATTCGAGAAACCATAGAATTAGTGAATAACCCTCCTTCACAGAAGTTTAAAGCGAATTTGACTGCAGTTTCAGATATTCAGCCAATTCGCCCAGAAGAAAAAATATCTTCAGAGTTATCTGAAATCTCAGAGCAAGGAAAATTTGATGAGGTTAAAGGAAAGATTAAAGTTAAATTTTTCGATTTTGATGATGAACTCGATAATGTCCAGATTTTAGGCTACATAATGGGAAAGCTGACCGCATTGGGTTTTTCCGAAAAGCATGAACTCATCACATATGGTGATCAGATAAAGTATATTAAGGTCCAAGTTGAATCATTTGAAGATATAGAAAGAATCGCTGCTATCAACGGTGTCAAATCTGTGGATTTTTTTCAGGAGTATTCCCTTCCGTTGTCTGAATTCGAAAATAGTGATTTAAAGGATTTGCTTGATACTGACTTTTACGAGGGTAATATTAACATCGGTATTATTGATGGCGGCATTAGTGATGACAACCCGTTCCTCAGCCCATATATAGAGAGTAGAGAAACCTACGTTGCAGAAGGATATCAAAATCATAGCCATGCAACTTTTATTGCCTCAACAATACAATACGGGAATAAATTAAATGAGATTGCGGCATCTGCTACACAACGATTTCGCTTTGTTGATATTGTAGCAATTCCAAATGGCGACCCGAAGTTTGGCCCTACGGATACAATTAGCGAAGAAAGCCTCATGGAAATAATTGAAGAGGTGATGGAGAAGTATTCAGCGTCTACAAAAATATGGAATTTATCATTGGGAATCGAAAGCAAAGTTTGCAATGGTTCTATGTCAGATTTAGGCGTATTCTTGGATTATATTCAGGATAAATATCAAGTTCAAATGTTTGTTTCAAGTGGAAATCTAAAAAAGCCGCCGCTGAGAGAATGGCCGCCACAAGGTGATATGCACGATCGAGACCGCATTATTTCTCCGGCTGATTCTGTGCGTGCTATTACAGTAGGTGCAATTGCTCTATATGACTCAGATGATTCCATTGTGAAAAGAAATGAACCTGCACCCTTTAGCCGCAGAGGACCCGGCGCAAACTATATCATTAAACCGGATGTGGTGGATTACGGTGGCAACATATCAAGGGACTACAACATCTCGGGAATTGGAATGAAAGGGTTAGATATTTTTGGAAAAGTCATAGAAGGGATAGGAACCAGTTATTCGACTCCGCGTATTGTTCAAAAATTTGCTTCTGTCTATGATGCGATGGTGGAAAGGGATATGCTTTTGGCCAAAGCGATGATAATCCATTCTGCAAGAATGAATTCCAGAGATAGCATTGAGCAGAATCCCGATAATATCAAGTACTATGGATTTGGAATGCCAACCACTGATGTGCAAGATATTTTGCACTGTAGCCAAGAAGAAATCACACTGGTTTTTCGTCAGAAAATATCACAAGGCACACACCTGGAGATGTTTAATTTTCCATATCCTAAATCACTTATTCGTGATGGCAAGTGTTATGGAGAGATTGGAATGACATTAGCATATAATCCCATATTAGATGATCGCTATGGGAGAGAGTATTGCAGAACAAATATAGATGCAAGTTTTGGCATGTACCATATTTCAAAATCTGGAAAATTAGAGTTTAAAGGCTGTGTACCATTGGAATCAACCTGGGACGAAAAATTCGAACAGGCCCGTGTAGAGAATGGGTTTAAATGGAGCCCAATTAAGTCTTATTACAGAAAAATTAGTGAAAAAGGTATCAAAGCGGGTGAAGGTTGGAAGATTCGTATTGATATGACACCCAGGAATGGATTAGTGGTGCCTGCGCAAGAATTTGTGTTGATTATTACCGTCAAAGACCCACAAGGGCGTGATATATATTCAGAGATTGTCAATGGTCTACGAGAACAAGGCTATATTACCAATAATCTTGAAACAAGACAGAAGATTCGCCCGCGGTAATAAGCAGTATCAGAGAAAAGTAGACGTCCAAAAATGGACGTCTATTTTTATGGGAAGCAAAAGGAAGATTTATCATACTGTAAGCACATGGTGCGGTTTCCCGTATTATCAATTTTCTTAAGACATTTAAGGATTGTTTTATAGTTTTGACATGATTTTGGATTATAGACAGTAAGGCGAGGAAAGTTTCAAAACTGTATGATTCGGATGTATGTAGGATAAGTGTTTGGCAAGATTGTGAGGGTATGGAAATGGAACAGACGGATTTAATAGAAGCCAAGTTGCCGGAAGAAGGCAAGAAGCGGCAAGACGTTCAGACAATTGATAGCTTTCTGAAAAAGTACTTGACAAACTATGCCGGTGTGTACAACAAACCTGCGGAATTCTTTCAGGCATGGGTATACATGAAAAGCCTGGAAAAAATTGTCCGGGAAAAGGGATGGAGGATCCCATATGCGGCATTCAATAAAGAGAAAGATGCTGCGGAATTAAAGAGATACGATTTGGTCTGGCGTCCAATGAGAGCGGATGATTTTGCAGAATTCTATGAAGCAATTACAGGGCTGACAATGCATGACTTAGTCCAGTATGCTTATTTGGGCAAAGCGACTACGCAGCCGAAACAGTTGTTGGAACTGAGACCAAAGCTTTGCGCCGAAAATTCTAAATTTGAGGATGACTTGGTGTTCGGAAAAGCAATCCTCTTTGCACTTGCCGTAAGTATTAATTTAAAACAGGACAGTCATCCGGAAGAAGAGTATAAAGAGCGTTTAAAACGCGAGAATCTTCCATTTGCGGAACCGAGCATACCACTTATTTTCCGATACACGGTTATGTGGCCGTTTAGCGATAGCCTTCGGAAGCTGAATGGCAATGCGAAAGCCGCATACAGCATCCTAAAAAAAGTTGGCAGTTCAAATATAACCATGCTTTGGCTATATGGCGAAGCTTGGTATATTTCGAGAAGAAGGAAAAACCCGTTGTGGGACATTCGTGATAAGAACGAGTGGGAGAAGATAAGATTTGGCTACGAGGAGGAAGTGAACTCAGCGATACGGCTGATGAAACGGAAGGATTTCAGACCCAGTGATATGATTGGGGCAGTTATGGAACACCGTGATGGGGAAGATAGCCAAATTGAGCTCGGGTATGTACAGCCAAAGTTTCTACAAAGTCTGCGGGAAGACAGCAAGATCCTGATTATTAACCCGAGCGCATTTTTTGTGCAGAACTGGCCGGAAGAGTGCCTGGAAAAAACGACATTTGTAGTCTTGAGCGAGGAAGAAGCTTTATTGTACCAATTGGAGTTTCCGAAGTCTGTGGTTTTCGTAACAGCGGATCAAGTTGGTGATATCAATGACTTTACACGCATCTTATATTTCCCGCGCCCAAATAAGAATGAAGCGGAAGAAAAGCTAATAAAAAGAATTGCAACAATAGATGCGGTAAGAAACGAAAATGGAACGCTTTTTATGGCGTTACTTGATATGCAGGATCTGCGAATCGAGACCTTGAAAACAAACTATCCGTATACAGTGGAATTCCTTCTTCCCCGGCAAGCGGTAAACACGGTGCCCAAAAGACGTATGTTGTTATATGCTGTGGGAGGGAAGAACGTCCCGGTGAGTCATAAGCAGCAGAGAATTCGTTTCGTGGCGGATGATTTGATTCTTGAGTATAAGGATTCCATACAGAAAAGCACGAATAAAGAGGTTTTCCTGCTGGATAAAAAAATTCAAGAGAGCGAAACCAAAGTTAAGAATAATCAGAATGAAGGTTCGAGAAAAGGGAAAAGCTTGCAGTTTTCAGAGGAAATGATAATTTGGTATACAGACAGAAAGACGGATTGTGGAGGTTATCGCATAGAGGTAAGCGCATATGAAGTTGCTACGGATAAGCAGAAAAAGCGCAACCAGACTGAACGAGGAAAATTGCATAAAGGCGGTGATGCATCGCACTCTTGTGACACTGAGGAAGAAGCGAAGCGTTGGGCGCTACAAGAATATCCATATCGCAAGAAAATGCATAAGGCTTTGAAAGAGGTATATATTGGCAAGATAGAGGCCAAAACACTGAAAACAGCATGGTATTTATATTACTTGCAGGTGGACAAGCTTCACGATGGAAAGCATGAACGGGAAACTTTGCTGTACCGTATGATGGACTACTTTGGAGCTATCTCGACAACTGAAACAAATTCTGTGGTATTTCAGGAAGCTATGAAAGCATTTGTTGATGCGTATCATATGACGGACTCGGCTGAATTTACCGAAAGATGCTGGAATAGTTTGGAACACCTCTATGAAGAACTGAAAAAGAGGGGCATTTGTACCGAAAATCCAATCTCACGACTCCAAGAGAGAGCACGCCGCAACCATAAAGCGGAGGACAAAATTCGTGAAGCATTGATGAAAAAGAGCTTTACGGCCGATGAGATGCGAAAGATTTATGAGTTCCTCAACGAGCAATTACAAAGTGGAAACTGGGAATATCTCGGCGTTATGCTGCGACTGCTTACGGGCTTAAAAGCCAATATCCTGTGTGGATTGACCTGGGGCGATATCCATAAGATCCCGGTAGGTGAAAATGCATATCAGATTTGGATCGCTCAGTCAGCAACCAATAACGGCAGCGCGTGTGAACCGCTTATGACGGCAACGGAGTACCGCCGCTTCCCGGTAACGCGAATGGTGTATGACTTACTGATGAAGCGCAAAGGAGTATTACAGCAATGTGCCGATACATTAGATCTGAAACTCAATGCAGCGTATCTCTTGTCCTCTGAGTCGGATCTGCAAAGCTGGAAAAATGAAAGAGATAAGAATGAAAAGGCACTGTGCCCAATCCCATCGCCGAATAAGCTCCGCACGGAAAGTAAAAAAGTGTTGAACCAGATGAATATGGAAAGCGTGGAACTGGATATCCCGGTCGCATTTGATGACGCTCAAGATGACCAAATCAAAACACTCAATTTGACCAGCTACCGTGGTGATATCTTCAATATGAACTACCGCTTCCATCTTAAATATGACTGCGGCATTTCTCAGCCGGAAGAAAATCATTTGATGGGACTCACTCAATATGAGACATACAGCAAGCACTATCTGGATTTCAACAATGACTTACTCCAGCTGATGTTATTGGGAAAAATGAATCGCATGGAGGCAATCCTTAATGTGCCGGCATCGATCAAGCCGTCACCGATAGTTATGAATATTGATGAAATAAAAGCGGTGGCGGAGCTGGGCTATCATGCGTCAGGAGAATTACGATTCTGCGCAGAGAAAGTAACGGAGCTCGCTCTGCAAGTTAGAAGCGAGTATGGGGCCAAGATTCAATATAACCTCACAGGAGATGCGGAATGACAGAGATTGAACGTGAAAAGCAACATAAAAATTTCTTGAAAAAGCTCAGCTTTGATTTTCAGACAAAGGGCGGGGACGACACGTTTGCGTATGTCGTGACGAACAGCCCCTATTTGGCGAACATGCAATGGAACGAACAGACTCAGGAGAGCTATGCGAACTATTTCAATGATTATCTGTTGCCGAAGCTTTCCAAGGTGCCGATGGAAGAGTTGCATTTGGAAGACCTGGAAGATGCTTTGACAGAAATCCAGACGGACAGGGCAACGATGGGATTAGAAGCGTACAGTGATTCCGTCATGAACAAGATGCGATACCTGATCCGGTTGGTATTCAACCAAGCGGCAGAGATGAAGGTGATTTCGCATAATTGCGTATGGGGCTCACCCGACTATGGAACAGTACTGCCCGCAGATGACGATAAGAGCAAGAAAAAGGAACTGGTAGTCTTGAGAAAATCTCTGACTGTCAAAGAAGAGCGAGCGGCTTTTGAACAGCTTCTTTCTGACCCAACACAAAATGGTAGGGAGATGGGGCTGGCCTTGATGTACGCATTGGGGCTGCGCAATGCGGAGGCTTGCGGTGCTACATTCGGCGCGGTGAGAGAGATGACGACCTATCCCGGGAATTACACATTCACCGTTGTAAAGACGACGATCGGCAATACTTCTCGACTTAAAGCAGGCGGAAAAACGAATAATACGCCGCGGAAATTGCCGATGCCGGATGCGCTGGTTTCTTTGATCCTAAAGAGAAAGGAATTTCTTGAGGAAAAACTGCAGCGAGGGGAAATCTGCCTCGGAAAGGGACAAACTTCGGTGGATAGTCTTCCGATAGCTTGCCTCTCAAAGGGAGTCGTGCAGTATGAAGATGGCAAAAGAAAAATCGTATTTGAAGATACCTATACGGAACATTGTCGGCGGAATGATTTGAATGCTGCCGGTAAGGCATTTCTGAAGTCCATCGGGATCGATGAAGCGGAAGTGGCGTTTATCGAAAAAAATATGGACGAAAACGAACGTTACAGTGCCAGCGAGAAAGAGACAGAAGTCGAATACAGAGAAAAGGACCCCACCGCCTATTTGTTCCGTAGGAACAACGGCACACATTTGGCATTGATCGGTTTGAACAAAACGGAAATCGAAGCATACATGGGGCATGCAATCATCGACGAAGAAGTACAGAAAAACGACATGGAGAACGAGGACCTGCTTTACAAAATCAAAAAGAAACTGAACCGCCGTCCATTCCTCTCAAATACAGATGTAGGTATCCTCACGATAGAGCCGGAGTATAGTATCAATCAAATTGAAAGTGCCGGTGATTGCACAGTTAAACTCAAACTTCAGGAGAAGCAACCGGTTGGGGTGACAATTATTGCAAGAGAATCCAACCAGGACTTGGACGTTTCAATAGTGGAGAAAGAAGATATTCGTGTAGAGGGCAGAACAGTATATGTGAAGCAGCCGATACCGGAAGATATCAGCATTTACAATGCATATCGAGATATGTACACGGGAAAAAAGGAAGAGGAACAAAAATAAAGCACACAGAGCTTTCGCATGATAGGAGCGAAAGCTCTGCGCTATTTATAAGAGCTGAGCAGGGCATATAGTTTCATGTTGCTGCCTGCGCTTGTGCCAATATGAAATGTCTAAATATAAGATAATTCTTATACGATGGGAACACATAATATTGACAAAATCGCTGCAGCTGTGTTAAGATTAAACCGAAAGAGGTGGGGAGAATGGCATGGTCATATAAACCGTTGTGGATTCAGTTGGTTAACAAGGAAATGAACAAGACGGAGTTGCGCATCGCTTCGGGTATTACATCGGCGTCACTGGCCAAAATGGGAAAGAACGAACCTGTCACATTGGAATGCATCGGGAAGATCTGCAAGACACTTGGGTGCAAGGTGGAGGATGTTGTGGAGTATATTCCGGAGGAATAATAGAATACTACTTTAAATCGTATAGTTGTCGAAACAACGTATTAGAAAAAATAATATTTATTAGAAAAAAAGAGTTGCATTTTTTCGTCAAACATAATATAATAACAATGAACTCATTAGAGTGAAAACTTTGACGAGGTGAAACATTTATGAAGAGACGCATAGACGAATGACAACAATATAAAAAGGGCTGAGGACACATTAATGTGTCCTCAGCCCTTTTTATATCAAAAAATTATTTGATATGCGGTAGTAATTTATTTCAAAACTTCGGCTTGAGCCTTTTCGGCTTGTTTCATTCTTTCGTATTCTAAATTTCGATAAAATTTTTCAATTACAGGGTAAGATCTTCCACCACCGGCGATGGTTCTAAATTCTTCAAGCGCACACTCCTTATGTCGCTTTTTATCTAAGAAAGCAAACTGCTCTTCGATTCTATCACGATCGACAATATTCATCTCCCATGCAAGAAGAACACTTTCAAGTGTGTTTAAATAGGAAATACAAGAGGATCGTAAAAAATATAAAATTTCCCCTTTAACTATGAAATGATTCTTTTCACCTCCACAAATTGCAGCTTTTTGTGAGGATTTCATTAATTTGCAGTCTTTTACATATGGACAGACATCGCATATTTGATGTCCAATTTTATCATTTACTTCAAATGGGATGCCATCGTATAAATCTTTACACTGATCATCTGTGAGATTTACAACAATTTTTTCTACTGCTTTCATATGCGGAGTAACATTTTGAGCATAGTACTTTACAACTTCCATAGTTTTTTCCCGCCGAGATTGTTCGAACTGCTTTACTCTTGTTCGCTTAATTTGAATTAATTGGATACAAGCAAAAATAGTACCAGCACATGTTAGGAGTGTAATTAGAATTGAGGTTACGCAGGATACAAAGTTGGCAGTTTCCGTCTGAAAAAAGATACACATATGTTTTAGCCTCTCTTTCCATTTTTATATTTATAATGCTTATAGAGAGTGTCCACCATGGTAAAAACGATTGAAAATTTTCTATATCTATATCTAAAAGTATATCATAAAGTATCGAAAGCACAAGAGGCATTTTGAAAAGTATATATTATTCCTTTTTGATGGGGCGGCGAATCGCGATTTCCCACTTTTTCGGCGAGAGTTTATCAGATACGCAACTGCACCACAGCAAGACGGTCACTGACGGAGTCCTTGTTCCAGATGACATCTATGTAGCATTCCCGAGCAAGACCGGAAATCTCGTAGCCGTTCTTTTCAGCATACTCCATGAGAAAGGCATAGGCCACGTTGATGTCCTTGCAGGCCCTCTTATGATAGATGCTCAAAATCTTGGCGGCAGGGAATGCGTGGAACTTGATATGCTCGTTTCCCTTGCCGAAAGCTGTAACATTTAGGGATCCAAGTTTTCCTCTGCGAAAAGTTGAGAGTCAAAGAACTCGTGAATTTCAATTTCTAATCCTTGACACAACTCATGAATAACGCGCAATTTTACTGAATCGTAAGAACAATTAACGATATTGTGAATAGTGGATTTGGGTACCCCACTCTTAATAAAGAGCTGATACTGTGTCATATTGCGGCCATCCAATAACTCCAACAGCCGCCTGCTGATTGCTTCATTGAGTTGCATCAAAATTCACCACACTTTTTTGGTTCAAGTAAATGAACTAAAACTATTTACCAGTATAGACAAAGTGTGATAGAATATAGTACCTTTACATGAACCAGTCGCAGGTAAATTGATTGGAGGGAATCAGATGACAGACTACAAAAAAATGTATACGATTTTGTGCGGAGCGGTTGACGATGTGATTGATCCCTTGGAACGGATATCGATGGCCAAGGATTGCGTGGAGAAACTGAAAGCGGCGCTGCTGGAGACGGAGGAGATATACATTATGACCTCACCCGATTTAGAAGCCGATAGTCCTGAGGCGCAGGCAAAGCTTGATGCAGCGTGGGACGACTTTGTAGAGAATTATGCTCCACCGGAAGACCGCGAGGCATTCCGCGTCTTCACTGCTCGGCGAAGACAAGAAAGAAACCGGAACGAAGAGAAATAGTGATTTTGATATGGCTATCATTTATAGGAAGATCAGTTATTAAGTTTTTCTAAATAACTGCACACAAGGGTATAAGCATCAATCAACGCCGAGAACGGTTAGTTCTCGGCGTGTTGTGCGTTATTCGATGAATTGACATGAGAGCAGGGGTTGCGCGGGGGAGGGTAATGTGCTATAATAGTAGAAAATTCTACTAATTGAAAGGGGAGAACAACGGTGGATTTTCAGACGCTCAATTTGCTGTTCCGGTGCAATAAGGAATTCAGCCATGAGAAGATTCGGCGGCAGGAGCTGAGCGACACGGAGTGCATGATCTGCTCCTATATCTATTCCCATGCGTTCAGTTCACAGGACGATGTGTCAGTGGCGCTGAAGATCGATAAGACCACGGTGGGGAAGGCGCTGATGTCGCTGGAAAGGAAAAACTGCGTTGTGCGGGTGCAGGACGCGGCAGATAAGCGGGTGAAGCGGCTTTCCTTGACAGACACCGGGCGGGAGAAGATTGCGGCGCTTGCGAATCTGCACAACAACTGGCTGGAGAAGATCCTGACCTGCCTGTCCCCGGAGGAGCAGGAGCAATTTGAAAACTACTGCGAGCGGCTGCTTGCCGCCGCGGAACAACTGACGAAAACGGAGGAGACCTAATGCATCACGACAACAAAACCTCGGCAATCGAAACCTTTAAGACCGATCCGATTCCCAAAATCGTTATCAAAAACAGCATTCCCGCCTTGATCGCCATGATCATGGTGATGGTATATAACCTGGCGGATACATTCTTTTTGGGGCTGACCCACAATGACTTGCAGGTGACGGCGGTGTCGTTTGCCACACCGCTGTTTATGATATTCATGTCCCTCGGCACGCTGTTTGGCGTGGGTGGTACGTCCGTTATCTCCCGGGCGCTGGGTGAGCAGAAAACCGACTATGCTAAGAGAGCCAGCTCATTTTGTCTATGGGCGTGCGTGGCGGTGGGCGCATTTTTCATGGCGCTGCTGTGGACCTTTTTAGACGATGTGACCGTGATGCTGGGCGCAAGTGAAGCCAGCGTGGGGCTGACGAAGGACTATCTGCGTATTGCCATCGGCTGCGGTGTGTTCTCCATGATCTCCAACTGTTTCTCGTCCATCGTGCGTACCGAGGGTGAAGCCATGAAGGCCATGACGGGCACGTTGATCGGCAACCTCATCAACATGATCCTCGACCCCATCTTTATCCTCGGCATGAAGTGGGGCGTGGTGGGCGCGGCGGTAGCCACGGTCATCGGCAATGCCGTTGCGGCGGGGTACTATATTCTCTACTTCCTCAAGGGTAAATCCGCGCTGAGCATCAGCCCCAAATACTTCTCCATGAAGGACAAGATTCTGACCGGTGTGCTGTCCGTGGGCATCTCCGCGTCCCTTGCCAATCTGCTGGTCAGCGTGTCGTCCATCGTGGTAAACGCACAGCTTTCCAAGTTCGCAAGCGGTGATATGCTGGTGGCGGGTTACGGCGTGACGGCCAAGGTCATTATGATCGTGACGCTGATCGGTATCGGCATCGGCAGCGGTGTACAGCCCTTCCTCGGCTACTGCTACGGCGCAAAGGAGAAAGAGCGGCTGACCAAGGGCATCCGCTTTTCTGCTGTGTTCGGCCTGCTGTTCTGTCTGGTGGTTTCGGCGCTGTGCTATATCTTTGCCGAGCCTATTGTGAAGGTGTTTTTGACCGACCTGACTGCCCTTGCATCGGGCGTACACTTTACCCGTATTTTGATGAGTACCGCGTGGCTCATCGGGGCGTTTGCCATCTGCCAGAACACGCTGCAAGCGGTGGGTGCGGCAACGCCCGCGCTGCTGGCGTCCATTTTCCGGCAGGGCGTGATCTTTATCCCCGCGGTGTTTATCCTGAAAGCCGTCATCGGGGTGGACGGCCTCATCTGGGCGCAGCCGGTGGCTGACGTGCTTTCGCTGGTGATCGTGATATTGATGCTGCGGCGGAAGATCCGGAAAACGGATTTCACAAAAGCGGAATAAATGCATGAAAAAACTCGTGGACACTCCACGAGTTTTTTTGTTTTTCAAAACAAGTCCAGCATACTGTCCAGATAGATCGCTTCACGTACGGGCAGGTGATATTCCGGTTTGACCATGTAGTAGAGCAGGAATTCCAGAATCAGGGCGCTGCCGAGGCCGCGGCCCTCGATTTTGAAATGGGAAAATTCCATGGGCAGGTAGGTGTTTTGAATGTCCTCAATGCCGATGAAGCCGGGGTTTTGCATGGCTTTGGAAAAGCGGTAACCCTGCTCACCGTCCGGGGCGACGCAGATATGGTCGGGGCAGTTTTCGCCGAGACACTTGCGGCTGACGTTTTCGTAGCAGGCGGCTCTGTCGTAGCAGTCAAACCAGCAGCATTCATTGCACAGAAATTCTACTTTTTCCTTTTGAGATGCGGTTAAAGTGTTTAATTGTTCAAATGACTTGTTCAATCGGAAATCGGGAACGACGCAGCGAAATTCCGCGCGGTTTAGCTCCTTTTCGAAGTCACGAAAATCCGTCAGGACTTTTGTAGTAGAGGAGACCAGATAGAGACCGGGATAGGTCTTTTTCAGGTACTCCAAAAGCAGGTCGGAATGGACGATAACGCCGTTTTTGCCGCTTTCCGAAAACAGGGAGCAGAGACGATTGCACTTTCTGTCCGTGAGGTGTTCTTCACAGAGCAGGGAGTTGCTGAACGTCAGGCGGGCGGAAATGCCGTATTCCTGCAGTAAGGCGAGGACGTCCTCGGGGTCGTTATCTCCGAAGCCCACACGGCCGCCGCCCCAGATACAATCTGCAGGCGCACCGTAGATGGAGCCGATGTCGCAGCAGTCATAGAAATATTCACGATGCTTTCGCCAAAGGGGCAGAAAGGCGCGGTATAGGTCATAGAACTCGAATAGTCCGGGGAGATGATAGTGTGCGATTCTGCCCATGGCTGCGTAATCCTCTCTTTGGTATCAAACTGCGGTTTTACTTGATGGGGAGCTGTACCTCGGTCAGCCAGTCGCTGACGGAGTCCTTGTTCCAGATGCCGTCTATGTAGCTTTCACGGGCAAGACCGGCAATCTCATAGCCGTTCTTTTCAGCGTATTCCATGAGGAATGCGTACGCTTCGCCAATGTTCTCGTAGGCACCCTTATGATAGATGCTCAAGACCTTGGCGGCAGGGAGTGTACGGAATTTGATGTGCTCGTTTTCCTTGCCGAACGAGGTAACGGCTTCGTTATGACGGATGCGGACGTCGGTCTCTTTATACTCGCCGTCCAGATATTCGCAGAACTCATAGGGCGGCTCAGCACATTTGATGCCCGGATTCAACTTCAAACACGCCGCACCAACCGACGGGATCCACTGCATACAGTCGGCATACTGTTTGAGTACTGTCTCCGAAGAATAGACGATCATCTCGGGGATCTCTTTGACGGTAACTTGATACTTCATTTGCTTTTCCTCCAGCATAAATTCTATGATGGATAGCCGGAGCTGTGTATCCTGCTGCAGTTTTCGGAGAGTGTCTGCCTTGGCGGACAGAACGGCGGTGGCATCTTCTCCGGAAAAAATGCGTTTGATCTCCTCAATGGACAAGCCGAGCTGTCGGTAGGATCTGATCTTTGCCGCCGTTTCCAGCTGCGCGGTCTCGTAGAAGCGATAGCCGGTCCACTCGTCAATGGATGCCGGCGGCAAAAGCCCCTCGCTCTCATAAAAACGAAGCGCTTTGACGGTAGTCATAGACAGCTTGGAAAACTCTCCAATTTTGAGCATGAGGCATTTCTCCTTTCCATCACAGATCGGATGATAGATCATCCTCTAAGGGGAGAGTCAAGAGGGAAATCAATAGTTCATCTGGAAAGAGCAAAGAGAGGGCCCTCTTCGCCCTGCTCGCCGGTGGCGAGGAAGCCGCAGTTGAGCAGGACTTTTTGAGACGAGAGGTTGTCCGCTTCCGTTTCGGCGGTGATAGTGTTGACACCTGGCTGAGACAGCGCCCAGGCGGTGACGGCCTTGACCGCTTCGGTGGCATAGCCGCGGTTTTGAAAGTCGGGCAGGATGCCGTAGCCGATTTCGGCGGTGCCATCGGCGGATAAGCCCTTGAAGCAGAGTTCACCGATCCGCTGACCGTCCGTCGTTTCGATAAACCATGCCGCGTACCATGGGCGGTACTGTGGATTTTCCATCGCCATGGTGAGCATTTCGGTGTATGCCAGTTTCAGACCTTCGTCATCTGTATGGGTGATCAGGTCGCGCATTTCCGCGTCAGACGCGGGGTGGATAGTGAGTCGTTTGGTTTGTATCATGATGGTTTACTCCGTTGAAAAGATAAGATATCCTGTATCGCGGCAAAGGTAGCAACGGCACAGACGAGGGCGGCGGGATAGTGTATGTCCACCAGCGGAAGCGTCAGGGGCAGAAGAAAGAGTAAAACGCCCGTCAGCTTATTAGTTGTCTGAGAAAAATGCCTCGCACAGTGGGATGAATTCTTTCGCATTACTCATCATGGCCGGGTGTCCGCCATGCTCAAAAATATGCTTGGAAGCATACGGCGTTTCTGCG
The DNA here is from genome assembly GCA_937894515.1 of uncultured Clostridia bacterium. Taxonomy (GTDB): domain Bacteria; phylum Bacillota; class Clostridia; order Oscillospirales; family Oscillospiraceae; genus Vescimonas. The sequence continues at coordinate 2,832 of CALCRH010000330.1, read as the reverse complement.
CATATCATGGCAAACAATTTTTCATAATGACCTTTCGGAAACATTTCATCCTCTGCACTTCCGGTTAAAAGCAATTTTCGGTTAAGGCAGGAAAGAGGGCGATGAAAGAAGTGTCCGATATGTTCAGCATGGTCGATAACCGCTTCCGTATCTGCATCCAGAACCCTTTCCCAGTCATCACCGTGCATCTCTCTCTGCATCAAGCGAAAGCGTTCCATTTGTTTGGCATAGCTGCGGCCGCTACGAATCTGCTCGGTAAGGGAGGCATCGGCTCGTACACCTTCAAAACTGTCCGCCGCAACAGCATTTATCAACGCAGGATATTCTAACGCCAGATTCAGTGCAGCCAGCGCACCGCCGCTGCTTCCAATCACATTGACGCCGCGCAAGCCCAAATATCGCAGAAGGGCCGCTGCCTGCTGACCCCAGTGATACCACAAATCTGTCGGCCATTTCGCTAATCGCTCAGATTGTCCGCAGCCAAGGAAATCCATACGGATCACGGTATTCTTCTCTGAAAGCAGGGAGACGATCGGATCAAACATTTTGCTTGAGACCGTGTTTCCGTGCAGCAGCAGAAGCGGTTTTCCGGTTCCCGTTATCGTGTAAAATAACCGTTTATGATCAAAATCAAAATAACTCATTATGATTTGCTCCGTTGAAAAGATAGAACATCCTGCACTGCGGCAAAGGTGGCAACGATGCAGACCAGGGCGGCGGGATAGTGTATGTCCACCAGCGGAAGCGTCAGGGGCAGGAGAAAGAGAAAAACGCCCGTCAGCTTATTCGCAATGGAGTGGGGCGGCGCGAAGGTGTGGGTGCGGACAAAACGCAATACCATGGCGGCGATTTTGACAAGGGCAATCGCTGCGACCCATATCCAGAGCCACGTATTGAGCCCCACGAGAGGCAGGAGCTTCACCGCACTGACGGTGACGAAAATTAAATCGGCGGCGCTGTCCAGCTTTGCACCCGTTTCACTTTCCGTGTGAGTTTTCCTCGCCACGAATCCGTCCGCCATGTCCGAGATGCCGCCGAGAAGATACAGGATGCCAAAGGCTATGGATAGGGGCGAAAGAAAGAGCAAGGCGAGGGAGAGAAGAACGCGGGACAGGGTGATAAGATTGGCGGGGGTTATCTTGTTAGCCATAAGCTTATTTCACCATACTCTGCGCCAGGAAGATGGCGAGGATGGAGAGAACGATGCTGAGAATGATGTAGAGCAGGGCGGCGGCAATTTTCTGGGTTTGGAACAGTTGGACGGATTCCAGCGCAAAGGTGGAAAACGTGGTAAAGCCGCCGCAGATGCCGACCTTTAGGAACAGAATCAAGCGCGGGTCGACCTCGTGGTTTTTGAGTGCCAGGGCAACGATGAGCCCGATGAAAAACGAGCCGACCACGTTGATGGCGAGGGTCTTATAGGGGAATACCACGCTTTCTTTCAGGTCGATGAGACCGATGAGATAGCGCAGGACGGAGCCGATGCAACCGCCTGCACCTACCGCCAAACAGTTGAGCATATTTATGACAATTCCTTTCGTTTAGTGGTTGACTTTGGAGAACGGGCAGCGCTTGCCGATGCATTGATTGTTGTTATGGGAGAAGTTGCAGACCACCTCGCCAAGTTCCATCTCGACACCGAGGTGTTCTTTGACGAAGTTTACAGCCTGCAGGATGGAGAGGTAAGAGTCCCGCTTACAACAGCGGGGGCCGCCCACTTCGCCGATGGCGTTCAGGGCGCGGGAGGTCATCCGGTTGGCAAGACCGAAGCTCTCGTTCGCCAAAGGCGTGGAGCCGGTGATGATGGAGAGGAACATGCCGGTACTGATGGCGGCACCGCAGGCACCCCAGAAGCCGCAGGCACCGCCGGGGACGGTTTGACCGCGGTTTTTCATCTCAACGAGGGACTTCTCCAAGTCGATGTCACCGCCGGCATTTTTGTATGCGGTGAGGAGAGCGGCACCGACCATGATGTGATGCTCCGGGCCGTGCATGTGGCAAAAAGGAAGCGACATCATGGCGTTGAGAATTTCAATGGGATTCTTGGACGTGGACGCAAGGCAGACGCCGAAGATGCTGTCGATGCCCTGCGTGTGGCACTCGTTGCAGATATAATGGCCGTTGACGCAGCGCGTTTTGCTGTGCTCTTTTTTGTGGCAGATGGCGCACTCCATCTCGGTATCCTCGTTGAGGTATTCAAGGGGTGCTTTGCAAATCAGGCATTCTTCGTTCATGGGGAGTCCTCCGAAAATAGTATTTATAAGGGTCAAGGGGCGATGCGGCGCATGAGGGCGGGGCCGTGTTGCGTGAGCCAGTTGTGCCACTTTTGGTAATCGGGGTAGACGCGGAGAACTTCCGCGTAGAACTTGGGGGAGTGATTCATCTCTTTGCGGTGGCACAGCTCGTGGACCACCACGCTGTCGATGACCTCGGGTGGGGTCAGCATCAGCAGGCAGTTGAAGTTGAGGTTGCCCTTGGTGCTGCAGCTGCCCCAGCGAGAGTGCTGGGCGCGGATGGTGATGCGCCCGTAGGTCACGCCGATAAGGGGAGCGTAGTAGGCGACACGTTGGGGAATGACCGCCTTTGCCTGTTCGGCGAGTTGGCGTAGTTCGTCCGCGGTGAGAGGCTCTATGGCATTCAGCATTTGGGATTCGGCGAGGTGCTTTTCCGCCCAGCGCTGATGCTTTTGGACGAAGTTATGTATCTCCGCATCGGTGGCGTACAGGGGTGCGCGGACGATGAGCCGTCCGTCTTTGATTTGCGCCGCCATCGTCCGACGGCGGGAGCGAATGATGTCGTAGGTCATATTATTTCATGTTAATAAAGGTCAGC
>CALCRH010000329.1 GCA_937894515.1 uncultured Clostridia bacterium | reverse complement strand
TGCTTCGCCGTCGATCTTTCCGTCATTGGTGAGCTTGATGTTGATGATTCCTTTTTCTGAGCCTTTTGCATCAATGGTAATGAGTTCATTGATCAGGAACATCAGGTATACAGCGCCGTCAAATGTAATCTTGCTCTTTTCTGCTGTGATGGTTGTCATCAGGGCATTGATGGTCACATTGTTTCCTACTGTGGCGAGAATGCTGCTGTCATCATGAAGCAGGACAAAGGATGCGCCTGCGCCTACTGCGGTATGCTGACTCTTGCTTAAGCCCCCCGCACGTCCTGCGATCCTTGTGCTGTCATTGGACACAATAACAACAGCAAGTCCAGAAAGAACGGAATTGTCCTTTACAACAGCTTCGCATGTATTGTTTGCTTTCAGGACAGCTATTGCGCCTGCGATGCCGACCTTCGATTCGCCCTTCGAGAAGGAGCCTGACAGCGCCTGTATTGCGGGCTTAAAGGTAAGTGAATTTGTCAGGTTGATGGCCGTGACTGCCACGACGCCGGCCGTTGCGGTAATCCTGCCGTCAACGGAAGCGGTATTGCGGTTCTCGGTCACGACAACGGCTGCTGCCGCAGCGATATCGTTTCCGTTCTGCGCTCCGGTGGCCGCGCCGGTACTCATGCCGGAGTACTGATTCATGGTCATTGTGCCGATGATTACATTTCCTGCTGTAATGCTGGCTTTGATCAGCGCTTCGGCGATATGTCTGGTTTTTGTGACTGCGATCGCAGCAGCGACCTGAACCGAATTGCTTTTTACGTTTGGAACCTGATTGCCCGAGCCCGACAGCTCATTTGCATCATCGAGGTGTCCGTTGATATCATTTTCCAGACTCTGATCGTTTGCGTTGCTGCCAAGGCCTTCCCTCTGCACATGAAGTACATATAACATGTATTCCCCTGCAGGAAGTCCCCAGCCACGTTTATCAGCCGCATTGCTGTTTCTGTCGTATGATTCCGGATCATAGAAGATACCGCCCAGGTCCGTAATCTCTTCGTTGCCGCCCATGCCGGAAATATCTTCGTTATTTTCCATCTTCCGGTAGAGATCTTCTAATTCTGCATCTATCTCGGCATCGGTTTTGGTCGGATTATATTTCTTAACGAGCTTATAAGTAGAAGCGCCTCTTGCAGACTCGACTGCCGTCACATCATCAAGATTGTTTTCCGTAACCGATACGGTTGCAATTCCGGCAACAGTTGCCGTCGCATTAAAATCAACCTGTGTGGTGGTCTTCGGTATCGTTACCGCCACGCTGGCTCCTATTGCTGCATCCTTTCCTTTGGAAAGACCCTGGGCCTTGCTGTCCGAGGTATTGTCGGAGGATGCGATCAAATCAAGTGTATGCGCTTTTATATCGCCGCCGCTGACCTTTGCGATGGCGTCTGAAAATGAAATCACCAGTGCTGCCGCGGCATCCACGGAGAATCCTGCATCAATGCTTCCCTCCGTGCCTGCTGCCGCACCTGCTCTGGCTGCATGCGTCATGTTGGCTTTGATGCGGTCCTTTGCATTGGAAGGCGCAGCACAATATTCCTTATTGTAATTTCGGTTCGTGGTCTCAGCCAGCGCTTTATCATTTGATATGGTGAAAGCAAAGGACGCACCGACACCTACTGCGCCGCCGTTACTTTCTGCATCGTCATCCGGCTGAAGGCTGCTTTCCTCCGGGTCATTATCGTTATCCTTCTCTTTATCACCTATTTTTATAGAAGGATTGTTGTTATCTGATACATCCTTGTTTGCCTCATCGGCTGCTTTCTCATCAATTTCGGGCTCGCCCTCGGCATTTACTTTCGCGGAAGCAGCTGTGCTGTTGCCGCAGTTGGCATTGGCTGCGATCCAGATCCTTCCGATTTTGTCGTTCGCCTGATTCTGTGGGCTGGCGATCCTGGCTGTCGTTGTTCCTTTTTCTGCCAGGACGGCAACCGCTCCGGCTACGCCCACATTGGCTGCGCCGGCACCCGAAATCGCCCTTGCATATGCCTTTTCCCGAGGCATAATTGCAAGGATCGCCAGTTCTTTGGTCTGATAGTTTCCGTTTCCGGCATACGCCAGGGTTTCGTAATTGAGTACGGTAATACCGACAGCGACGCCGATCCCGACTTTGGACTGTACCGCGCCGGCATCAGCCTTGCCCTTTCCGGCAATATTGGAATTGGCCTTTACCTTGATCGGCTGCTCTGTGGCTGTGACATTGGCTCCGTCCCGGATCTTTGCGATTGTCGCGACTGTGCTGATCGTAAGGGTAAATGCAGCTGCTGCGTTGACACTTCCCTCAACAGTCTCAGCCTTCTGACGGTTGGCGCTTAAGGCGCCGTCAACAGACGAACCGTCGATCGCTCCGTCCTCTCCGTCTTCCTGCCTCTTATTGGCTATCATTTTTTTGGTATTATTAACAAGCGCATCCGATTGCGCATCCGCGGATGCGCCCTCGCCCTGCTTTGCCTGCTTTGCACCGGAAGCACCGGATTTACCGTGCGATCTTGACAGACTGTTATTGTGTGCCGTTACTTTTACCGCCCTGGCCGTTGTGCTCTTTTTCAGGTAGCTTTCGGCCTTGTCGTTAACGACGCTGATGGTAAATGATCCGCCGAATCCTGCCTTTTTACTTCCGGTTGCCGATGCGTCTGTCTTTGCTACATGATCCATCTCCAGAACAGATGCCACTTCAACAGGACCTGCTGCTGTCAGAGAGCCGGTTGTATTATTATCCACACCCAGCACCGCCTGCGCTTTGTTTGAGCTGACATAAACTGCCAGAACAGGCACAACGGAGGTTCCGCCCTCTGCACCTGCGGTGGCTTTGGTATCATTGATACCGGCATTGTATGCGGATACCTTCATGGATGCGCAGTCTTCGGAGGTTGAGGTATTAAATGTGACATCCCTGAATTCCGCGGTGACCGTGGAACCGTTCACATTGATTCCCAGACCCGCGCCTACTCCGACCTTCGGCGGATCCTGACCGGCTGCAGCATCCTTTCCTTCCTTCTTATAGGAACCGTATGCGTTTACATAGTAACGGTGGCTTTCCTGTGCGGTAACTGAGATATCACCGGGAACGCCCCCGATGGTTACGGCATTTTCAACAACTGCCGTGGTTGTATTGCTGTAAAATCCAAGTGCGACTGCCCCTGCCAGACCGAAGCTGCCTCTTGTGTATCCTCCGATGCTGTAAGCATCCCCGGCTCCACCCGACTTTGCGCTGACAGTGATGTGCGGATTTCCGGCTGCAGGTGCGGTAAGTTCCAGTGTGCCCTTTGCGATTTTGGCAATCGTCATATTATGCGTATCCGCGAATGTGATGGCAACTCCGAGAGACGGCTGCTGATCCAGATCCGTGCTCTTAGCCTTCTGCATATGCTCTTCGAGGATCCGGCTGCTGTCTGCTCTGTTTTCCGAAACCAGCTGGCTTTCGGCGATGACGTCGATGCCGGCTGCCCTGATGGTTCCTTCCGTATCGATCGTTACGCGGCTTTTATTCACCACAACCGAGATATTCAGTGAACCGACCTTCTGCTTCGTGGTCGTCTGTGGGGATCCGTTGGCGTCATTGACCGGGTCGTTTTCCGGTGCGGGAGGGTTGTAATAGGGATTCTCATAGTTGTTCATCTGGTCTCTGAATTTATCCCAATCGAGCAGGAAATTTTCCCCTGCATTCTTTAAATCTTTAAGATCCTCCGATGAATCCTTATTGCCCGTCTGTCCGTTTATGCTGTCATTGACTTTTTTTATGACGGAGCCGGAATTCTTATCAACGGCATGTTTACTAACGTCATCAACAGATTTACCGCCTTCCAAGCCATCTTCACTCGGAGGAGCTGCTGTTCCGTCAGCCGGGCGGGATACTGTCCTTGAAAGAGCGATGGAATCTGACCTGAAGCTTGTATCTTTGCCTGCTTCTGTACCGGCGTTCGCAGCAACCTTTACATCGGCATATTGCTGAATTGTCGCAAATGCCACATATCCGCCATACTGATTGGCTTTGGCTCTCTCTTCATCAGTCATTTTATCCTTCTCGGTACCGGTAAGGTCTCTTGCCATCGTGACCGAGGTTGATACTGACTCCGCTTTCGCGTCGATATTGCTTCCTGCTGTAAGGCTGCCCTCGATAGTAACATTTGAATTACAGTAAAGCTCTGTCAGTGCCAGTGCCAGCGGGATGTTTCCTGTTCTTGCAAGTGTCTTGACAATAGCATCTGCGTGAGCACGAAGATTGATAGAAGCGTTAGCGGCAATTGTTGAAGTCGCACCTACCTTGACGATAGAATTCAGTACCGCTATCGTCACTGCAAGGGGGAGCTTGTCTGCCACAAGCTTATTGTCTGGCAGCGCCCAGGTATCCACCATTGAACTGGCGGTAACACTTCCCTGACCGGTAGAGATATTGCCGTTGATCTCAATATTGCTCTTATCGACCTTGATAGCCGCTACGATATTCGACTGTATCCCGGGAGTGTCCGTATATATATATTCCCAACCTACTACATGGTACCGGTCCAGATGATGCCTGGCATTGGATATCAGTCTTACATTGCCGCGGGCATATATATCTGATCCTTCTAACAGATATATGCCTGAGGTCTTGGTAAAAAGATAGCCGGTAAGTAATGAGAGCAGTGACGGGTTGTAATCCCAGTCTGCCAGTATGCTGACATTGCTGCCGTAG
>CALCRH010000328.1 GCA_937894515.1 uncultured Clostridia bacterium | reverse complement strand
ATACTGCATTGCGAAAGTCACAAGGTCCTGTGCTGATACATTTCCTGTAGAGACCGATGCCTGCGCGGCAGCAGCGGGTACACTGTAACTGCCCTGCTTTACATATTGGCTGAAAACATAACCGGATTTGCCATCAGAGGAGACAGCAGTCCAGTCACCGGAAATACCGGTAATGGTAACGGAATTTCCATAGTAGAATTCTTTGATTATTCCGGAACTGGTGGAGGGTCCTTCCCGGAACCGTACATTGTTTCCGGAAATATAGCCTTCCGTATAGTCAACCTTCTGCACAGGAGCGGGATCTGCCGGAGCCTGAACGTCGGACCGGATGACATACTGTCCGAAAACAAAACCGGTCTTTCCGTCAAAGGAAGAAAAAGCTCCTTCACCGGGCTTCGTGGTCATAAGATGATAAAGTTTGTTATGCGGGAACTTGTTGACGAAAGGCACAAGAGCAGAACCGACCTTCATCAGTCCACGACCGGCTTCCACATTGGTAATGTGAGAAAGCTGCGTGTCGGAGATACCCATCAGTTCCGCCAGCTGAAGGCGGTCGGTTGCCGCTTGATTGAGCATGATAACAAACTCAGAGTTGGCAAGCATCGTTCTTGCTGTATGGCTCTGCAACAGGTCATCCACGTTCTGCGTAATACCCGTACAGAACGCACCGTACTTACGGACACGCTTCCACAGCGTGAACAGGAAGTTTGCCGAATACTCATGCTGGAACAACAGATAGATTTCGTCAATGAAAATGAATGTGTTTTTGCCCTTTGCACGGTTAGCGGTAATCCTGTTCAGAATACTGTCAAGAACAACAAGCATACCAATAGGAAGAAGCTGCTTGCCGAGATCGAGAATGTCGTAGCAGATAAGACGGTTCTGAACATCCACATTGGTTTCCTTTGCAAAGGTGTTGAGCGAACCGTCGGTAAACAACTCAATGGCAAGAGCAATATCCTGTGCTTCGGGTTCCTCCTGCTTGAGAAGCTCGGCACGGAAATCCTTTAATGTCGGCACTTTGCCTTTGTACCCACGCCTGCGGTAGTTTCGGTACACATTCTTGGTACAACGGTCGATAAGCGATTTTTCCTTTGCACCGAGAGAATAGTTGCCGATTAACTGTTCACACAGCGACAGGATAAACTCAGATTTCAAGATAAGCGGATCTTCGCCGTCACCGTAGTCCGCATTCATATCCATTGCATTGATATGATTTTTACTTGTTGCGGAAATGTCGATAATTTCACCGCCCATTGCTTTGACAAGCGGTGCATACTCACGCTCCGGATCAATGATGATAATATCCGAATCGCCGTCAAGCATCAGGTTTGCGATTTCGCATTTACCCGTGAACGACTTACCGGAGCCGGATACGCCGAGAATGAACGAATTGCCGTTGAGCAGGTTTTTGCGGTTTGCAATGATCATATTATTGCTGATGGCATTCTGACCGAAGTAGGTGCCGTTCTCGTGACAGATCTCCTGCACCTTGAAGGGCATGAACACCGCAAGCGACTCCGTTGTCAGCGTGCGCACCACATTGATCTTCCGGCAGCCGATGGGCAGCGCGGTGGAGATGCCATCCATCTGCTGAAATTTGAGCACCGCTAACTGGCACAGATGCCGGCGGGATGCCGAGAGCAGAGCCTCGGTGTCCGAGTCAAGCTGCTCCTTGGTGTCTGCCATGTGTACAAGCGTGATCGTCGCACACATCATGCGCTGGTCGCGCTCGCTCAGATCGCGCAGAAACTCCTTGCTCTCGTTGCGCTGCACCTCCATGTCGTAGGGGATGACCGCACCGAAGTTGCTGTTCTGCGCCTGCTTCCGCTGCCAGTTGGCTATATTGGTCTCGACGCCTAAAAGTCTGTTTTCCACCTCGCGCACCGCCTCCTCCGTGGGGATCGGCGTAATGTAGATGGACAGCATCAGATTGCGGCTGAGCTGCGTAAGCTCCGAAACAAGGCTGTCTTTTATATACGAGGCATACTCTTTCAGAAACAGCACTCTGGCATACTTATCGCCGAGCTTCACATAGTCGTCAAAGCGCTCGATGGAATCGGGGCAGATATAATCCCGGAAGTCATGCCCCTTACCGACGAACTCCGACATATCGAAGGCAAAGCTCGTTTCTTCACCGGCACGGTAAAAGTCATGGAGCAGTCGAAGCCTCTCCGCTGCATCCAGCGGCTCACACTTTGAGCCCAACGCCGCGAAGTGGCTTATAAACTCGTGCTTGACGCGGGCAAAGTATTCTCTTGCCTCCTCTACATCCCGTTTATTGACGGAAACGGTAATATACTTTTATGATGTTCTCGAGATGCGCGGCGCACGGGCAGTATGGCCCGAGGTGCTGTCCGTGTATGCGGTCAAAACGGCAAGCGACCCGGAGCATCCCGAGGAGGTCGCCTCGATGGACGAGCACAAGCTCGAGCTGCTCCGCAAAATCTTTTGGGAAATGAATAGCGTCAGCAGTTCTACCGAAAG
>CALCRH010000327.1 GCA_937894515.1 uncultured Clostridia bacterium | reverse complement strand
CTCGCCGGTGAGACCATCACCGTCGCCGCCTCTCCGACCCCGCCCTGCGAGATCCTTTCCGTTGTCAAGGAGATCCTCGCGGAGAAAAACATCACCCTCAGCGGGGCGACGATCCCGGGCGAGAACGCGGAGCAGCTTTATGCGCTGACAGGCGGCTACACCAACCAGCAGCATGTGCTGCCCCGCATGTTGTGGGTGCGGGAAAACGAGCCGGAGGTGTTTGCACAGCTTTCCCATGTGATGGGCTCTTACGATTACATCGTCTACAAGCTGACGGGTGAGCTGTCCGTGGAGATGAACTGGGCAGTGGAAAGCGGTCTGTTCGACATCCGCTCTCAGCAGTGGCTCACTGATCAGATGGCACAGTTCGGCTTTGATCCGGCGTGGTTCCCCCAAGTCAACCCCTCCATGAACATTGTAGGCAGGGTCAGCGCAGAGGCTGCCCGGCTCACCGGCTTAACGGCGGGGATCCCCGTGATCGCAGGCAGCGCTGACCATGTGGCCTCTACTTTGTCTGCCGGTATCATCAATCAGGGCGATCTGCTCATCAAATTTGGCGGTGCGGGAGATATTCTCTATTGTACCGAGGACATCACCACCAATTCCAAGCTGTTTTTCGATTACCACATCGTGCCGGATCGCTACCTCATCAACGGCTGCATGGCCGCCAGCGGCTCCCTCATCAAATGGTACCTCAATGACATTTTGGACAACTATACCGGCGAAGCCCTCAAGGCGCTGGACGAGGAGGCCTCCAAACTGCCTCCTGCCTCTGATGGTCTGATCGTACTGCCCTACTTTTTGGGGGAAAAGACTCCCGTCTTTGACCCGCAGGCCCGGGGCGTGATGTTCGGGCTGATGCTGTCCCACACACGGGCGCACATTTTCCGCGCATGTCAGGAGGCGGTGATCTACGGTTTCCGCCACCATGTGGATATCATCAGGGAGATGGGGTATCAACCCAAGCACATCATGGCTACCAACGGTGGTTCCCGCAGCAAATACTGGTGCCAGATTGCGGCCAATGTACTGGGACAGACCGTGAAAGCCTATCCGTCTCATCCCGGATCGGCGCTGGGTGTGGCTTTTCTGGCAGGTATGGCCTGTGGCGCTTTTACTGACTGGGAGCAGATCCACCTGTTCCTGCAGGACTACCGTGTGTATGAGCCTCAGCCGGAGGCACAGGCTATCTACGAAAAATCCTATCGTATCTATCGAAATCTCTACACCAAGACCAAATCACTCTGCGGTGATATCGCAGAATTATATGAATAAAGACAAGGAGGAAATCAGTATGTATACACCTATTTTAGGCAAGGTTGCCTTGATCACCGGCGCAGGTTTCTGTCAAGTAAATGCCGACGGCGCCGCCGAGGGTCATGCCCCCAATATGGGCGTTGCCATTGCTCAGCGTCTGGCCCAGCTTGGTGCTATCGTCATTGCCACCGACATCAACGAGGAAGCTGCCAAACAGACCATCACCACCCTTGCCGCCTATGAGGGAAATAAGCCTCATATGGCCATCAAGATGGATGTTACCAACCGTGATGATATTGAAGCTGCGCTGGCAAAGGTCCATGAGATCTACGGAGCTCTCGACATCGTCTGCAACAACGCCGGCGTATCCACCATGGCGCCCATAGAGGAACTGACCGAGAAGGATTGGGACTTCAACGTGGATATCAACATGAAGGGTGTGTTCCTCTGCACCCAGGCTGTGATCCCTTATATGAAAGAGAAGGGCGGTCGCATTGTCAACACCTGCTCCATGGCCGCTATCAAGGCCGACCCCACCTTGGCCCACTACACCGCCTCCAAGTTTGGCGTGCTGGGCTTGACCCGTGCCACCGCACTTGGTCTGGCTCAGTACGGTATCACCGTCAACTGCGTGTGCCCCGGCTGGGTCAAGACTCCCATGCAGGACCGCGAAGTGGTGTGGGAAGGCAAGATGAAGGGCATGACCGCCGAGGAAGTGCGTCAGAGCTATATCGACCATACGCCCCTGGGGCGCCTGTGCTATCCCGAGGACGTGGCTAATGCCGTAAGCTTCTTCGTGATGCCAGAATCAGGCTTTATCACCGGCGAGGAGCTGATCGTGGCTGGCGGCGCCAATCTGGCTTGAATCAGCAAAATATTCCGAATATTAAAAGGTAAAGGAGACTGAAAAAATGAGTTGGTTAAAAGATGTAATTGGTACGGAAAAGGCTATTATCGCTATGTGCCATTTGGCTCCTATGCCCGGTGACCCTGCTTTCAATAAAGAGCAAGGCATGGAGTACGCTATTGAGCGAGCCCGCGCAGATCTAAAGGCTCTGCAAAACGGCGGTGTGGATGCCGTGATGTTCTCTAACGAGTACAGTCTGCCCTATCTGACGAATGTTAAGACCGAGACCGTGGCCGGTATGGCCCGCATCATCGGCGAACTGATGCATGAGATCACCGTTCCCTTCGGTGTCAACGTGCTGTGGGATGCTAAAAAATCTCTGGATTTGGCCGCTGCTACCGGCGCCAAGTTCATCCGTGAGATCTTTACCGGTGCTTATGCCAGTGATTTCGGCATTTGGGACACCAACTGCGGTGAAACCGTCCGTCATCAGCATGAGATCGGTGCTGAGAACGTGAAGCTGCTGTTTAACATCGTGCCTGAGGCCTCTGCGTATCTGGCTCCCCGTACTCCTGCTGCCATCGCCAAGAGTACCGTGTTTAACTGCCATCCTGATGCCTTGTGCGTCAGCGGCCAGACTGCCGGTGCCGCTACGGATTCTACCGTCTTGGGTGAAGTGAAGAAAGCGGTTCCCAATACTGTGGTACTGGCCAACACCGGCTGCCGTAAAGAGACGATCACCGACCAGCTGGCCATTGCCGACGGTGCTGTGGTGGCGACCACCTTTAAGTATGACAGCGTGTTTGAGAATATGGTGGACGAGCGCCGCGTGGCCGAGTTCATGGAGGTTGTTCGTAAGGCTCGCGGTTAAGATTTTTGACATAGGAGGGTGCCGATATGGCTCGTTTCATAGCAAACGGAAAACTGTTGGAGGCAGATCTGTTCGTCTTTGATAAAGACGGTCTGATGTTTGACTCTTCCCAGTTTTGGAATGAGTTGACCAATTCTCGCTGCAGATACCTGTTGCCGGTTTGCGGATTGGAGTTGACTTTGGAGTGGGCGCATATGATGGGCGCCGACACCGTTGCGGATGAGGCGGACGGCTTTGCTACTACTTATGTAGATCCCTTGGGCATTTTGGCTGTAGCATCCCCCTTTGAAGAACGCAGCGTATTAGGTGGGTATTTAGTAAAAAAACTGGGAATGCCTTGGCATGAAGCCCGTGCAAAAGCGATTGAAGTTTTTGAGGCCGGTGATCAAAATCTGGATCTGCACCGTGCCATCAAAGCACAGCCCGGTTACGTCGCTCTGATGCAGGGGCTCATATCCAAGGATATTCCCTATGGTGTTGCCACCTCTGATACGCTAAAGCGCACACAGGACTCTATGGCCATCTACAGCTGCTGGGACAAAGTACGCTTTGTGGTCACGCCCGACGATGTAGCCGAGGGAAAACCCTCTCCCGATATGCTGTATCTCATCGCCAAAAACACCGGTGTGTCGTTGGAGCGTATGGCTATGGTGGGTGACAGTTATGTAGATGTTAAAATGGCTCACGCAGCCGGTGCCATTGGTATCGGTGTGTCCGCCGATCCTGAGATGTGTGAAAAGATGAAGCCCTATGCCACAGTGATCCTGTCCTCTCTGGAGGAAATCACCCTGTTGGAGTGATGCAAGCAGAGTGCTTTGCCGTGAGACATCTGTTTGTTATATCACGTGGGAATGACATCCCGCCCTCTTGCATGAGGGCGGGCATTCTCAATCTGTTCTGTTTCTATATGTGAAAAAGTGTGATTCATGCTGAACACGAACCACACTTTTTTGATATATGTCAATGCCTTCGCAAAGGCCTTTATTCGTTTTGAAAGTCTTTGGTGGAAGCAATGTATAATTCTAAGCTACATCGGCCATTCATCTGCATCGATACGATGAGGTGGATCAAAGATACCATAAGATAACAGGCTAAAATCTGCGCTTCTCTTCAATTAAATGCGTGCATCTTTTTCATTTGCACGACACATAAAAATACCTGATTTCGTCAGAAATCAGGTATTTTTCTAACTTTTTGAGAATTTTTCTTTCGTCCGCAGAAGTGCTTTGACCCATTTTTGACCCAGATTTTTATGGGTCAGGAATAAATTGCTTTATTTTTTGTTGCCTTTTCTTAAGAATATGATATACTACACAAATCAGCGAGGTAGTGTTAGTACAGATGAGAAAACAAACCACTTGCTAAACTGGATAAGTATAATTGGTTTCGG